>NZ_JBEPLH010000025.1:0-112238 GCF_040545135.1 Burkholderia sp. 572 | reverse complement strand
CGCCATGACGCAGTTCGCACTGCTTTACCCGGAACGATTCAACATTGGAGTCTGAATCTCAACCCCGCCTCACACACGGAATTCCGGATACCTCCGACATCTTTCGTGCTGATACGAAATCCAGCTTGCCAGGGTTTCATAGACGGACGGTTTCGCATCCCGGACCCTCCGAATTGGATTCGCCAGCATCACGGTAATCACGATCCTGCGTTGTGTCTCGCAACTCATGCGCTAATAGGAACAAGTCATCTCTGGAGCCTCGTTAGAATTTCGCTCCGCGACGCAGACCGCCGTCCACCATCGCGCTCGCAGTCAATTGCTGTGCATCGCATCCAGGCCGCTTGGGATGTTGGCCCATAAGGGAATTCGCCACCGCAAGTATGGAGATAACGGACGCAAGTGAGACGTTTTTCAATCTCACACGCTATGTGCGGATAGACTCGCGGTTACAATCAATCAATCAATCAATCGATCAGCGGCGATACAAATTCCGGGATCACAGGCTCGTGCATCAATCGAAATTCTTTGCTGATTATTCTGCTCGACATGCCGCACGCGAAAGGGCTTACCAAGTTTCGCTGATGGCCAGTTGCGTTATCGACTTCAAATAATTTCCGGATGTAATATAGGTTTTATGGAATGCGCGTATATTTTATATGGCGAAATCAAATTCGATGCTCCGAGTCGACCGTCGAAGCATCGGGATTGATCACTTTCATAATTTCGGAAAATAAACTTTATGATGAATAATGTGAGTATTGATACCGACGCCGCCGCAGGCACTCAAAGGTGAGCTGGAATTTGGCTCATTCTCATGATAACTTTCTTGGTTATTTACGTCGGCCTAAATCTTGGTTGGAACCTTCCCCAAGCATTGCAGATCAGATTAGATCATGAAAGATGGTCCAAGCTACAAGGCGCAACATGGAGCCACTCTGATATTCCCGCTTATTTGATGTTTTATTTTCAGTTTATCACTTACGCCCTGATGACAACACTTGGGATTTCAATAATTTATCTATTCCTCTCCAGATCACGAAAATTCCCGATCGCCATTATTGCGTTTCTCGCAGTGCGTGTTCTGCTTGACATATTTTACCTCACCGAACGCCTGGGCATGCCATACTCAGGAGGAGGCGATTATATTAATAATGCAATAAATCTCATTGGGATTTTTATGGGTAGCATCAGTATTTTCTACCTTATTTCGTCCCGCAGAGTGAATAATATATTTATTCGATGAGTGAATGAACAATATTATGCCGGTCAGTTCGCTGAGAGGTGGTGCACAAAGTTGAACGGTCGGACAACAGGTGTTCGACTCAAACCGCTCGCCGGCGCAGAATCGACTGCGCGAGCAGGTCGAGTTCGGGGAGTTGCTCGAGAATCGCCTGGCGGTCGTTCTCTTTGCCGAACCCTTCCAGGCGCTCGCAAAATCGCACCATTTCCGCTTCGTGGATCATCGCGAACGCCCCTTTGATCCGGTGCAGCTGACTCAATATTTCGGTCATGTCATGCGACGCCAGTGCCTGATGGATCGAGCGTCTGGATGCCTCGAGCGACGTTTGTAGTCCGCTGCGCATAGTTTCCGATAACGTACCCCGGGTGGGATCCGGTGCCACCGGCGTAGCCAGCGATGACCCTTTCAAATGACGCACCTGCTCGCGGATCTCGTGGTCGAGTGCCTCGAGCGACAAGGGCTTCAGCAAGACCGCGTCGATTCCCGCGCGCTTGCAGCGTTGACGTTCCTGTTCGGTAGCGTGCGCGGTGATCGCAATGATCGGCACCGGCGCGCCCCGATCACGCAAGAACTCCGCGAGCGTGTAGCCGTCCATCCCCGGCATGTTCAGGTCGGTCAGCACGATGTCGTAGCGATGCTCGCCGAACAGGCGCAGCGCGGCCATTCCGTCGGATGCGACGTCCGATTCGTAGCCGAGGAGTTCGAGCTGATCGTGGATCAGTTCGCGGTTCACCGGATGGTCGTCGACCACCATCACGCGTGCACCGGCAACATCGGGTTCGCCGGGGCTCGGCAAAGGCGTGGCGTCGTCGTCGGCCTCGGTACCCATATCAGCATCGGCGCGCAGTGGCAGCGTCACGACGAAGGTGCTGCCGACGCCTGCTTCGGACGTGCAGTCGATCTCGCCACCCATGAGTTCCGCCAGCTTCTTGCACAGCGACAACCCAAGCCCGGTACCGCCAAAGCGACGCGTGATCGACGCGTCCGCCTGACTGAATTCCTTGAACACGCTCTGTTGCTGCTCCGGCGTCATGCCGATGCCCGAATCGATGACACCGATAACGATCGGCGAATCGCGCGTCGCTTCGTCCTTCGGATACACCTCGAATACCACTTCGCCGCTGTCGGTAAACTTGATCGCGTTGCCGAGCAGATTCATCATGATCTGGCGAATTCGGGTCGAATCTCCCAGATAGCGCGGCGCCAGCGTATCGGCGATCATGCAGTCGAACTGGAGCGCCTTGGCCTGCGCGATCGGGGCGAGGGTGGCCGCCACTTCGCGAGCGAGTTCGGCAAGGTCGAAACGAATCGACTCGACGGACATCTGCCCGGATTCCACCTTGGACAGGTCGAGGATGTCGTTGATGATGCCGAGCAGCGCCGTCGACGACGACATCGCCGTCCGCAGCCGCTTGCTCTGCACGGCCGACAGCGGCGAGCGATCGAGCAGTTCCAGATGGCCGAAGACCGCATTGAGCGGCGTGCGGATTTCATGGCTCATCGTCGCGAGAAACGTCGATTTGGCGCGATTCGCGGCATCGGCCGCGACGCGTGCATCTTTGAGCGTGCGCTCGATGTTCTTGCGGGCCGTGATATCGGTGACATTGCACAGCAGCACGTCGGTGCCCTGATACTTGGTCCGGACGGCGCTCGCGTGCAGGTCGACGATGCTTGCGTCTGCGAGCGGCAACTGCACGTCGAGCCCGGTTTCCCACGCGGTTGCGGGCGGCGCGCGCTTGTAGCGTTCGAGCAATCGTGTGTGCAATGGCGGCTGCGATACGTCAGCGCGTTCGCCCCACTCCCGCATCACATCGTTCTGCAACAGGATCTCGCCGCTTGCGTACGACAGCAGCGCTAGGCCGGACGGCGCGGTCGACACCATTGTGCGATTCAGGTTTTCGCTTTCGAAGATGCGTTGCGAGCGCTCGTAGCCTGGCGTAAAGATCTTCCGGTCGAGGAGAATGACGAACGTCCAGATCACCGCGATCGCGAACAGCATCGCACTGGCATAGCCGGCCAGCCGCACCCAGGTCTCCGCGATGATCGTGCGCCACGAGAACGCATAAAGAAGCATCCAGCCAGCGCCGGCCAACTGATCCCGAAAGACGAAAAAGCCGTCCCGATAATGCAGATCGGGTTTCTTGCTCGCCCATTTAGGTAGCGAAGTCTGCATGATCCGGTGGGTGAGCGCGTTGCCGCGCTCCGCCGGCTCCGTGCTCAGCACGAGCTGGCCGCCCGGATCGATGATCACGGATGCTTCGTCATAGCGGCTGCCTGCAAGGCGGGCACGCAACGTGTCGACCGGCACGTCGGTGACGAAGAACACGAACGGCTTGCCGTGCGCCAGCCCGGCCTGGACTAGGCGGACAACCTGCTTGCCACTGAACGGATCGGCTGTCGGCAATAGCCAGGCCGGGTTGCGATCCTTCAGCAACTGCCGGGCGAGTGCAGACGTGCCTGACTCGCCCAGCACTGGTGCGATCTGTTGCAGCAGCGCGGAGGTGCTGGGTGCGCGATGCGACGCGAGCGGGTTGGCGTCCGCCGGGGCCGGCTGGATCGTAAGGAAATGGCCGTCCGGACTATAAAAGTAGCCGGACAGCAAACGCCCTTGAACCTTGGTGTAAGCCCCCACGCGATAGCTGAAATCCTCCGCGAGGGCAAGATATCGGGCCAGGTTCGTCCGGTCGGGCGACGACGGAATGTCGCCAAGCACCAGCAGCGGGTCGAAATTGGGATTGCCTTGCAGTACGAGGCGGCCGTGCTCGGCCACGAACGTGTCGACGAGGGTCGGATCGGCAGGCTGACGTTGGTCCCAGACGGACTCCTCGTGCACGATGCCGACTTTCAATGCACTTTCCCGTGCGGTCAGTTCCAGCTGCACCAGAACCTTGCGCACGCCGAATTCCGCAGCCCGTTCGGCGACATAATCCTTGACCAGCGAATACAGCACGACAACGGTCACGAGCACGAACACGATCGAAACCAGCGCGCCGCCCCCGTACAGCATCGCGCGCTGATATCGATTCAACGCTTGCGGCTCGGCAGCGTCTGGTGCTGGCGGCGTGGCGGGGGCGGGGCCGTTCGAAAGCGGGTCACCCTGTGTTGGTTGGGCCATGAGCGACGAAGCGGTCGGACGAGGAAATCAATCACGTGGAGATCGAATCGCACGGCGTAACGTGCCGTCGACGGCCACCATCGTGCCTGAACCATTGCGCCCTCGATTCTAATCGTACCGGCACCAAAAGCAACGCGATGCTGAAACCGTGCTGGGGCGGTCGATTTCTTACACTCATGAAAGACAGTTCGTATAAGTCCGATTCCATTTCGAATCGGTCAAATTGGTTGGTATGAGCGCGGTCGTTACACTCGCTTCAACTGCTGCAGGGCTCTGCGGCGCGATGGCCGATTGAAGCGACGCGTGCGATTCGACGCGCTCTACTGGTTGCGTGCCGCGATGGTATTTCGATACGTCGCCGTTCATGTCCGCAGTTCCCGTTCCCTTACTGCGAGGCATTCCGCGATGCGGCCGATTCATTCCCATTTCCGTCAAGCATATCAATCCACGACCGAGGCAGGTGTTTCGATGCGTTCACGCCGCCGGCTTGCGCTCGGCGTGGTGTCGTGCGCCGTGCTGTTGCTCGGCCTGACCGGAACGCTTGAGGCCGCGTCGAAGCGGCAATCCGCGGCGCTCGACGCGACGTCGGCGGCGACACGGGGCGCGAGCGAGCCCCTGGCCTATGAAACGGCTTCCGTCATCACGCGAAAGTCGGCCCGGCTGACGCTGTTCGATGCCGCGCTGGTGTCGATCGGCCGTCAACCTGTCGATCAGGCCGTAGCCGCTGCGTCGTTGCGCGACGATCTGTCTGCCTATCCGTTCATCCTGTTGTCGCGCGACACCTCGGTGCTCGTCTCGATGTGTGGCGTCGATACCGCGCTATGCGCGGTCAAGCCGTCCGGCAGCGGCGCGGCGGTGGCCACGGCTACGCCGGTCGAACCCACGGCGGTCGCATCCGCGGCGTCCGCCGCATCGCGTGCCGCTACGGGGAGTCGTTTCGAGACCACGGCCTTCGTGTTGCCGGAAGAAGATTCCGGCGTGCGCGCGGGGGCGATCGTCCGCAACCTGGGCGAGACGCTCAAGCAGGCGGATCTCCCGCCTGGCGTCGCCGCGCAGGTGCTACGCATTTTCGATACGCGCGTCAACCTGAAAGCCGGCGCGCACGCTAACGACAGTTACCGGATTCTCTACGAGCGTATCGATCATGGCAGCGCGCCGACGCGACGCCTGCGCGTCAGCGCCGTCGAGATCCGGCTGGGCGGCAAGCTTTACCGTGCCGCATGGTTCCAGGCGAAGGGGCAGAAGAGTGGCGCGTACTACGCGTTCGACGGTCAGCCACTCGCGGCCGCGCCGTTCGTGATCCCGGTTTCGCACCAGCGCATCAGTTCGCCGTTCGGGATGAGAATCCATCCGGTGCACGGCGAGCGGCATGGCCATTCCGGTGTCGATTTTGCGGCGCCCACCGGCACGCCGGTGCAGGCGGCCAGCGCGGGCAAGGTCCGGTTCGTCGGTTGGGAGCCCGGCTACGGCAACTACGTGGTGGTGCAGCATCCGGGCGGGCATACGACGTGGTATGCCCACCTGTCCGCGTTCGAGAAAGGGCTGCGCTCGGGCATGCCGGTGACGCAGGGGCAGCGCCTCGGTGCGGTTGGCAGTACCGGCACGGCGACGGGGCCACATCTGCATTTCGAGGTGCGAGCGAACAATGTGCCGATCGAACCGCTCGGTTTCATTGCGCGGACGACGCCGCAGCGGCTGGCCGGCGAGCAGCGCGTGGCGTTCAATCGTACGGTCCAGGGCGTGCGAACGCAGTTTGCCGCATTGCTGGCCACGCCAAACATGGCGTCGGTCGAAGCGCGTGCCCACACATCGTAAGCGGGTGACTCATCAACGCGCCCCGTCAGCGTGACGCTGACGGGGCGCTCGTTCAGACCACGGCGTTGCGGTGTTCAGGTCGCGATGACCGTCCTTCCTCATTTCCACTAGGCCCGGATCCCAAGAATAAAAATATCCCGTGGCTGCTCGTCGGAAACCACGCACGATAGAACCTCGTCAGCACTTCGCACAGTGCAAAGTTAATTCGCAATCGCCAAGTTTCATCTCGGCTACTCCTGTCGCGATAGCTTGAGCTGTTGCACGGCAAATACACGCGCGTCGTCATTTAACAGAATTTAGCCATTCGGCACGGGCGCCATCGATTCGTCTGGTGATGCGGCCCCCGAGGGGGCCATACGTGTCGCTGCGCCTTATCCCGATTTATTTCGTACCAGTCTGATGTGTGGCGGAACTCGTCCAATTCTATTCCCCCACCAAATCTTCAAAATTCATCTTGTTCACTGGCCTGTCTGAGTGCTCAGTGAATACCTCCAATCGATGCTGGCTGTCCGGCTGGCACCAGACTCTCTGACTAAGGACATTTGCGAAAATGAGTACTGTGAAGCTTGCCGTGGTGGACGGCAACACGATCAATCAAACGCTGGACCTGCGTGCGTCGAAGCAAGGCGCGCCGGCCCGGGTCAAGGCCGTGAAAGGTGGCAAGTTCATCCTGGCCGACAGCCAGACGGGCCATGGCCCGGAGAACGTCACGGTGCGCCGTGTCGGCAAGAACCTGCACCTGAGCCTGGAAGGCACCGATCTCGAGCAGCCGCAGCTGATCATCGAGGACTTCTACGGCAACGAAGGGTCGCTGGTCGGCCTCGGCGAAGACGGCGCTTATCACCAATACATTTCGTCCGATGCGGACGACGATCAAGCGATTGCGATGCTTGCCGACGGCAATGCGTCGCCGCAGGTGCTGGGCGCGGAGAAGCTCGCGGGTTTCGATGCGAACAGCCTGGTGGCGGGCGCTGGCGCGGGCCTGGGCACCCTTGGCGGCCTGGGCCTGTTCGGCCTTGCCGCACTTGGCATGCTGGGCGCGGCAGCCGCGGCCGGCGCGTTCAGCAAGGGCGATCGCCCGACGAGCGGCGGCGACAATGGCGGTGGCGACGGTGGCGGCGGTGGCAATGGCGAGCGCCCCAAGGCACCGTCGGTCGATGGCGTGGTCGACAACGTCGGCAGCGTCACGGGCCCGATCGCCAACGGCGGCGTGACCGACGATCGTCGGCCGGTGTTCAGCGGCAAGGGCGACACGCCTGGTAACCGCATTGAGCTGTGGGACGGCGACAAGAAGATCGGCGAAACGGTCGTGAAGGAAGACGGCACGTGGGAGCTGCAACCCACTTCGCCGCTCGACAACGGCCCGCACGATATCGTCGCGGTGGAAGTCGACAAGAACGGCAACAAGAGCGATCCGTCGGACCGCTTCGAGTTCGTCGTCGACACGATTGCGCCGAACCAGCCGACCATCGAGTCGATCTATGACAACGTCGAGCCGATGGGCGACATCGAGCCGGGCGGCGCGACCAACGACAACCGGCCGACGCTGTCGGGCCGCGGCGAGCCGGGCGCGCGCCTGGAAGTGTTCGCCAATGGCGAAAAGATCGGCGAAACGACGGTCGATGCGGACGGCAACTGGACGTTCCGTCCGGAGCAGCCGCTGGCGGACGGTCCGCAGGAATTCACCACGGTGGCGACTGATGCGGCGGGCAACGTCGGGTTGCCGTCGGATCCCGTGACGGTGATCGTGGATACGTACGTTCCGGAAAAGCCGGTGGTCGGCGATGTGACCGATAACGTTGGCGATATCACGGGCCCGATCGACAACGGTGGGGTGACAGACGACGACCGCCCGACGTTTACCGGCGGCGGCCAGCGCCCGGGCGACACGGTGACGATCGTCGACGAGAACGGCAATCCGATCGGCTCGGCCATCGTGGACGACGACGGTAACTGGACTGTCCAGCCGGAAGAACCGCTGGACGATGGCAACCATCGTCTGGAACTGATCGTGACGACGCCGGGCGGCAATACCTCGCAGCCGTCGGATCCGTGGGATCTGATCGTCGACACGGAGCCGCCGGCTCAGCCGACGATCGGCGATGTCTGGGACAACACAGATCCGTCGAACCTGGTGCCGATTGGCGAGGATGGGTCGACGAAGGACACGACGCCGGTGATCGGTGGCGTGGGCGAGCCCGGCAACACGATCATCGTGATCGTCGATGGCGAAGAGGTCGGTACCGCGATCGTGGGCGACGATGGCCGCTGGACATATGAGCTGGAGCAGCCGCTGACGGAAGGCGAGCACAAGTTCGAAGTGATCGAGCGCGATCCGGCAGGCAATCGCTCGGAGACATCGGAACCGGTGACGGTGATTGTCGATACGACGCCGCCGGACGCGCCGCGCATCGGGGAAGTGATCGATAACGTGGGCGATCAGACTGGCCCGCTGAACCCTGGCGATGTAACGGACGACGCGAACCCTACGGTGCGCGGCGTGGCGGAGCCGCATTCGCTCGTGACGCTGTACGACGGCGATCGCGTGGTTGGCAGCGCATACGCAGACGCAAACGGCGACTGGGTGATCACGACGGATACGCTGCTGAACGGCTCACACTCGCTGACGGTGAAGGCAACGGACGCGGCGGGCAACGTGAGCGAGCCGAGCGATCCGTTCGATTTCTCGCTGGTGACGGGGGGCACCCCGGGAGCGCCGTCGATCGTGAACGTGTTCGACAACGTGGGCGACGTCACGGGCAACGTTGAAAAGGACGGTGTGACGGACGACACGCGTCCGACGATCAAGGGCACGGCACAGCCGGGCATGCTGGTACGCCTCTACGACGTGGTCGACGGCGTGGAAGTGGAAGTGGGTAGCGCGTATGCGAATGAGGATGGCTGGTGGGAAATCCGTCCGGACGAAGCGCACGCACTGTCGGAAGGCATGCACAACCTGAAGGCGACGTCAGAGGACGCGGCGGGCAACGTGAGCCCGGCGACGGGCCTGTATCCGATCGAGGTCGATACGACAGCGCCGGACGCACTGGAAGAGTTGACGCTGACCGACGACGTGGGCGACAAGGTGGGACCAATCGAGAACGGCGATACGACGGACGACGCGCGTCCGACGTTCTCGGGCCGCGGCGAGCCGGGCACGACGATCATCTTCCGCGATGGCGATGAGGTGATCGGCAGCACGATCGTCCTCGAAGACGGGAATTGGAGCTGGGAGCCGGCCGAGGCGCTGGCGGATGGCCCGCACTCGCTCACCGCGCAGCCGGTGGATGCGGCTGGCAACAAGGGGCCGATCAGCGAACCGATCGACTTTGTGGTGGACACGCGCGACGTGGAGGTTTCGATCACGTCGGTGCTGGACAACGTAGGCGTCGAGCAGGGGCCGGTCGCGCCGAATGGCGTGACGGACGACACGACACCGACAGTGGTCGGCCGTGCGACGCCGGGCGGCGTGGTGAGGATCTACGACGGCGAGACGCTGCTGGGTTCGGCGGAGGTGGATGAGAACGGCGACTGGTCATTCCCGGTTCCGACGGCGATGGCACTGTCGGAAGGCATGCACACGCTGAACGTAACGGTGACGGTGCCGGGGCAAAATGAAAGCGCACCGACGACGTTCTCGTTCGAGGTGGATACGACTGCGCCGAGCACGGGCGAGATCGGTGAGATTCACGACGACGTGGGCGAGTTTCAGGGCAACATCGAACCGGGCGCGACGACGGACGACAATACGCCGACGCTGAACGGGACGGCCGAGCCGAATTCGGTGGTGTTCATCCGCAACGGCAATACGGTGATCGGCTCGACGCAAGTCAAGGGCGATGGTATCTGGAACTTTACGCCGGAGAACCCGCTGGCCGACGGCACGTACAACTTCAACATCGTGGTGCGGGATGCGGCAGGCAACGAATCGCAGCCGTCGGATTCGTGGACGGTCATTATCGATACGCAAATGCCGACAGCCCAGGCGATCGTAGCCGATATGGGCAAGGATAGCGGGTTTGACGGCCAGGATTTCGTGACCAATGACGGTTCGGCCGGACGCCTCATCAGCGGCACGCTGACGGCCGCGCTGGCCGCCGGTGAGAAGGTTCAGGTATCGATGGATGGTGGCGCGACATGGCATGACGCGCTTATGGGTGGCAATGACAACTGGATGTTCCAGGACAACAGCAGTCATGCAAGCAGCTGGGAGATCCAGACGCGTGTCGTTAATGCGGCGGGCAATAGCGGTCAGGTGTATTCGCAGGAAGTGACGCTGGATATGACGGCCCCGGATGCACCAATGAATGTCGAGCGGGTCGGAGATGTCGTCACGGTTTCATTCGATCCCAGCGGGGTGGTGGCAGGCGACCGGATCAATCTTGTGATCGGCGAATTCCATTTCGACCGTGAATTGTCGGAAATGGAGATCAATGCGGGAGTCGTGCAAGTAACTGTACCGGCAACGGCAAGTGGGACGGTAATGGCCTTTCTTGCGGATCAAGCCGGAAATGCATCTGCTTCACGAATGCAGGGTCTTAGTGATACAGAAAGCTTCGCAGGGACTAATGTTATTTCTGTCGGTGAGCGTCAGTCATTCGGATTACTAACTGTACATAATGTTTCAGGTGGGGATGTTTTCAATGGATCAGCTGCAGGTCCTGGTTCAATTGACGGTCTTTGGGTGGGGCGCGGCGCCGGTTCTTTAAATTTTTTGGTGGATATTGAGCTGAATAATCAATACACGAGCGTATCGTTTGATTCGGCGTGGTCGGATGGTGATGCTGCAAACCATGTGAATTTTTATGGAAAAGATGGTGCTTTGCTTGGTTCTGTAACTCTCAATAATGATGGTTTAAGTAGTGGAAATTATTCTTTCTCGGCTCCCGCTGGAGAGTTAATTCATAGAATCGAATTGGATGTTAATGATCCAAATGGAGTATTGTTCTTTAACTTTAATATGGAAAATGATGGCGGATTGTTCATTCCGGTAGATCAAGTAATTAACAATTCTGGTCAATACTACGGCACCGCTGATGAGGATATTTTCTCCATTGTCGACGTGAGTGTTCTTTTGAATGCTGATATGTCGATCCATGGCAACGGCGGTACGGACACACTGAAGCTCACGGGTGAAGATCAGATGCTGGACCTCACGAACCTGCAGGGCAAGCTGTCGTCGATCGAGATCATCGACCTCACCGGCACGGGCAACAACACGCTCAAGTTGTCGCTGGGCGATGTGCTTGAGCAGGGCGGCCATGACCTGTTCGTCACCGACGGCAAGACCCAGATGATGATCAAGGGTGCCGCCGGCGATGTGGTTCAGCTGTCCGACCTGCTTCCTGACGGAGTCGACGTCGGTGACTGGGCGCAGCAAGCCGGCACCGTGACGGTGGAAGGCACGACGTACAACGTCTTCTTCCACTCGGGCATGAATGCCGAACTGCTGGTTCAGCAGGGTGTGACCACGAATCTCGAGAACCACTGACCTTTAACCCCAGCCCCGGCGGCGCAAGCCGCCGGGGTCTAACCTGACAAAACATTCACAGTCACGAGCGAACTAGCTTGTGCTGAGCAAACTATTGGATCAATCATGAAAGGCATTCAAACCATCAAGCATGTTGCGCTCGCCAGCGCAATGGTGCTGGGGATCGCGGCAGCACCGGCGTTCGCCCAGCAATATCAGACCGACGACTCGATGGCCGTCTCGGCCGCCGGCACGCAAGCAGGCAAGGTGTTCGGCATGAACTACGCGCCGGTCGGCCAGGTCGCGTCGAACCAGGTGCAGGTTGTGTACTATCGTGCGCAAACTGCGGGCGGCAACGCGAAAGCGGCGAACGTCTACGTCGACGGTCACTTCCAGACCGCGCTGCGGCCGAACGGCTACACGGCATTCTGCGTGCAGCCGGGCAATCATACGATCGGCGCGTACCTGAACGATGCACCTGAGTATCGTGGCAAGACAACGAACCAGTTCGAGGCGAACCTGAAGGCGGGTGCGACCTACTTCCTGAAGGTGCAGGAAGGCGGCAACGGCGCACCGGTCGCGGTGTCGCGCGAACAGGCCGAACGCGAGCTGCAGGGCGCGCGCGCACAAGTGCATGCGCTGTCGCGTGCCGCGACGACGGTCGCCTGCAACGTGTCGCAGCAGGTTGCGGCACCGGCCGCGCTGCCCGCACCGCAATTCAAGGACTACACGCTGAGCGGCGATCTGCTGTTTGCGTTCGGCAAGTCCGGCTACGGCGACATCACCGGCCGTGGGCGTGAAGCGGTCGGCCGCCTGGTCGAGCAGATGCGCGCGGAAAACACGACGCTGTCGCAAATCATGGTAATCGGCCACGCCGATCAGATCGGTTCGGACGCGGCTGCCGAGAAGCTCGGTGCGGCGCGCGCGGCCACCGTGCGCCGGATGCTGATCGAGCGCGGTTTGCCGGCCGCGAAGATTGCGACGGAGAGCGCGGGCAACAGCGAGCCGGTGGTGGAGGCCTGCAGCGGTAGCCAGCAGCAACGCATTGCGTGCTATGCACCGAACCGTCGCGTGGTGGTGCGGGTCGACGCGAGCCGTCCCGCCTGAGCGGGGCCGGGATCGCCCGCGCCAACGGGCGGGGGCGATCAGGATGAATGGGTGTGCATAGATGCAGACCCGTTCTGAACGGCGATCGACGATGAGGACCAAACAACCTACTCCGGCAGCGGCGGAGACGCTCGTGCGATATGCTGCCTTGCAGGACACCGACCAGGCGTCCTTCCATTCCGCGATCAACGAGTACGTGCTGGCTTCGCCGAGCAGCAAACGCAAGCTGGTGGAATCGTGGGTGACGCACTGTGCGCAAACGCAACGCGATGCGTAACGAGCCCTGATCGACACCAGTACATTTACTTCATACAGGGCGGCGCTTTGCGTCGCCCTTTTTCGTTTACGTCCGGCATGTACCCAGGTGCGATGGGATGGGACGTTGAAAAGGGATTTTCCGTATCGAGGACCAATCCATCGGACGCTGGTTCTCGCCTGTTTCGCGACATCGCTCGCAAGCAAATCGCATGCGAACCTTTGCCGCTGTCGCCCGCACTTGACGCTTGCCGCCCATAGCAAGGATGTCGTCCCGCGGAGGCTGAGAGCGACGATAGAGGCAGAAAATCTGCTCGACAGAATCAATGCTCCCCGGTTTCACCGAACTTCTCGCGAATCGGCACCTTCAGTGTGGTCCGGCCGGCGGGATCTCGTGGAGATACAGGGTCGGGCCGCCCGGAGTATGGTCCTCGATATTGCCGCGTAGCGGGATGGACGGTAGCGGCGCGACTGCATCGGCATCGAGGCCCACGCTTGTCGGCGACTAAAGCTGTGTGGCAATGGATCGTAAGTCCGCTAGTTGGAGGCTTCTGAACATTCTTTGCTAAAAAAGTAGGGTCGATCGTGAGGGGCTGTAGTCGGCGTGCTACGTGCCGACAATGCAAGTGCGCTGCAGAGAGCGAGCCTGCCGGCGGGCGCCCGCAGGATTCGGCTTGCGAATGTGCGGGGGACTGATCGGCGCGTTTGCGGGGGATGGAGCGACGACTGTCCGGATTATCTGGAATGTTCGGTTCGCGCCCGTATGCGTGTACGGAATGAGCGGCGGCCGGCTTGTCGAAGTGAATGCGGAGGCCGTCTGGCGAGCGGAATGTCGGGATGAAATCGGGGTGTGGAGAAATATGACTGAACGGGTTTGAAAACCGGCACACGAGAATCTCGTCCGTCGCGCGTGCGGTTCACGGACAGCACGCAGCCCCTGACTATCAGCGTTCGGTCACTTCGAGAACCGCGTCCGAACTAAAGTCCATGAGGTCGGCGATTTTCGCTGCGCCAGCGGGAATCACCGATTCAACGGTCAGCGTCGCGAGCAGGGTTCGCCCGCGCGCGTCGATACCTTGCGCGGTAGAGAGCGTGATCGAATGCCCGACCGAGAAGGCGATGGCGTCCGCGGGCGCCGCAGTCCCCCTGTTCGTCTGCAACTGTACTTTCCGCCCATCAAGCATTGCGTCGCCGAGCGTCAGCCGTGTGGTACCTAGCGTGCCGAACGCGAGGTCGCCGTTTGTATTCGACCGTCCCCTCAGCGAGAGCGACAGTGTGGTGGGTGCCGGGCAGGTGACGGAGAGCGGGAGTGTGCGTTTGCCTAACGTCAGCCCTTGCTTGCCGATCTGCCGCAGCTCGCCGGCGGCATGCTGGCCGTACTCGACGATCCCCTGTCCGATGGACACGTCGCATTTGCGTTGCACTGGCCGCACGATTGGCAGTGGCTGGAAACGATCGTGTCCGACGGGCGCCACGTGCAGTGGGAGCGAAGGCTGTGCGTTCGCGTTAGCAAGCGGCACGCCGATCGCGATCAGCGCAACGAGCGCCGGAATGCGTCGGTAGAGGGGGCGGGGCTTCATTGTGATTCCTTCAGCTGGCTGCGCCGACGCGGCATTGCGCGTCGGCGCGTTCATAGGGGGCGTCGGCATCCGGTTTGTCCGTGAGTGCGAAGTCCAGCGCGCATTCATTGCCGATCGCGTCGCGAACGATCAGCGTCGGAGGCGCGCCGGCGCCGATGTCCGGCAGGAAAACGGCGCCGTCGTCGCCGACGAGCGTGACGACATTGCCGCTGCCGTCGTTGACCGACGCGCCGCGGGGCAGGTGATTGCCATAGTTGTCCCGGGCGGTCAGCAGCGCGCGGCGGACCTTGATCACATCGAACGTGACGTCGCTGACGCCGCCGCGCCCCGACGTCACCGGTTGGTAGCCATTGACTAGATCGACGTGACGGGCGAGGGTCTTGGTAGCGACTTCGATCCGGCCGGTGCTGTACGCGGGCAGCGACGCGATGATTGCGCGGCCGGCGCCATCGGTCCAGACACGACCGGCCGGCGTGTTGACACCGACGCCCGGGAGGTCGCCCACGCGGATGATGCCGAACGTATCGCGGACCGGATACGGCGAGAGCGTCACGCCATGGCCGTGCAGTACCGCGCCGCCCGACGCCTGCGCCGAGAACGACGAGTTGTTGCCGGATACGCTTGAACCGAACGCGAGCTGTGTGTAGCGCGGCGTGACGTTGAGGCTGCCGCTGAACGCTGGCTGCCTGCTGTGGTCGTTGTAGGCAGCCGACAGCGAGTAATTCGCATAGTCGTTGATTGCCGCGCTCGTGCGGACGCCAACGCTCTGGCGCTTGTCCGCACGGCTCACGTAGAGCGAATTGCTGTTGGGGCCGAGCGAGAACGTGGCGGTGGCGAACAGGTTGGTGCCGGTGTGGCTTCGTTCGCTGGAACCCATGTCGCGGTCGAGCGACACGGACAGGCTGACGGGGCCGAACTGCCGCCCCCACGACATGAACATTCGCTTTGAGCCCGATCCACCGAACGTCGACGCACTGCTGTAGCTGATGCCGATCGCACCGAGCTTCGTATTCGACCATGTCATCCCCAGCGTACGCTGGAGCTGCGGGCGCGCGTCAAACCACGGCCCGTCATCGAGCGTCGGCTCGTCGGGGCGGGACGAGCGTCCGACCGTTTCGAGCACGTCCCGGAAACCGGGCGTGCGGCGTGTCTCAGACGCGCTCAGCGAGAAATTCCACGGCAATTGCACCGCCCCCAGCATCATGGTCTGGATGCCGCGTTCGCCGACGCGCCGATCGTCGGCGGCCGTCACCTGGGCACTGAAGGTGGCGCCTGACCACGGCAGCGTATCGATCCGGCCGCCGATCGAACGATGGCCGTCCGTGAGCGACGCCGCGCCGGTCAGGTTGGCCTGTTTGCCGAGCGACACGCCATAGGTTGCGCTTGCGAGCCAGATCTGCCCGCCAGTGTCGGCCGAAATACCGCGTACCTTGCCGATCGCGAAGCTGGGGCCGGTCGGCGGTTCGATATTGACTTGCTGCAGCGCGGCTGTCGGCACGACGAACGAGTGTTGCGAGCCGTCGGTTTCGACGACGGTGACCGTCACGTCACGTGCGGTCGATGTCAACGGCACATCCGACAACGTAAACGGGCCCGGCGGGACGACGGTCGAATGAATCAGGATGCCGTTCTGGCGCACCTCGACGCGGGCCTGCGAGTTTGCGATGCCCTGGATCAACGATTGCCCGGTGGTGTGCGGCGCTAGCGCCTGTTCCGGGAAGAACTGGATGCCGTCGAGCGGCACGCCGCCGACGATCTCGACCTGCGTGTTGATCTGCCCGAACTGGAAAACCGACCCGTAGCGGTCGAACGTGCGTTGTGCGTACGCGGTCAGGTGATCCCATTGCTGGGTGCCGTTGCGGGCCGAAAAATAATCCTGGGTGCGCACGATCCAGCCGTCGTAGTTGAATCCGGCTTCAGTCGACGCCTGCATGAACTGGCTGGTACCGCTCGCGTAGCGATTGTGGGTCGCAACCATTCTGTAGTTGAGGATGCCGGCTGCGCCGCGCTGGCTGAATTCGCGCGTCTGCGCCTCGCGTGCGGCCTGCGCTTCCGGCGGTGCGACGATGTCGATCGTCTGCTGTGCCGGATTCAAGCGCACGATCGTCGTCGGATAGGTGTCGACGAAGGCGCGACAAGCGGGCGAGACCACACGCGCGGTGTCGGCGGCCACGTCGGCCGCGCCGGCCTCCGGTGCGATGTCGACGGGCTTCAGGCGTGCCGCTTGAAGGAATGCGGCGTCCATGCACAGCCGGCCGTCGTCGTCAAACGTCGCGTTGACCCGGCCGATCTTTTGCCCGTTGACGACGAGATCGACCGGCGTGTTGGCCCCGATGAAGCGAGCGGATGACTTGAAGCGCTCGGCGATGGCGGGATCGATGCCACGGGCGCGCAGCACATCCGGATCGAACATCGACTCGGCTGCATCGACGGGGCCGATCGCGCCGAACGCCGCCACGACGAGGGCGGCGCATCGGGTGAGCGCGGGCAGGCGTGGGCGGCGAAAGTCGGACATGGGCGTGCGAATGGTTGCCGCTGCGCAGCGGCGTGATTGGCGGTCAGCGAACCGACAGGTCGTGGTGTTTGACCATGTATCCGTAGACGGTGGCGGGGTAGATCCGGGCCGTTGTTGTCTGCGACGGATTGAGCGGTGCCTTGGCGGCCGCGCGAACGGACTCGCCGGGCAGCAGGTACGACTTCGGGAGCGTCACCGAGTCGTCTCCCGGCATCACGCTGACGGTCTGGTCGAGACGAACCACGTGGCTGCTCGGATTGCGCAATTCGAGTTCACCGCCTTCAACGTGGGCGGTCAGCTTGGTCCACGGTGCGCGTTCGGCCTTGGCGCCCTTCGGCAGGATCAGCATCGGGAGGTTCTGGCGAACCGTCATCCGCACCGTGTTGCCACCCTTGCTGACTTCCGGAATGCCCTCGAACGTCACGCGCTTCAGCCGTTCCTTGTCGAGCGGTGCCGAGCTCGTCATGATGAAGCGGACGAGCTGCGTTTGACCGGGCTCGACGCGAGCGACCGGCGGTGTCGCGAGCACGAGCTTTTCGTCGTCCTCGGGGATGTTCTCGATCGAGGTCATCAGCAGGATCGGCGTCGGCTCCGTGTTCGTGATCTTAATGCTGCCGCCGCCTTCTGATTCGCGCACGAGTACGACGGACGTTTCAGGAACCGGGCCGCCCGCGTGGGTCTGTGTCGCACCGAGCAGTGCCGAAGCGGCGAGCGAGAATGCGATAATAAATTTTGATTTGTTCAGCGAATTCATTTTCGAGGTTCCAGGGGTGGTTCAATATTTGAAATACCGAATAATGAACGGAATGTTTGGGTGGAGATGTCGTCTTGTCGATTTTTGAGATTTTATAGATGGGCAAAAAAATGACGATGTGACTGGGTCCGACCATAGATAGGATTAGTACGATTTTGCGGGTGGCGAGTTATTTTTGCTCGTACCCTTGATATTCGTTGCCCGGGTGGCAGGTGCAAGGCGAGTGCCTTGAAGGCTTGATGCAGCAAGGCAAGAGGGCGAGTCGGGCTGGCCCGGCGATCCATCTGATCTTTCGCTCGGCGAGGTTGCCAGCGTCGTGGTTCGTCCGGTATCGAGGCGGCGGGGAGGGGCGAATGTGAACTGAATCCACACGAGCAGGTGCTTGTGTCGGATCGGGTGCGATATCGATTTCAGGGTGTGCTTTGGATTTTGTTGCCTTTATTCTTTCTGCCCTGAAAGACGGTGATCGATAATCGACATCGAGCATTCGGTCAATTATCTGATTGGGGTGAGAATGAAGCGCGCGCGATTGCGGCATGTGCCGATCGACACATGCCTCAGGATTGCATTACAGATAACGCAGTTCGAAATTCACCATGCCATCGAGTTGGATTTCGTCGCTGGCCGGCAGCGTTGTCGGCTTGGCAATGGTCGGTGTGACCGTCAACATGGTGGTGGCGTCCTTGAAAGCGACCGGAACAGTACCGGAGGCGCGCCAACTGCCTTGATAGAAAGTGTAGCCGTTCGTCATCGAGCTGTACTCCGTGACCAGCGTCGTGTTGATATGGTCGTTGGCCGAGTGATAATAGTGCGTATTGTTGGACTGCAGCGCCGCGATTTTGCCAGCGGCGTTGTCGACGGTTGCTGTGCCGTTGATCGCCTGGATCATAAAACCACCGATTTTCTTCGGCTCACCATCGGTATCCGGCGTCGTGCCGAGACCGAAGATGAAACCAGCCCCATAGCCAGCTGCTGTGGGGTTGCCCCATGTCGTAGACGTGACGTCGCCAAAGGCGATCTTCGAGTCGGCCTTGGCGTCGGTGAGCTTGACGGCGACACGGGTCGGCGCTTCGCAGCTGACGCTCATCTCGGTGGTTTGCGATTCAAGCTTGGTACCCCCCGCGTCGAGCGCATTGAACGCGCGCGTGAACGTGAGCGTGTCTCCGCTAGGGAAGCGGATATCGCATGCCGGCGGGGTGATTTCACCACGGACTTCGATCGTAGCGGAGGTTTGTTGGGCCACGGCAGAACCCGCGACACCGAGCATTGCGAGCGCGATGGCCGGCACGCTGAGTTGATGACGTTTCATTTTCGTATTCCTGATGATCAGAGGTAGACCAGGTTGAGCGTGACGCTGCCGTCGAAGTCGATCTTGTCGGCAGTCGGGAGTGTCACGGATTTGGCAATGGTCGGGGTAATCGAGATGGTGCCGCCGACGTTTGTGACCGGGGTGGGGGTGGCCGTGCCATTCGCGGCCCAGGAATAGGTCATGGTCGGGGAGAAGTATTGCCTGTACGTCACGTCGTTCGACCAGTTGCCCGTGGTGGTGCTATCGCTCGTGTAGATCACGCCGGCTTGCACGCCATTGGTGTTTGCGGTGTCGACGGTGACGACACCGTTTTCGAAACCGAGCATGAGGCCGCCGATCTTCGTGTTACCGTCGCTGCCGGTCATGCCTAGGCCGAAGACGTAACTGTCGTTGGGCGTACTGTGGGCCCATCGAGTCGACGTTACGTCGGCCTTGGCGATCTTCGTCGCGGCCTTGTCATCGGTGATGGCGAGGCCGACACGAGTGGGCGCTTCGCAACTGATGTTCATGCCGACGGTTTTCGGATCGATCTTGGTGCCGTCGACGTTCAGGGCGCTGAACGAGCGCGCTTCGAAATCGACCATGCCGCCACCATCGAGCGAGATGGAACACGCTGGCGGCGTGATCGTGCCCTTGATGGCGAGCGTCGCCGACGTTTGCGCAATGGCGACGGAGCTGCAGGCGAGCAGCGGGGGCAATGCAATTGCCAGGCAGAGTTTTTTATTCACACAAATGTAAAGGAAATAAAGGTTGAACAGGCCTTTCCCCGATGCACGGATGCCGCTCAAAGGGGGAAGAATCAGGAGTCCATCGAATGACCATTCACGCGAATCAATTTCGTTTACTCCAGCGAAATAATTGTATGGAAATAAAAGGATTCGTAGATATGACGCGTCCAATCATGTATGGGAATCGTCTGATATTTGACGTGGATTGCCGGGAGCCACGGCGCAAATCTCGAAAAGACGAACGCGTCGTGGAGATATTCACCAGCCACCGGCTTCAACGACTGGATGCATCCAAGCGACATGGGCCGCGCGAGATTCAGGGCGATGCGCGGGAGTCGAGGCAAATATCAATAAGCCGCTCGGACGTATTTCTGCCGGGTGAGCATTAACTAGAACCAACCTGTCTCCACGATTTCCGAGCGGGTTCCGAGCGGGGTGCAGTAATGTCGTGCCGCCTGCGCCAATTCTTCACTGCATCTTCGCCGTTCTCGACATTCCCGCAGAATGCGGATGATCTGTTCGTCGGTGGGGCGCTTCTTCATTGAGTTCTCCTCGCCTCCACGATAAGAGAACCCACTTGCCGTTTGGCTGCACGATCCTTCTCAGGTCAGGTGAGCTCGTATCTGTCTTATAGATGATGAGCGTGCGTCTTATTGCTCTCGCCTATCTACGTCGTTAGTCTCGAAGTGCCGGCACCTCTGAACTTGGCAGTTGGATTCAGCACACCGCGCGTGTGCGTCTGAACGTCGTTGACGCCGCCAACACGGTTTCGGCTAGCACGGGTATTTTCTTATTTGGAAGGCACATGAAAAATACGGGACACGCATTCAAGTCGGTGCGATGGCTGATCGCGCTGATAACGATGTATGCGGCATCGCAAACAGCGGTTGCGTCGACTCTCACGCGCGATAACGGCGCACCAGTCGGCGACAATCAGAATTCCCAGACTGCGGGCCCGAACGGCCCGACCTTGCTGCAAGACGTGCAGCTGCTGCAGAAGTTGCAGCGCTTCGACCGCGAGCGGATTCCCGAGCGCGTGGTGCATGCACGCGGCACCGGCGCGCGCGGTGAATTCACGGCACTTGCCGATATTTCCGACCTGACGATGGCGAAGGTTTTCAAGCGCGGGCAAAAGACGCCGGTATTCGTGCGCTTTTCGACGGTGGCCAACGGCTCATACTCGCCGGAAACTGATCGGGATCCGCGCGGCTTCGCAACCAAGTTCTACACGGAGGACGGTAACTGGGATCTGGTCGGCAATAACTTCCCGACGTTTTTCATCCGCGACGCGATCAAGTTCCCGGACATGGTTCACTCGGTCAAGCCCGACCCCGCGACGAACCTGCCGAACGACGCGCGCCGGTTCGATTTCTTCTCGCACGTGCCCGAGTCGACCCGCACGCTGACGCTGCTTTACTCCAACCAGGGCACGCCAGCCAGCTATCGGATGATGGATGGAAACGGTGTCCACGCGTACAAGATGGTCAATGCGAAAGGCCAGGTGCGATACGTGAAATTTCACTGGAAATCGCTGCAAGGCATCAAGAATCTCGACCCGCAGCAGGTTCGCGAGATTCAGGGGCGCGACTACAACTACCTGAGCCGCGACTTGATCGAAGCCATCAACAAGGGCGACTTCCCGAAGTGGGATCTGTACATCCAGGTGCTGGAACCCGAGCAGCTCGCGAAGTTTGACTTCGATCCGCTGGACGCAACGAAGATCTGGCCGGATGTTCCTGAGCGCAAGATCGGGCAGATGGTGCTCAACAAGAATCCAGCCAACATCTTCCAGGAAACGGAGCAGGTGGCCATGGCGCCGGCGAATCTGGTCCCTGGCATCGAGCCGTCCGAGGACCGGTTGTTGCAAGGCCGTTTGTTCGCCTACGCCGATACGCAAATGTACCGGGTCGGCGCCAACGGATTGCAGTTGCCGGTGAACAAGCCGCGCGTGGCCGTCAATAACGTCAACCAGGATGGTGCGATGAACGCCGGTCATGCAACCGGCAGCGTGAACTACCAGCCGAGCCGTCTGCAGAGGCGCGTCGAACAACCGTCCGCGCGCGGCGTGGAAACGCCGTTGAAGGGGGCGACGCAGCAGGCGAAGATCCGATCTGAGCAGAACTTCAAGCAGGCGGGCGAACTGTTTCGTTCGTTCAGCACGAAGGACAAAACGGATCTGATCAACACGCTGGGTAGCGAACTCGCGAAGACCGACGACGAAAGCCGGCACGTCCTCCTGTCGTATTTCTACAAGGCGGATGTCGATTACGGCGCCGGGTTGGCGAAGGTCGCGAACGGCGATCTGGCGCGTGTCAAGGCGCTGGCCGCCAAATTGAGCGACTGACCGCCGACTCAAGCCCCGTGTCGACCGAGTGCCGTGCATCGGCGCGCTGACGCGCTGATGCACGGTCCACTCGCGGCGGGATAGGGGCTGGTAGGGAACACATGCGAAAAATATTCCTTTCATTTCTGATTTCCCTGGTATTCGCGCATGCTTACGCGGTGGAAGTGGCCAAGGATGGCGCGCCCGAGAGCCCGGAGATGATCCGGGCGAAGCTGAAGAAATATTTCCTGGAGGCCGCTCGGGAGGGCAATCAGGCAGTTTTGAACGATTTCATTGCCGCTCGCTACGACTTGAATGTGCGTGACGAGAAGGGCTATACCGGGTTGATACTGGCTGCCTACCACGGGCATCGGAATGCGGTGGAACAGCTTCTGGCGGCGGGGGCCGATCCTTGCGCTCAGGACAAGCGCGGCAATACGGCTCTGATGGGCGCGATATTCAAAGGCGAGCTTGCAATTGCACGACGTTTGATCGCCGCTCGATGCCATCCGGACCAACGCAATCATGCGGGCCAGACTGCCGCCATGTACGCCGCGCTGTTCCAGCGCACGCCTCTATTGGAGGCCCTTGCCGAACGCGGTGCGGATCTGCATGCGCGGGATGCGTCGGGCAATACACCCGATAGCTTGCGACAGGGCGTGCAAAGGTAGCTCGGGGTGCACGCGTTGTGCGTCTCAAGGCCGACGCTTTGCAAGTCACCGCGTCGCCAGCAGTAGGCGAGAGAAGACGGTCTTCGTTCTCAAAGCCGTCGCCCTCTGGCCAGCGCGAATCCAAAGGCGGTCTAACGCTGATCGCAGTTACGACTCCGAGCGGCATCGACGAGCGTTGGCAGGCGCGGTATCGAGCCGGTGATCGGCAAGCGCGGTACCGAACATGGCAGCGGCCTTGGCAAATATCTCTGGGTCGTTGGACATACGCATGCCTGGTTGCATCATTTCCGTCGCCTCCGTATTCGTTTCGAGCGCCGTGCTGACATTCACGGCGCGCCCCTCAAACTCGGTTGCGGCTTGATCTGCGGGACTTACTCCCGGCACGCCGAGCAGCCTTCGTGAAGCCCTCTCTAACCACAGATGATTGATGTCGGCCGCTAACGTTACTGCCGACGTTGAATTTTTCGATCGTCAGCCATGGCAATGACAAGTCGGTCAAAGAAGTTTCCCACGAGGTTTGCCTCACTATGAGTCGCTATCCAAAGCCGTCCGTGCCACCTATGTACGACGATCCTGCCTATCTCGCGCAATTGCGGCGCGACTTGTTGCGCTTCGCGCGCCTGCAGCTTCGCGATGCCGACGCGGCCGAGGATGCCGTGCAGGAGGCGCTGACGGTCGCGTGGATGCGTGCGGGCGACTTCGCTGGCCGGGCCGCGCACAAGACGTGGGTGTTCGGGATCCTGCGCAATAAGCTGATCGACGTGCTGCGCTCGCGGCAGCGGACAGTGAGCCTGTCCGCACTGGACGCCGAGCTCGACGGGGAATCTGCGCTTGACCGAGAGCTGTTCAAGGAGAACGGGCACTGGTCCGCGCATACGAAGCCGCGACCATGGCCGAACCCCGAAACGTTGTTGCAGCAACAGCAGTTCTGGACGCTGTTCGACGCCTGCCTCGATCACCTTCCAGAACAGATCGGGCGCGTGTTCATGATGCGCGAGTTTCTCGATGTCGAAATCGCTGACATCTGCACCGAATTGACGCTGACGACGAATCATTGCAGCGTATTGCTGTACCGGGCGCGCACGCGGCTGCGCACCTGCCTGAGCGAAAAAGGGCTAACGACCGATGATGCTACTGGGAAAATGTAAGGACGTGACGCGGCTACTGTCCGATACGCTCGACCAGCATTTGACGATTCAAGAGTACGTGCAGGTGCGCGTGCATCTGCCGACCTGCAGCGGGTGCCGACAGTATCGCAGGCAGATTGTGTTGCTGCGTACGGCTGCGAGAGTCGCGGCGGGCGAGATGAAGGTGGCGCGTGACAAGCATACGCTCAAGTGGAACAAGAAGTGGCCGACGGGGTTCGACCTGAACGTGCAGGCGATCGGCAGCAGCAAGGAACCTGGCATCCACTCCGGCACGGTCAACGCAACGTGCGATCAATACGCGAAGTCGCGCAGCTAGCACCGACGCGCTTACCTGCGCTATCGCGGTAGAAAACCGCTCGGTTGGGTACTGTTGAAGGGCCGTGACTTGACGCGCGAAGGCAATGCGTTCTGCTTCGCTGGCAACATCTTGCGCGTGTTCAATTGCCGCGCGCTGCTCGAAGGCAAGATCAAGGATGGAGCCAACTTTGCACAGAATGCGCGCGGCAATTGGTTTCTCAACATCGTGATCGAGATGCCCGACGATCGTGACAAGCTGCTTGATTAGCGCGGATTGCGGTTCGCGAGGAACGCATGCGACTGTGATCGCGGCGACCTAGATCGGCCACGCGGGACGGTCGATCGTGAACAGCACGCTGGCCGGCATGTCGCTCGTGACCAAAAACCGTCCTTTCAGGTTAGGGCTGCGTTGCAGCGTCTGGCTTTCGGGGGTGGTGTCATGCGAGGCCGGGCAGTGATCCGCGCCGGAGGGACGGGTAGGCAATCCTGCGTCACGCATCGATTTGTTCTGTTGCGATTCCGCATTGGCGGGTCTTGCGGCTATCACACTCATGAGCGTGTCGATGATGCGACCGCGTGCCGTGGTCGGGAATCGGGGTGAAGAACGCGGCCGGAGGCCGATGAGATGCGGCAGCGCATATCGCCGCCCCGACGGCCGCGATAGCCGCGCGGTGTGCGGCCGGATCGCCTGCGAGGTCCTCATCGGTGCTTGCGCGACGGCCAGGACCGCAACGGCGGGCCGCCTGAATGCGTGCGGCGCGCTGACACGCGCCGGCGTCGAGCGCAGCGAGATGAGCCACGTTGGTCCAGATGCGCGATCGCGGCCCGCACGTGCGTGTTCTGTGCCGCATTGCGTACGAATGACACTGCGGTTCGGACTGGTCCAATTGTCGCCGCGATTGTCGTCGGCGACGCTAACGGACTTTCCAGAAATCAATGCATGGTCTGCTGATCATCTCGATATGTGTCGTCTTCGCCATATTTATCGTCTTGTGATCGATCCAGGTCGGCGGGCGTCCACGTTTTCAAGTACAGAAGAGGGGCTTTTCGCGCGATGTCAAACCGGATTCGCAAGTTGGTAATCATGGCCGTAGGCTGCATGCTGACGGCCGCGGCGGGCGCCGCTGACCGCATTCACTGGCCCGATGCGTCGAGCCGTAAACCGCTCGTCGGTGTGCAGGTCAAGATTCAGTCGTTCACGCATGACGATGCGCGCCGGATTCGCGACACGGGCTTTGCATTCGTCCGCTTCGGCGCGTGGGCCGATCGTCTGGACCAGGCCGATTACCGCGCCCAGCTCGACGACGCATTCGCGACCGCGCGGTCCGCCCACTTGCCGGTGCTGCTGACCGTGCGGGCGCTCGGTGCGTTCACGAAGGCGCGCGGCACCGGGCCGACGGCCGTGCTGCTCGCGAACGCGGGCGAACGGATGGCCGATGCGGTCACGGCGCTGTCCGCGCGGCACGGGCACGACCTGATCGCCGTCGAACTCTGGAACGAGCCCGACCTCGACCACTACTGGCCGACCGGCGATGTCGCGCACACCTTCCCGCCGTTCTCGGCCGCATTTTGCCGGCGGATGTCCGAAGGCACGCGCACCGTGCCGATCGTCGGCTTCGGGTTCGCGCGGGCGCCGCTGCCGGGCAGCGTGCCGGGCGACCTGCTGGCGAGCGTGCAGAGTGCCGCGCCCGGTTGTCTCGATGCCGTGTCGTATCACGCGTACGGAATGACGCCCGAGCAGATCCGTGCGGCGGCACGCGATATCGACGCGCGCTACGGCCTGCCGGCGCTCGTCACCGAGGTTGGCGCGGCGTCGGTGGGCGGCGACGGCGAGCTGAGGCAAGCGCACCGCCTGCGCACGCTGCTCGACGCGCGCGGTGAACTGCAAACCCCGCTGATCTCGATCTACGAATGGGCGGATACCGAGCACGCAACCGACGCCGCCCAGCGCAGCTACGGGATCGTGCATGCGGACCGGACGCCGAAGCCCGCGCTCGACGCGGTGCGCGCGTCGCTGCACGACGCACCTCCGGTTCGGTAATCAGGCCCGCGCGCGCCGCGTGCGGATCGACCACAGCGCGACCGCGAACGGCGCGACGCTCGACAGGTGCCGCAGGTAGCTGCCGAGATCGGGCTCGAACAGCATCGACACGGCCACGTGGCCGAGCATCAGGCACGCCAGCAGCTCGCCATCGCGAGACGGTGCGGCCGCATCGTTGCCCGCCTGCCGGGCCGGCAGGCGCTGCCAAGCGGCGCACAGGAACAGCGCAATCAAAGCCTGCATCGCCAGACCTTTCGGATCGAACGAGAACAGAACCGGCATGTTGAGCCGGACGAGCGAGTACGCATAATTGCCGACGAAGTGAACAAAGGAGTCGGGCGGAAACGGATTGTAGAAACTCGTGCGCGCACCGAATGGCGATGAATACACGAGATAGTCGACGGCGAGGTCGCGCGGCTGCTGCAGCAACGTATAAACGACGTTCGGCAGCGCGACGAGCACGGCGACGAGCAGCAGCACGCCGGCCACTCTCGGCAGCGTGGACACCCGCCGATAAACCCACGCCGCGAGCGCGATCGCGAGAATCAGCGCGAAGTAGCTGCGAATGGTCGCCGCATAGCCGAGATACAGCGCGGCGGCGATCAGCATCGGCCGCGCGGTACCGCGCAGTCGAGCGGCGGCCAGCACCGCGATCGACATCGCGACGACGATCGTGTCCTTGCTGGCGACGAACAGGTTGAAGAACAGGCACGGCGCGAGCAGCGCGAGATAAACGACGAGCGCGCCGAGCCGGCGCGTTTCGCGCAGTGCGAGCCAGATCGCGACGACGCCGAGCCCGACCACGAACACGGCGGTGCCGGCATCGCCGAGTGCCTGGTACAGCTTGCCGACCGCGTCGAACGACGAACCGTCGTAGGTCGAGCCGCCGCCGATCTGGGTCTGGATCTTGTCCGCGTCGCGGAAGATGAATTCCGGCAGCAGCGTGCGCGCGTTCACATACACGCCGACGTACAGCAGCGCGACGAGCGCCGCGATCGCGTCGCGCAGGCCGCGGCTCAGCAGCGGCCCGCTGACGATGACGCCTCGGAGCATGTCACGCAGCATCGCTCGCTCCGGCGCGCCGGCCGCGCGTGGCCGGCAGGCGCGACGTGACGACCCACGCGAGCCACGCGTTCACCGCGATGCTGGCGATGAGATGCGCGACGGCCGCGCCGATCGCGCGCTGGTCCTGGACCAGTGCGATCGACATCGGCAGGCACGCGATCGTCAGCCCGGCGATCACGCATGCCACCATGCGCCCGGCCCGCAACGCGACGGCGGCGGCCCACAGTACGTCGGTGGCGGCGCGCAGCACGAACGACAGCAGCAGCACCGCGAGGATGGCGGCCGATGGCGCGTCGTTGCCCGTGTGTGCAAGGCGGAAGATCCACGGATGCAGGGCTGCGATCGCGAGTGCGGAGGCGCCGGTCAGCAGCAGCGACGCGCGCAGCGCCCGCGCGAGTTCGGCTCGAAACGCAGGCGCGGCGTCGCGCGTACTGTCGAGCGCGCTTACGAGGCGCGGCGCGGCCACCGCCACGACGGTCGCCGATGCGATCGTCTGGATCGCGTTCGCGATCGACCAGACGAACACATAGCGGCCAAGTTCGTTCGCATCGAGCTGCGCGGCCGCGACGAAACGCTCGAGATACTGCAGCACCGACAGCAGCAGCAGCGCGATGAAGAACGGCGCACCGTCGCGCCAGACCGCGCCGAGCCGCACGCGCGTCGCCGACAACGCTGGCATCGCCGGCAACCGTCGCGCCACGTCCGCGATCAGCATCCAGCCGGCTAGCACGACCACGACGTCGCCCGCGATCCAGACCGCGAACAGTCCGTCGATCGAATCGATTGCCTGCGCCGTCAGCGCGGCGATCGCGATGCCGGCCCACGCGCCGGTGCGGACGAACAGCAACCATGACGCGGCGCGTGCGCGATGCAGCGAGAACAGCCACGTGTTGACTTCGAGCGCGGCGTGTTCCGCGCAGGCGACGAGCGTGACGAGCAGCAGCGGCATGTCCGACAAGGCGCCGAAACGCGCGGCTCCAAGTGTGTCGACCGGCAGCGCGGCGATGCCGCCGAGCAACGCATAGACGCCCGCGTAAAGCACGGACAGCCGTACGCAGGTCCGCACCGCGTCGCGCGGATCGGGGCCGGCGAGCCGGCGGTTGATCTCGGTGCTGAAACCGAGCCCCAGCACCTTCGACGCGACGACCGACACGGCGAGCGCAACCCCATAAACGGCTACCGCGTCGAAGCCGAGCGTGCGCGCGACGACGATCGTCAGCATGAACTTCAGGCCGAGCGCGCCGACCCGCAACGCGAGGCGGGACCATGCGGCGTTCATCGTACCGCTCCGCTGGCGAGCGCATCGCGCAATGCCGTGACGATCCGCGCGCGTTCGTCGCCGAGGCGCGCGAGCCCGACCTCGGCCTGGACCCAGAAGCGGCGCAGCGCGTCGGGCGCGAGCAGCGTGTCGCAGACCGCGTTCGCGTCGAAGTCGGCCGCATTCGCGACCCAGTGGCCGACGCCAAGATCGTCATATGCGCCGAAACCCTTGCGCTCGTAGCTCAGGTGATACGCAGGCACACCGTGCAGGATCGCCTCGAGCGCGCCGTGCAGGCGCACGGACACCACGGCGTCGGGCGTGTCGTCGGCGAGCACGTCCTTCAGCGAGCGCGCGGCGTCGAAGCCGCGTTCGCGGTAGTACGCGGCATCGTCGTTGCCGCGCCCCGCGCTTTGCACCGCGAACGTGATGCGGCAGAACGCGCCTAGCCGCTCGATCAACGCGTCGGTCGATGCGAGGTAGCGTGCGCGTTGCGCGTCGTTCCACGCGGGCGGGCGGCGCAGCACCAGCGCGATGTGCGCGGGTGTCGATGCGGCCGTGCGCACGCGGTCGCACAGGCCGGCCGCCCGGTGCCCGAATTCGAGCACCGCGAGATCCGGCGCGCGGCGCGTGTTCGCATTGCCGGCGAGCAACGCGGCCGAGCGGTCGTCACGCACGAACACGGCGCCGAAGCCCGCGAGCAACGATGTCAGGTGCCCGGCGAGCAACGGATTGCCTGCTGCCGGCCCGATGCTCTGCGACAAATAGACGGTCGGCTTGCGCGCCGCACAGGCCGCGCGCATCTGCACGAGATGCCCGGCTTCGAGCTTGAGCGCCTCGACCGCGTTGCGCGCGCGTAGATAACCGCCGCCGACACCGACGATCAGGTCGGCCCCGCGCAGCAATGTGCGCAGGTCGGCGAGCGCGGGGTTCGCGGCGACGGGCAGCGCGGCCATCGCGGCGCCGATCAGGCGCCCGGCGCCGCCGGCGGCGAGCACGGGTGCCGGCCACACGTCCGGATGACCGGGAAACGAAGCCGGATCGGCCGCGACGATCGAGACCTGCGTGTCGGCGCCGAACGCATCGCGCAGCAGCGCGACCGACAGCTCGACGAGCAGCCCGTCGCCGGAATTGCGCGCGCTGTACGCATGCAGCAGCGCGACGTGAACGGGACGGGTCATCATGTTTTCTCCTGGAGAAGCGCGCGATAGACGGCGAGCGTGCGGTCGACCATCGCGTCGGCCGAGAAATGCGCGTACGCTTGTGCACATTGATCGCGCATCGACCGGAAGGCGGCTGGATGATTGACCAGCCAGCCGATCGCCGCGGCGAACACGGTTGGATCATCGTCGTTCGTCACGGTCAGGCCGACGCGATGCGCGGCGATCAGCTCGGCCGCGCCCGCGACATCCGTTGCGACCATCGGCACACGGGCCGCGACAGCTTCGAGGCACACGTACGGAAAGCCTTCGTAACGGCTCGGCAGCGCGAACAGGTCGAATGCGGAGAAATAGCGGCGGGCGTCGTCGACGCGGCCCGCGATGTGCAGGTTCAACGGCAGGTCGCGCGCTTCGTCGCCGGCAGCGCGAGCGAAATCGCCCGAGCCGATTGCAACGACCTGTAGGCGGCGGTTGTAGCGCCGCTCCAGCAAGCGCGCGATGCGCACGAGGCGATCGACGCCCTTCTGGTGATCGAAGCGGCCGACAAAGCCGACGACGAAGATGTCGTCGGCGAGGCCCAACGCGATGCGCGCGGCCTGGCGCGTGAGCAGCCGGGGCGGCGTCACGCCGTTCTCGACGATGCGAATCCGTTGGGGCGCAATGCCGAGTTCATGCAGATGGTCGGCCTCGTCCTGCGAGACCGCGATCACCGCGTCCGAGCAGGCATTGCCGAGCACGCGCTCGATGCCGCCGTAGAACGCGCGTTTCGCGGGCGACAGCGTCGGGTTCAGCGTATAGACCGCATGCGGCGTATACACCTGCTTCCACGGCCCGCGACACAGCCGCGCGAGCGCACCGGCCTTCGAGCTGTGGCTGTGCACGATGTCGGGCTGAAGCCGGCGCAGAAGGCGGCGCAATGCCAGCATGCCGGTCAGGTCGTGCGGTCCGACCGAGCGGCGCAGCGGCAGCCGGTGGAACGAATGGCATTGCGCGGCGGCGCTCGACAGCATCGCGTCGTCGTAGCGCTCGCCGAGCGGCGCGATCAGATGAATCTCCGCGTTCGAGCGGACGCGCAGTCCCGCGATCAGGTCGGTCAGGTGCACGGCGACGCCGCCGCCGGCCGCTTCGACGACCAGCACAATGCGCAGGGGCGGTGCATCGGAAACCGAGGACGCGGACGGGCGCGGGACATGGTGGTCCGCCGCCCGATCGACCGGTGGCGCAGCGAGTTCGATGTCGCTCATGCGGATCTCCGCAGCAGACGTTGCAGCGCCGCGCGCAGGCGAGACCAGTGTGTGCAGCGCGTCTCGCAGGTGTAGCGATACGCTTCGTAGCGGTAACCGCCGAATTTGGAGCCGAACGCGGACGCGCCCGAGCGCGGATCGAGGCCGTTCAGCACGACGCCGACCGGCCTGTCCGGCCGCGGCGGCAGCCGCTTCGCGGATTCGACCAGTTCGCCGGCCCGCGTCGATCCCGCGCGTGCGACGAGCAGCGCCGCATTTGCGTACATGTCGAGCCAGGTGGCGTCGGTGGCGGCGAGAAGCGGTGCGGAATCGATGACGACGAGGTCGTAGCGGGCACGCAGCGATGCGAGCAACTCGCCGGCGCGCGTGTGCTGCAGCAGCGTGGTCGGCGCGTGCGGCAGGTCGCCCGTCGGCAGGAAATCGAGGTGCGGCGCGACGTTGCGGCGCACGACGTCGTCGGCGTTTGCACGGCCGTCGAGCAGTTCGGCGAAACCGGGGCCGCGTTCGAGACCGAAGTACTGGTGCAGATACCCCTTGCGTAGGTCGCCGTCGATCAGCAGCACGCGCCGGCCGCTCGACGCCTGCACGGCAGCCAAGTTGACCGACACGAACGACTTGCCGGTGCCGGGCGCGGGGCCGCTGATGAGCACCAGCGGATGCGCGACGTCCGTGAGCGAGAAGTGCAGCGCGGTCTGCAGGCTGCGCAACCCCTCGATCGCCGGTTCGTACGGATCGTCGTACGCGAGCACGTGCAGGCCCTTGTCGCGCTGCTCGACCGAACGCATCAACCGGCGCTGGCGCGTGGCGGCGGGCAGCACCGCGTGCACCGGCAGCGACGTATGGCGCTCGATCTCGTCGACGGCCGAGAGGCCGCCATACAGGAACTCCTTGACGAACGCGGCAATCACGCCGAGCGCGAGGCCGAGCAGCGCGGCGACCGCGATCACGACCGGCCGGTTCGGCCGCACGGGCTCGGCGGGCGCGACGGCCGCGTCGACGACGCGCACGCTGGCCGTCCGGCCGGCCTGCACGAGCTCGAGCTGCTGGATGTTGTTCAGCAGCGCGGTGTACAGATCAGTGTTGACCTTGACATCGAGCTGCGCACGCACTTCCTCGGCCTGCTGCGCGGGCAGCCGCGCGATCCGGCCATCGAGCGTCCCCTGCTGCCGCTTCAGTGTCGCGAGCTGCGCGTCGAGCGCGGCCATGTCGGGGTGGGTCGGCAGGAAACGGCGCGAGAGTTCGTCGCGTTTCTGCTGCAATTCGAGCGCGCGCGTCTGCAGGTCCGCGCCCTGTTGGAGCGCGAGCTTGCCTTCCTCGGCGAGATCGACCGAGCCGGTGCGGCTGCGCAGTGCTGCATAGCGCGTTTCCGCGCGTTCGAGCTGCTGCTTCACGATCGGCAACTGCCCGTTCAGGAACGTCAGCGACTGGGCCGCCTCGGCGGACCGGCGCGCGATGTTCTGCTCGACGTAGCGGCTTGCGATCGCGTTCAGCGTCGCGCTGATCTCGGCCGGATCGCTGCCGCGCAACGACGTGACCAGCACGCCCGATTGCTTGACCTTCTCCTGCACGTCGAGCGCGGTGCGCAGCGTGTCGATCGTTTCGCCGCGCGATTGCCGGATTAGCTTGAAGCGGGTGCCGGGCATCGCGTCGAAACCCGTGACCTCGACGTGCAGCTGGCCGTAGCGTGTGGCGAAGGTTTCCGGGGTGCCGACGGTGCCGACGGCGTCGCCCTGCATGTCCGCGCCCGTGAGACGGTAGCGTGTGGCGTCGAGCCGCACGACGTGGAACGTGTCGCCCTCGGCGCGCGTCGGCACATCGAAGCGCGCGACGTCGATGTGCTCCTGGCCCCACGCGTAGCCGCCGAAACCGAGCAGGCCGGGTGTCGTCACGCCGTCGTTGAAGCGCGCGACGAACGCGCCGATCACGGGTACGCGCGACGGGTTCGCAACGATGTAGCTGCGCAGGTCTTCCACCGCCCGCGTGACGACGAGCCGCGACGACAGGATCTGCGCTTCCGCCGACGCCGGCGAGCCGACGTTGAAGAACGACGCGGCGTCGCCGAGCAGGTTCTTCGACGCCGCATCGGTCGCGTCGTCGGTCTGGATCATTAGGTCGGCTTGGTAGGTCGGCGGCGCGACGAACGCGTACAGCGCACCGGCGGCGACGCAGGCCGCCGCGATCGCGGCGATCGTCCAGCGCGCGTTGCGCAGCACGTCGAGCACGCGGATCAGGTCGATCTCGCGTTCGGGAGAGGAGGCAGTGTTCATGGCAGGGTGGCGGAAACGGAAGGGACAGGCCAGCGCGCGGCGACGCGCGGCAGCCAGCTGGCGACGGCGAGATCGATCAGCGCCGCGCAGCGGATGAAGTCCGCGCGCGTGCCGCGATACGGGTCGGGGATGTCGATGCCGGGGCGCGCGTCGTCCGACGCGCGCGCGTATTCGCCGAGCCGGAACACACGCCCGCGCAGGAACGGATGGCGCGCTTCGAGCGCGCGGCGCTGGCCGTCGTCCATCACGAAGATGAGCGACGCCTGCTTGCACAGGTCGGTCGTCACCGGGCGGGCGCGGTGCGTGTCGAGCGACAGGTCGCGCGCGCCGGCCATCTCGCACGCGAGCGGATCGGCCGGGCGGCCCGGCGGCGGCGCGAGGCCGGCCGAGGCGACGTCGGCCTGCGGCAGCCGCGCCGCGAGCAGCGCGGCCGCGAGCGGGCTGCGGCAGATATTGCCTTCGCACACGACGAGCAGGAACGGGCGCGCGCTCATTTCGCGGCGATCCCGGCGGCGACGCCCGTGTTCACGCTCGGCAGCAGCAGGCTCAGCACGCGGCTGAAGCGCACCAGGCCATTGCCGTCCACGTAGACGATGTCCTGCGGCTCCAGCTCGAACTGGTTCGCGAGCACCATCGCGACCGGCGAGCGCGCGTCGAGATGGAACACCGTCGGTGCGCGGCTTTGCGCACCGCGGATCACGAACATCTGCGCGGCATCGGCCGTGTTCGAATTGATGCTGCCGGCCTGCAGCAGCGCGTCGCTGAGCGTGAGGCGGCCGTTGCGCTTCGGCAGCGCGAGCAGGGGCCGGTTCACCTCGCCCATCACGTAGACGCCGTTGTTGTCGCGTGCGCCGATGCGCAGCAGGTCGCCGCTGCGCAGCACGATGCGCGCCGGATCGCGATGGTGTTCGATCATGCTCGCGAGGTCGATGCGCACGGGCGTGCCGTCGCGCACGACCATCACGTCGCTCTGGTCGGCGGCGGGCGTGAAGCCGCCCGCGCGCGCGATCGCGTCGGCGAGCGTCATCGTCACGTCGTTGACCGGCAGCGCGCCGGGCGTGTGCACTTCGCCGTCGACGTAGACCTGCTGCGAGCGGAATGATGCGACACGCAGCGTCACTTGCGGATTGCGGTAGATCGACGACAGCGCGCGGCGCACGCGGTCCTGTGCGTCGGAGGCGGTCAGCCCGGCGACCTTCAGCGTGCCCGCATACGGGAACGTCAGGTTGCCGCGATCGTCGACAACGAAGCCGGCGACCGGGTCGGCCGCGCGCGGCGGAGTTTGTTGCGCACCACTCTGTGCGGCCGCCAGTTCGGGGTGATCCCACACCGTGATCTGCAGCACGTCGCCGGGGCCGATCCGGTACGACGGCGCGCGCGTTGCCGCGAGCGCCGACAGCGACGCGGCTGCCGTGTCGCGCGCCGCGCGCTGGCGCGAGAGTAGCGCCGGGTCAATCGGGATGAGCGACGGTAGCGCTGTGGCACCATGTGGCACTGCGTCGGCGGTCGCAACCGCGGCAGTAGCCGGCGTTCCGGCGTCGTTCGGATCGCTCGCGAGCAAGTCGAGGTCGACCGTGCTCATCTTCATGCCGGGCGCGAGCGCGCATCCGGACAACCAAACACAGGCCGTCAGAACGAGCGCGAGCGCACCGCGGCGGCGGGCAGCCGCAGATGTGATCGGATTGTTCATGGTTTCCTTCCAATGGTGCCGCGCACGACGATGCGACGGCGCGGGGCGGGCTCGTCGAAGCGGAGCCGCGCCGGGGTCTAACGGAATGCAGCGGGCGTGACGCCGCCGCAGTGAACGGCGAAGCCGTTCAGTAAGCGTTGGGATGCACGATCCCTTTCAGCACGGTCGCGCCGATGATCCGCAGGTCGAGCGCGAACGACCAGTTGCGCAGGTAGTACAGGTCGTACTCGACGCGCGACTGCATGCTTTCGAGCCGTTCGGTCGCGCCGCGCAGGCCGTTGACCTGCGCCCAGCCCGTGATGCCGGGCTTGATCCGGTAACGATGGATGTAGCCGTCGACGAGCGTGCGGTACTGTGCGTCGTGTTCCACCGCATGCGGGCGCGGGCCGACCACCGACATGTCGCCGAACAGCACGTTGATGAACTGCGGGAGCTCGTCGAGGCTCGTGCGGCGCAGGAACGCGCCGACCTTTGTCACGCGCGGGTCGTTGCGGGTCGCCTGCACGACCGTGCCGGGCTGTTCGACATGCGCGCGCATCGTGCGGAACTTGTAGATGTCGAACGTGCCGCCATCGCCGCCGCGCCGCTTTTGCGTGAACAGCACGGGGCCCGGCGACGTCAGCTTGATCGCGGCCGCGATCGCGAGCAGCAGCGGCATCAGGACGATCAATACCGCCGCTGCGAACGCGCGATCGAAGATCGCCTTCGTCAGCTGCGCGCCGCGCGACAGCGGCGGCGCCGCGAGCGCGATCGCGGGTTCGCCGAGAATCTCGTCGACGCGGCTGCCGAACAGCGCATGCTTGCTGACGTCGGGCATCAGACGCAACTCGACGAAGTCGTTGCGAAATTCGTCGATCACCGGCTCGACCGCGTCGTCCTCGATCGCGAGCGCGATCCAGACTTCTTCCGCCTGCGCGCGCCGTGCACACGCCGCAAACGAGGCGAGATCGTCGAGCACGCGTGCGTCGCCGTCGAGCGCCGGTGTGTCGCCCGAGGTCCGGTACGCGCCGACGAGTCGGTACGACTGCGACGTGCTCGCGCCCAGCGCCGTGGCGAGGCGCGCAATGCGTTCGCCATCGCCGACGATCGCCACGCGGCAAGGTACGACCGTCGCGCGCAGGCTGCGGCGTCGCGCGACGCTCAGTGCGACGCGAAACACGACGAGCACGATCGCGACGCCGATCGTCCAGTTGAAGAACCAGTGCAGCAGCATGACCGTGAGCGTGGTCAGCGCGACCATCTTCACGAACACGAAGCCCTGCGCGACGAACCAGAGCGCGAGCGTGCGCAGCGCGGTGCGCGTCGCGGGCAAGTGCCCGCCGTCGAGGCCCGAGCCGGCGAGTCGCAGCAGGAACGCCGCGACCAATGCGCTAACGCAGACCAGAACCAATTCGAAGCGAAACGTGGCGAGATCGCGAAACGAACCCGTATGCGCCCATACCGCGATTGCCACGATCGTGACGACCTCGATTGCGCAAACGACGAGCTCGCCGCATGTCGGCTGTCTGATTTTCATGTTCTCTTTCCCTTCCAATCCTGCCGAACGCGATCGGTGCGCGCGCCGCCTTACCTGTCAGGTTTCAAGACACCGTTCGACTGGCGAACCGCTCATGTTTTCGGGCATGACGATGAGTTCAGGTGCAGATAAACCCAAAATCCATCGGACGAGCAGAAGTCGATTCGTGTATTTGTATCGGAACCGGCTTTACCAGATCGGCGAGTATTCGATATGGTGTGCTACATAATTGATATAGAAGAAAACGCGTCATTCCGATGCGGCGTGTAACGTTCACGATCGAGCATCGCAAACGCACGCTTGTGCGAGTCGGCTGCAGTTGATCGATGCGACCGTGTGACGGTCGATCCACGCACACCGCGCAATCTCGTGTGCGGGATGCGCGATCGCCCCGCCGTCGATATCGGAGACGAAGACGTGATGGAACTTGTGGCGGCCGGCCGCGCTGAACAGACCGCGAAGATGGCGACAAACGAGTCCGGTTTCCTCGAGCAGTTCGCGACGCGCGACGCGCGGCGTCGATCGGCGATTCGCCGCGATGCGGACCGCCGCCGGGCAACACCCAGCGAGCATCCGGCCGCGCGACCAGGAGAATTCGGCCGCCGCGTCGGCAGAGAACGGTGGCGCGTTGTTTCATGGAGTGACCTTGAACGCTGATGGGCGCGTGAAAAAAACCGCCGCCCCTTGGAAAGGGCAGCGAAAACGGAGACATTAATTGAGATGTATTTCGCGCGAAATGCTAGGTGACAGCGTCTTAGCGATCGAGCGAAGTCATTGTGCCGAACGTGAATCGCGCATGGAATCAGTCAGGTACGAACCGACTGTCAACGATTGTGAAATAGAAATCGGGTAGATCAGATTGTTGAGGCGCTTGCCACTAGAGGAAAATTTCTTTGCTGGGTGACTCACAGCTTCGCTGCGACCGTCTTGTTGTCCATGCCGTTGACCAGATCCTGGCTTGTCCCTTTACTTCCGGGCAGCGCGATTAGTATCGCTCGGGCGGTATGCCAATTAACGCTTGCATGCGAAAACGAAGAAGCCAAGTATGGTACCGGCAACGAGCACGGGATATTCCGTGCGTGCGTTCGGCATCAGGAGACTCAGCCATAGAAAGATATTTGGCGAGGTCTGCAGAAAATGCAGGTCGCGTGCGACGGGCAGGGGTATCGACTGTGTGGCAAAACGCCTATGTATTTGGATGTAGAGAACGCTAAGCAATCGCACGAAGACGAGCACCGCAAGCGGTGCCAGAAGCGATACATAAATTTCCCAGTTTCCGGAAAGCAGATCGCTCACAAGCGACGAACTTGCAATGTTTGCTGCCGCAAGAGAAGTAAGTGGTACTGTTGCAAACGGTTCAAGCCAGCCCCAATTGGTGCTGATACTAACGGCCGTGATCGGGCGTGCCCGGCGCCACTGTTGTGCAAGGAGGATCGGCAGTGCCATCGCGACAAGTAGGATCAGGAAGAAGCGTCGCAAGCCATCGATATCGGTCGCGATGTACGGATCGACAAATGATATGTACAGAAGTACCACCGGCGCAACAGCGGAGAGGAGTAGCGTATTCTGAACCGCGTAGAAGTAGTCGCCACCGCGGGCAAGGGAGAAGGTCGGAGTAGATGGCGCCGAAAGCGTGATGAGCAATACAATGCGTCCGTGTATACGATTTTGGGACACGTCGCCAGATCGTCGCCGAGAATGATGTCGGTGGTCGCACGGTCACGCTCAAGTGTAGATATATGAACTTCGTCGAAATATATATTAAGCCTGCGGATATGATCGGCAGCTTGGCACGCCTGTCGTCATTCTAGGGGGTAAGTGGAGAGTTCATGACGCCCGCAAAATAATTTTGCTCGTTAGCAACCGATTCATCGCCATCCACGTGTGCCCGCTCGGGATCGACGATCGTCTTATGCCGGGCCGCCGGGAGGGCGATCTCATCAAGGGCGCCCGAAACGAGTTGTTGATGGCCGTGCTCGTCGAACGTATGAGCCGTGCCGTCTTGCTGGCGCGGATGCTTGATGCCACGACTACATTGACTGGCCGCTTTCACGGCCGGGCTGCAATCGTTCGCCGAATCGCTGCAGCAGGCTCCACGTCGTTCAGGCGATCGCCGCGCAGCGGGCACGACACGGTGCCACGTGAGGTGCCCCAGCCGCGGGCGCCGCATCAATCATCAAATGCCAGCCATCCCTTGCAAACTGACGCCGCTAGAGGTGCCGGCAACCTGTTCATCAACCTTCTTCAGCGACCCGTCGCCTTGAATCGAATAAACGACCACCTTGTCGGCGCCAAGATAGCCCTGATACAGGAACTTGCCGTCAGGGCTGACCCACGAGTCGCCGGCGAGGCTCGTTGCAGCGCCGTTGACGGGGGGTTCCTGCGCGGCTACCGCGTTCAGCAGAATGGCCCGGCCGCTCGCATCGAGTGCAAACGACGACACGGTGCCGTCTCCGTTGCCGACAAAAACGTACCGATTGTCCGGTGTGATCGACAGCCAGCATGCCGCCGCCCGGCCACTTACGACTGGCCCGCCCAGGCCTTGCAGCGAGCTCTGCGTCAACGCATAGGTATTGAATGCGCCGCTCGCATCGGCCGATGCGTAAACATTGCCGAGATTGCCGTGGGCGAACGCGCCGCCGAACGGCACCGGGCTTTGCGATGCGGTCGTCGACGGAACGCCGAGCCGTCCGTCCGCGAGCACACGGAAGCTGACTATGCTATTGAGCTGCGCGCCGGCCGGGCCCGCGAGTGGTACGTTGACGACGACGCTCGATCCGTCTCGGCTCACAGTGACCGATGTCGGGAGCGCATTGGCTTGCACGAGCGTGTACGCGCCGATCTGGGTCAACCGGCCGTCGTTTTCGACGCGATACGCGCGTAGCTGTTGCTCGCCCGTTTGGTGCGTGACGTACAGTACACCGCTACGATATGCGAGGCTCGTCGGAAGCTGACCGCCGGTCGGGCTCACGCGCAGCAGCCTAGGCGCGTGGGTCGCTGGATCAAGCGCGAACACCGACACGCTCGCGTCGCCCGAATTCACGACGAACAGTTGGTTGCGATCCGGCGCGACGATTACGCTATGGTTGCTCGCGAGCGAGTCAGGCGCGACTTCGCCACCCATGAAGTAGCTGACGCCGTTGGTGCCGTGCCCGCCCGTGGGTACGCGGACGCTCTGCGACAGTGTGCCGTTCCGGTTACGCGTGAACATCAACACCGCGTTGTCCGTTTCGTTGGTCTGTGTGAACAGCTTGTCCGCGTTAACACTCTGCAGATCACCGCCGCTGCACGCGGTGAGCGCAATGGCCGTGAGAGCGGCCGCATAGAAATTTCTGAGTTTCAGCATCGAGACATGCTCCGGTTCAACGATGTTCGGCGACGTCGCTATTCGGGAAAGCATGACTATGCTTGCATCCGCAACCGATTCGGAGTCGCTGAATCCGCTCGTCTTGAGCTTCATCGTCCTGTTGATAGAACTGAATAGACGAATGAACAGGGCAGATATGACAGTGCCAGTCAAAATTTCTTGCCAATCGGGATGCGAGGGGGAAGTGAGCTGGCCCCCTCGGAAAATGCCGTGCCGGAATTTCTACATCGTGGCACGGAGAGTGGTCGACAAGTGTCAACCATTTCGTTCAAGTACGAAGTCAAGCTCGACCAGATTCCATAGACGGAAGGTATCGCACCCCGGATCATCCGGTATGGATTCGCCGACATCGCGGAAATTGCGATCCGGCGTTGTGCTTCACGGTTCATTTACATTTACGGAAACAAGTCATGTCTGCAGCCTCATTGGGATTTCCGCCCGCGACGTTGGTGGTGTTTGTTGCACTGGCCTCTGTCGCGTTCATCGTCGATATGCTGTGCCATCGCGGCGACAAGCCGGTTCCACTCGGCAAGGCCGTGTTCTGGTCTGTCGTCTGGATCGCGGTGTCAATGGGCTTCGCTGGCTATCTGTATGTCGAGCATGGCTCGGACGTCGCAAGCCTCTTTGTGACCGGCTACGCGCTCGAAAAAGTCCTAAGCATCGACAATCTCTTCGTGTTCATGGCGATTTTCGCCTGGTTCAGGATTCCGGACGGAATGCGTCACCGGGTGCTGTACTGGGGCATCGTCGGCGCGATCGTTTTCCGTCTTGTCTTCGTCGCGATCGGCACCGGGTTGCTGGCACTCGGCCCGTGGGTGGAAATTGCGTTTGCCGCGATCGTCGCGTGGACGGCCGTGATGATGCTCCGGAGTGGTGGTGACGACGACAAGGAAGAGGACTATTCGACGCACATCGCGTATCGCCTGACACATCGGCTTTTCCCGGTGTGGCCGAAGCTTCGGGGTAGTCGCTTCTTCGTGCGCCGTTCGGACATCGAGCGCGAGCCAGCGGAAGCGGGAGGCGGGGCGCTGAAACTTGCGTCCAAAGGTGCGCTGTTCGCCACGCCGCTGTTTCTGTGCCTTGTCGTGACTGAAGTATCCGATGTCCTGTTCGCGTTCGATTCCGTGCCGGCGGTGATCGCCGTGAGCCGCGAACCTCTCATCGTGTATTCGGCGATGCTGTTCGCGATCCTGGGCCTGCGCACCATGTATTTCGTCCTGGAGGCTTTGAAGCGCTATCTGGTGCATCTGGAGAAGGCAGTCGTGGCGCTGCTGTTCTTCGTGGCGGGCAAGCTGGCGCTGAACGCGACCGATCATATCCTCGGTCACGGCTACGGCATTGCCCCCGGCGCGAGCCTGATCGTCGTGATCACTGTACTGGCGATCGGTATTGCGGCGAGCCTCATCTTCCCGGGGGAACGGACGCTGGCCGAAACAGGTGATCCGGGCGCCCGTGCGTGAGGTCGTTTGACGGGTGGCGAGGTGGGGCCAGTGTCGGCAGCCGTCGGTCGAGTTGAAATTGGCAAGCAGCGAGCAAGTCGAGCAAAACCAAGTTTTCGCGAATCCGGACGGCTCAGACGCAGTGTCTGTATTTTTTGGTTGCCTGAGTATCCGGATTTCTTTTTCGACTTCGTTGACCAACCGGCGATGATCGGTGAAAACGAGCGATTCGGCCTTGATCAAGACTCGTGGTCACTTCCCGAATGACGAGGCGGCGATCAAGCTGCTCTGGCTGGCGCTGCGCAACGCGCTGGTCAAGACCGTGCGGGCCGCTTTGGAATGGAAATCAGTGATGAACCAATTTGCTATCCTGTTCGGTGAGCGATTCACGCAGGCGCACGGATAGCGCGCTGTTTAACCGCCTCGCCCACAAAAATGCGGACAGGTTCGTTCCCGCCGGCGTCGCTACGGCTCCTATCAAGGAGAAATAGGCCCCGCGCCAGATAACCTCATCAATCGTGATTTCCGGGCGGCAGCGCCGAATAAAAAGTGGCTCACCGACATTACGGAATTCCAGATTCCAGCCGGCAAGGTGTATCTATCGCCCGTGATCGACTGCTTCGATGGGCTCGTTGTCAGTTGGTCGATCGGCACGCGTCCGGACGCCGAGCTTGTGAATACCATGCTCGACGCAGCGATCGAGACAGTGGCCGACAGCAAACACCGGCCAATGGTCCACTCCGATCGCGATGCGCACTATCGCTGGCCCGGGTGGCTCTCACGAATGCACGATGCCAAGCTGATTCGCTCGATGTCGCGCAAAGGTTCTCGCGGATTCTTGTGGCGGCATGCTCCATCAGCGTCGGAACCTGCGACTCGAACTCCTCGAGATTGTTCTCGAGTTGGTCTAGCTCCACAACCTGATTCTGCGGTAGCGCAGACTGTCCCGTGATGTGGCGTACAACCATGTGATGTCTCCTATAACGAAACCGAAACTTGCCCACTCGCCTGCTGGCGAATCGGTCATGCAGTTCGTTACTGCTACCGACAAAGGCGTCGCGCTGGCAATTTGATCAGTCCGATTGTCGCGCCGATGTTTCGCGTCAGGGCGATGTGGAGCGCACAGGTGGCTCGCGGTAACGTATGGTGGCACGACCGGAGTAGTCGAGCCGTTTGATGCTGAACCTGCCTCGGTATCATGTTCAGCATGTCGTGAAGCATTCAGCTTGGCGTTGTAGTCGACAGGAGCAAGGCCGTCGATCGACGTATGGAGGCGTTGCCGATTGTAAGCCTTCAGATTCAGTCGACGATATCCAGGCGAGCGAGAGCGCGGGAGAGGTGGCCTCGCTCGTCCGGACAGTTTTCTGAGTTTTTTCAGTTGAGCGTCCGAGGCAATCATGCTGCCGATTTGATCGCAGGCAGCGTCGCAAAGTATGCCCCCCGTTGTCTGATTCGCCAGGCTCGAATCTGTCCGTTTCTGGGGTGCTGTCACGTTGACGTGGCGTTCGCGTAGCACAGCCGTGATGGCGACGAAATCGTCGGCGCGACCGATCCAGACGAAGCGCTCGACTCGCTCGCGGGCATCGAATTGGCGTGATCGTGTCGGACCTCCGAACGCCATCGCTATGCGGGATCGATCTGCTGCAGCGGGTCAAGAGGCTGTATCCGGACTTCGTACGCATCCTGCTGTCCGGCTATGCGGAGGCGCAGTCGATCACTGATACCGTCGACGATGGATCGATCCAAAAGCTCTTGACCAAGCCGTCGAACGTAGCACCGCTGCGAAAACGCATCACCGAGGCCTTCCAGTAATTCGAGCGCGTCGACGTGATAGTTTTGCCGCCGCAAGGCTGGGCCGACACGGGCGCCGCATACATACGCGTTCTCCGGCGAGATTTGACACTGAGGCCCGGCCTAAGCGCGGTCGCGACTGCCCGATCCCGGACTTTCGGCATCGGGCGTCGTGAGTCGTTCGCACTTCGCAGCGAGGCGGCAGCACGCTTGGCAAACGAGGGCGACTGCTCAGCGCGGCCTGAACGTGGGCAAGCCCGCTTCCGATTCCCGTTGCAGCTTGCCGACCTCGTTTCGCAGCTGGTCGAGCTGGATGCGCGTGGCCTGGTTTTCGACTTCGAGCGCCCGCGCTTGCCGTTGGGTCGTCCGCTGGCGTTCCGTCACCTCGGCTTGCTGCTTCCGCGCAACGTCGAGATCGGCACGCAGGCGTCCCGCCTTGTCCTCGGACACAGAGATGACGCGTTCGAGGAAGTGCTTCTGCGCCTCCAACTCGGTGCGTTGGATTTCGATCTCGGACAACTTCGCGGTCTGCTTGACGAAATTGTCGTACACCATTTCCGCGCGCGGGCGTTCCTGCGATTTGACAACGCGCCAGACATTCTTGTCCTGGAAGAGCGCGACATAGTAGGTCATCTCGGTCGGATCGAACAGCATGCTCGCGCCATAGCTGCCGTTGTATGTCGTGCGCATCTCGGTCAGGCGACCGTCTCGCAGCAACTGCGTGAGCTGGGCGACGTCGCCTTGCGCACTGTTCGACGCACCGTCGCGCGCGAGTGTCAGGCTCGTGACTGCTGGTCGACTGCCGGCGACCGGCGCCTCGCCGGACGCCGAATCGGCGGCGAAGGCAGAGCCGGCAACGAATTGAGTGGCAGTCCAAGCGATAAGGATGCCAATCGTGAAAGGTATGCGAGAGCGCACGATTTCTCCGATGTTCAGTAAAACGGGACGCAGTACCCGCAAATGGGGATGCGGTGTGCCGGCTGCGGATCGGCACGCATGATGCGACCGATTGCCCGATAGGCGACAGGAGGCTCCCCGCACGCGTTGTCGAATGGTGCATCGCCTGCGGCGTGCCAAAGGGCTGCGGGAAGCAGGGCCATCCGCGGTTCGTATTGTTTCGTTTTGGACACGAAGGGGAAATCGGATTCGTCCATCTGTTTGGCGTACCGATACGAAATTGTGCTAGGTCCGCTGGTAGCGCATGCCGTCGATGCAAGCTGAACCGCGCGTATTTTGCGCACGATTTGCCAGAGACTTCAACGGAAACCGTGCCGATTCTGCGGCTGGAGTCACGATACGGGCCACATACGATCGCGATGTTCCGGGATGGAACGACAAGGTACAAATTACCGCATCAGCCTTGGGCGCGTGCGGCGACCTCCTGACAGTGAGCCGCCAGTGGCGCAACTGGCGGCGGGCGTCACAACCGGTCGGCATGTTGTCAAATTGGCCCCATACGGTGTCGCACCCATCCGCACAGCCGGTTGGGAATCACAGCGCAGCGTCCCGCCCCCGTTATTGCCCCCGGGCTCGGCTTTACCGGCACCATCGGCGAGCCAGCTATGCTGGTCGGCAATGCTTACGCGACGCCACTCGACATGGCAAGCCATTTCATTAAAACGATTGCGCGCAAGCGGCTGTGTTTCCCGCCCAACCCGCCATTTGCCTGCCGTACCCGGCCGTCAACCGGGCGGACGCAGGGCTGCCAGACGGCGCGTTCGGCTGCTGCTGCTTCAATCGGGGATCAAGATCAACCCCGGACTCTGGGGCGACTTGCGTGGGATCCTGCACAAGGATGCACTACAGTGTGGCATCGACGGCAACCGAATCGTGTTCGGTGAAAAGAGCCCGTTGCGCGAGCATCGCGTCCGAATCCGGCCGGCCGACCTTCGGGCACGCTTACAGGTCAGTGCAGCAATATCGCCGCTGTTCGTTCTGCATGCGCTCTACACGAATCTCGAAATTCTGTATCGCAAGATGACCGCCCACCAGATTTGAAAGCGCGTGTCGCGATGGTGACATCGCCAGCGTAAAAAAATCCCGCCGTGAGGCGGGATAAGGGAGAATGTCCAGGACGAGTGGGGAGCTCTTCCTGGACACCATGTCGGAAAACATGACACGGTAACCGGATTATCACGCGCCGCTTTGATCGATCCAATCAGACGCGTTCGGATCTGATTGATACGGGTACGATGAAAGTGTGGGGCGACGGTGAATCGCCCCCTTTGCCTGACTGTGAAGCCTGAAGACGGCAGGGCGAGCCTCGGAAACCGGTGCGCCTATCTGAGACGGGCGGTGTGCCACGACAGCGAACGGCCCGCGCCACATACAAGTGGTGGATGCGCGGACGCCGTCACGGCGTCTGATCGCGCGGCTGTTGTGCTTTGCTGTACACATTTGGCTTGTCGGACAACGGCGCGGTTTGCCAATGGCTACGGAATCCATACTGGCACGTAGTCACGGGCAGGCGTACTTGCAGAGGAAATCGAGGATCGTTCAGTCGACCCGGTGCGCAGGCGTAAATGGTTGGCGAAGTCGGTATTGCCTTCATGAACGACTCGGTCATTTCATTGCTCCGCAGCGATCGAACAGACGTAGTCAACGCCGCGATGGCAATCACGATCACGCCACGAATGATACCGTCGTTACGACCGCCCAACTAATGGGTTTCCGGTTGCGACAGTCCGGCGCGAACACCACACGCAACGGTCCGCGATCATCACAGCGGAACTCGACGCCGTCCGGACACCAGCGAGCGTTGCTTCGGTCAAGCAAATTCGTACTTGTCAGATTAGATGTGCGCGCGAGTCAGATTGTCTGCGCACGAGAAATGTCTTATCTTGAATTAATCGACCCAGATCGCCACGCTGGCATTCTGGGTTCGATATGGAGTGAAAACATCTTTCTGGATTCATATGGAATTAAACAATATTACCTCCCGTAGTTCGCTCGAATCTCAGAATTACGTCATGACTGAAGCCCGCCAGCCCGTCGAATTCGCATCGATCAATGTGGACTCAACTATAAATGCCCCAACATCTCGGGCAGATAATTCCGATCCAACGCTCGACCAACTGATGAAAATCCAAAGTGAGCGATCGAACCGGAAGGCGCGGGCTGTGCAGGAACCCAAACAACATATCAACGAAAGCTTTCAGGACTATCAGAAACGACGAGCTGAGGCGGGCATCATCAATAATCCGTTCGATAGAACCGAAACACCTTCTAGATCCGGATGGAGTATCGCAGCAGAGGTGCTTCTCAGTATTGTCGGCGGCGCGCCATTTAGGATTGGTGCGGGCGGTTTCAAGCCATCTGTGGCCCGTCCGTCACCACGTCCGCACGCTCCGGCTTCTCCACGCTCGTCGGTATCGTCGATTTCGTCCGAGAGTGCGCCGTTGATCCCGCCCAGTCCCCGCTCTCCGTCTCCCGTTAAACCGCCATCGCTGCCCGTCAAGCCGCAGATTACACCCGATGAAGATGTCGGTTTGCCGATCCGAGAGCCCGATGCAACGATCCCGGAGTCAGTTGTGCTTCCGGAATCGAGCGATGGAGCCAATAGGGCCGACCTGTGGGAGCCTGAGCCGCTAACCCAGCAAGCCTGGGATAACCAGCCGAAAGACGGTCTGAGCAGCGATCTGATACAGACAGTCAACGACATGTTCGAGGATGGTCAAGATGTGCGAATCCATATTTCGAAGAACAATAAAATTACCTATCTGATCAAAGATGTGGATGACCCGAATGAGGAAACCTACATCTCTATCGATTCCAATGAAACGTGGTACCGCCCGGAGATGTATGATTACGAGGCGATTAGTACGTGGCGCACTCCAAGTCTGAATCGAAAATACACACCGAATGAGAATCAGGAATACGCACCAATTGATCAGTTCGACGAGGGTCGTGAGTCGTTAGATGCAGGGCGCACAGAGCGGGCGACCAAAGGAATAAAAGAAGGGGTACTCCTTCCTCCGGTGAAGGTGAATTCTGTTACCGAGGGAGGAAAAACCAGATTTAAAATCGTTGACGGAAATCACAGATTCAGGGCGGCACGAGAGTTGGGGATCACGTCGGTTCCGTATGAAGTTGTGATTTAGCGGCTCCGTTGATTCGCTTGGATTTTCCGGATCAGAACTAGAGCGAATTTTACGGCTTTCGGGTCCAGCCGGACTCGGCGAAAGCACCAGTTGACGGGCAAACTCAGCTGGTGCCAACTCCGTACGAGGCGAAGCCCGACATGGAAGCGTTGAAGATTGTCGTCAAGGGAAAACCCTAGCAGGCTGTTGAAAAGCGCCTCGTTTTGACAACCGGGGCAGTGTTTAAAAGGATTTCGTATGCGATTAGCCGCCGAGTTGCTGACGTATCGTGCCGGATGCCCGGCTGGCGAGCGGGCCGGCCGGCGCGTTGCCACGCAACAGCTGCGCTCGGGCGGCTCATCGCGCCGCTCCTTGCGGCACCGCTGCCAGTATTCGAGCCATTCGAGTCAGGTTGCTCGCCAGCATCGTCAGCTTGAAGTACTGGTCGACTCGTTTGATGCCGCGATACGCGGTCTGTCGAATCCTGCCGACGGTCTTGCCCCAACCGAAGTGCTCTTCGATGCGCTTGCGAATCACTTGGCTGATGCCATAGCCGGCGTGCCGCGAGGTGCGGCCATCGATCGCACTACCGCCTTGATGCGCGTCGTTGCGCGCGACGTGTGGCGTCACTTTGCGCGCTCGGCAGTCCCGCACAAAGTCGCGCATGTCGTAACCCTTGTCGGCGCCGAGCGTCTTGGCATGACGACCCGGCACGCAATCGAGCAGGCTCAACGCACTTGCGCGTTCGGCGAAACCGTCGGCATGGCTGACCACAGCGCCAACCACCAAGCCCGAGCGGTTCTCCATCAGGATGTGCCCCTGATAGCTCCGCTTTGCCGCCCCTTGCGGAACAGGCGCGCGTCCGGATCGGTGCTCGACTCGTGAGTCTCGTTGCTGCGCCGCTTGCCCTTCCAGTCGGTGTCGACATTGCGGCCACCGCCGGCCGGCGGATCGTCCGAACCGTCCTTGGGCCGGAAGCTCTTGTGGCTGGCCCACGCCTGGATCAGCGTGCCATCGACCGAGAAGTGTTCTCTGGACAGCAGCCCTTGCTTGTCGGCCAAGCTCATGACTTCGGTAAAGAACGCTTCGACCACTTCGTGCTCGAGCAGACGATCGCGGTTCTTCGAGAACACCGAGTGGTCCCAGACGGCGTCTTCGATGGCGAGGCCGACGAACCATCGGAACAGCAGGTTGTAGTGCATTTGCTCCATCAGCATGCGCTCGCTGCGCACCGAGTAAAACACTTGCAACAGCAGCGCACGCAGCAGTTTCTCGGGCGCAATCGATGCTCGACCGCTGTCTGCATAGATCGTGCTGAACAGCCCATTGAGTCGCTTCAGCGCTTGATTGACCAGCAGCCGAAGCGGCCTCAATGGGTGATCGGCCGGAACAAAATCTTCCAGCTTTACCGTCGTGAACAGCGATTCTTGCATCTCGTCCATTCCGCGCATCGCTCTCGTCTGCCCAAGATCATGAACACGATATCTCTAACGCACCGCCCTCAGCGCTCGTTTACACCGTATCCAATTTCAACAGCTAGGGCCGTCAACGAGCGTCGTCCGAATAATTTTACATAATTAACATTATCGAATAAATAGGGTCCGAACCCAACATCTCGAAGATTTTGCAGGGCCATCACTGCAGTAGACCAACCCGACTCAGTCTGAATCAGACAAATCGGGGCCCAATTCTGCTTCAATCTGGTCAATGAATGGCAGTCCTGCTTCAAGCGACGCGGGGACGTCCCGAAGGAGCTGGTATTCTGCGACGCCCATCGGATTTGCCATGCCCCGCAGCGCATACTCGGCAACCAAACGGTTCTTTTCCCGGCACAGAAGCAGCCCAATGGTCGGATGATCATCAGGCGACTTCAGTTCCGAGTCGACCGCGGACAGGTAGAAGTTCAGTTGCCCGGCATATTCGGGCCGGAACGGTGTCGCCTTCAGTTCCACCACCACATAACTGCGAAGTTTCAGGTGGTAAAACAGCAGATCGATGAAGAATTCGTCGCCGCCGACTTCGAGCCGATACTGTCGGCCGACAAACGCAAAGCCGGCGCCAAGCTCGAGTAGAAAGCGGGTAATGTGCCGCGTCAGCCCCTGCTCGATATCGCGTTCCTGAGCATCTTCGGACAATCCGAGGAAGTCGAAGATGTACGGATCTTTGAGCGCTTCGCGCGCCAGATCTGATTGATGCGGCGGCAAGCGTGCGTCGAAATTGGTTACGGCCGCACCCGTCCGCGCATGTGCTTGCGTGTCAATTTGCATCGCGAGAACGTTGCGGGACCAGCCGTGCTCAAGCGCCTTGCCAGCGTACCAATCGCGGACCGCCGGGTCCTTTGCTTTGTCGAGCAGGGTACAGAGATGAAACCACGGCAATTGTGCAGCAGGCTGCTGCACAAATTCCGATGATGGCCAAGAGCAGCAACTGTTCCCGAGCTGCCTGACATGTTCCAACGCACAGGGTGGATTCGTGAGCGGAGCGATCAAACGTGCAGCCGCGGCAGCTGCAGTGGTAGGTTCGACAATCAGCGAATCCGCCACTCATGTGTGGAACGACTTCAAGCAAGATCCACTGGGAGGGGTTTTCTGGACGATGCAATCAAACTCCCTGGGGGATGGGACCCTGAAGGGCATGCGTAAAGGCGCGTCGGGTTTTTGAACGTCAGGCTGCGGCCCTGCGCACCCTGTGCGCAGGGCTTTTAGATGCAAGACTCTTCATAAGGTTTCCATGATGAAATGGATCTACTCCAGCGGCGGAAATTTCATTTTCACGGGAATGCCTGTTGCCGAGCGATGGCGAGGCAACGAAGGATCGAGTGTGACGCTCGCTGCCACCGGTGGCAGCGATTACGACCTGGCATGCCGTAGCCTCGTGGGACCGGACGAGTACGTGAATGTGTTGAAAAACGTGCTCGTCAGCGATGTTTTGGTGGTGTGTGGGGCGCAACAGGAGATCGGTTTTTATGAAATTTCCGCTGGTTCGTACTTGTTGGTGAAGATCGAGTTTGGTGGGAGCGAAGAGGAAATCGAGCAGTGCGTGCGTGAAGTGGTGAACGGACGATGGGCGAGCGTCGAGGATCAACCCTTCGAGTTCGACATCAAATCATCGAACATGGTTGTGTTCGACGCGGCGTTTGCCTGGGAAGATGCGGTCGGCATGGACAATACGATCGAGGTCGTGGTCGAGTGCGGGAGGTACGCCGTTTCTTTGATCAAGTACGAGAACGACAATAACCTGCTCTGGGTAGTGCGCTTGAGCAGGGTGTGAGGCTGATTGGTTTTGACGCCCCGGCGCTGCGTCGTAGACCGTAGTTTCGCGTTGCCGGCAAAGTGGACCGGCCAGCCTTTCGTAGACATCTTCGAGCCATAATTTCTGGGGGTTCCGGCGCCCCCCTCTCTGCAAGCCTACCGGCCGTCGCTGTTCGATACCGATTGCGGGCCGACGGGCGCGCACTCGCGCGCGCTGATTTCGGGGTGCGGCTCTGACGCGCCCCGAAATCTTTTGTCGCGCCGTTAGCGGTGCGGCGGCCATCGGCCGACGTAGCGCTTACGGCCTGCCGGAGAACGGCGTGTGCGACACGATGGTGTTGTCCTGGCAAGCGGGCAACGCCCGCGTGAAGCCGCGGCATAGCCGCGGGTCGATTTGAAGGGGTAGATAAGAGCTGTGTTCTGAATAAGAGCCGACACATAAATCAGATCAGACCCGACATTTAAAGGCATTTACCCACAGCGCCGCGCCCGGCGATCGCGAATTCGGCCGGCCGCCGACGCGTTTTCGCCGGCACGGCCACGTCGACGGCGCTGGAAAGCCCACAAATCGGCTCACCAGACGCGTCAGCGCCTCGCTGGCGCGATACGAAAGGTCACTTCAGGGGGAAGGGTGCGTGGATGAGTCTAGGCGCCGTCAGGGGGCGCAAGCTGCCGCCGGGCGGCGGCATAGAGTGTGTCGCGATCCCAGGTGGGGTGGATCGCGAACAGTTCGCCAACGCGCAGCTGGATCGCGCGCTCGAGCTCGGCTGCATTTCGTTGCACTGCATCGGCGGCCGCGGCCTGGCGCCGCGCACGGGCTTCGATGTCGGCGAGCTGGCCGACGAGCTGGGCGCCCAGCGCCGACCCGTGTCCAGTCCGCTTGTGCTGCTGGTTCGCGCGACGCTGCGCACGCAGGTGTGCACGCGTCCGCTCGTGCCGCAGCCACTTGCCGAGCCCAAACGCCTCGAACAGCGTCGACGTCAGATACTTGATCGACGCGACGCCCTTGTACCGGACGCCTTGCTCGGTCTCCTCGAGCTCGCACTGCCGCCGCACCTTCACCAAGCGAGCGGTCTGCAGGTCGCGCAGCGCGCGCTCGGCGCGGCGCTCGGAGAGCCCGGCTTGGGCGGCGAGATACGGCAGCGTGAAATCGACCCAGCCGGCCGCGCCAGGCACGCCGATGCGCATCGTGCGCAAGTCGCAATACTTGATCATCGCGCGCGCCAGTTGCACGCACGCCAGCCGCCGCTCGCTGCGTTGCTGGCGACGGCTGCCGTTCGCGGCTTTCAATTGCGCAAGCCACTGCGCCGGCCTGTCGAGATAACGCGCGAGGCGAGCCTTGAGCTCGCGCAGGATTCGCGGTGCGGTCGCCGGCGCCGGGCACGGGATATCCTCCGGCCACACGCGGTCAGGAAGCGCCGCTCGGACGACCGGCGCGCGCACAGGTACGGCCAGCGGATCACTGCTGACGGCCTGGGTAATCGGATTCAGCCGTGCACTCGCCGATGTCGATGGCGTGCCGGAGATCGGATGCGTCATGGGGCGGTTCAGTCCGCGTTCACGCCACCTCGATCCAAACCTTTGACGCTCGCCCGGGCAGGCACGCGTCGTTCTCTCGACACTGACGCCGTATCGGTTGTCACGCTCTCACTCGCAATTTGGCCAATCATGTTGTTTTCGTTCATCGGATGTGGTGATTCGTCTCGGTGATGTCACATCGATGACGCTTGACAGAGCCCGCTTCTGTTCTAGAATCCAACTTCTACTTTGATGCTGCGGCTCTCGGGTTGTTTCTGTCGCGCGTCACCTTGTCCACGCCCCGACTACAAGCGGGGCGTTTTTTTGGGCGGTCTAGCAGTCCTGTTCTCCCGTGCGGTAGGTGGGACACAACATTCCCCAACAACGGTTGGCAGTCCAGCGCTCAATTCGGTCCTTGCGAGCGTCATGGCCACGAGTCGATGCGCTCACAACCAGTTCGCCGGCCGATCTTCATCGGTCGCGCGCGGGTCATCAGCGAGGGGGGGGTCATCGAACGCTGGCGGTGGTTCATCGAACCCAGGTGGCGGCTCGTCAAACACGGGCGGCGGCTCTTCCTGAAACAGCGGCGCCTCCTGCGGCATCGGCGGACGTGCGGACGGTGCCGGCGAGCGCGTCCGGCTAGCGGCTCCCCGAGCTGCCTCATAGGCCGTCGGCGGCAGGGCGGGCATTGACTCCGAACCCGGCCGCCAGATCCACGCGTCGAGTTCCGTTTCCACGATCAGGGCATCGAGTTCGCTCTGGTAGCTGGGGGACGCCTCCGGCGGCACCACGTACAACGCCGTCCCGCGCTCGGTATCGGTCAACAGAGCCGTGGCGATCGGGTGCTTGGCTGTCTGGTTGTAGCGGAGGCACTTCTGATATCGCCTCTTGCTGAGCGTTTTCAGCAGCGTGTGGTCGGTCAGGCTCTCGAACGGAATCCAGGTGTCCGTGGTGAGCGTCACCGAGACTTCCTGGACGGTCGCTATGCCCGATGCCGACACGCTGGCCGTGGCGATCACCATCAGGTGCGCATCTTCGGTGGCCGACCAGATCTCCAACTCGGCCTCAAAGACTTTCTCGATCCGCTTTTTCGTCTTTTCGTCGAGCATCAGGCCAAAGCCCGGCAGATGCTTGATCACCAGCTTGAAGCCGAACCGCGCGGTCGCAATTTCCTTGAGCTCGCCGATCACCAGGACGAAGTGCGGCTTGCCCGACTCCGACACCGAGATCCGCGCGAGGTGTTCCGTGCGGCGCCGTTCGATCTGGTCTTTCTGGTCGACGACGAACATCTCGGGGATGTACAGCATGTCCTCGAGGTTCATCTTCTTCGCGTGCTTGCCTGCGGCCGCGAGCAACAGGTACTTCCGCACCGTCGACCAGTTGCGCTTGCCGGCCATCGCCGGCGACCACCGATTGAGGCCTGCTTCTTCCCAGAGATAGTGGAGCAGCCCGCGCAACGTCAGCTTCTTGCCGTCTGCCTTGATGCTGTCCGGCTCATTGTCAGAGGGCTCGGGCATCTCGCGGGCCGGGCCCTTGGCCAACGAGAAACCGAACTTCAGCGTGATTTCGCCTGAATCCGGATCTTCGACGATCGCCGTACCCTCGACATCGCCAAAGCCGCTCAACCCCGGCGGCGTTTCATAGGAATCACAGCCGACCTTGTGCTGCCTCCCCGTCCCCGGCATGCGCTTGATTTGATAGCGGCCGTCGAAGCGCGCGATGTACATCGGGACAGGCGGCGTCACGCAGAGGCAAAGGGGACGGGTCTTCGCATCGTGCGCGGCCGGCAGCTTCGACAGCAGGCGGTTGGTGAGCCCGTCGAACTCTTCTCCATCCAGTGCAAAACGTTGCATCGTGTTCTCCTGGGTTACGGCCTTACGGCTTGCGGCGTGGCGTCGCTTATGCCGCGAGACTTGTGGCGAGACTTCACCTCGAGCATGTCCAGGCCGCGCGCGCGGATCTCGATCAGCAGTTCGACGAGCTCGACCGCTTCGTCGGTCGATACGTCCCCGGTCATTGCGGCCGTGACGATGCTGCGCGCCGTCACCGGCTTGCCGCTTCGAAACACTTGATCGCTCATTGGGGCACTCCCGATTCAGGCTCAATGGAAGAGAGAGGCTCGGCGTCATCGAGGCGCCGTTGGAACGTCACGGCGCTCACGCCGTCTTCGAACGCGTCACACAGCATCTGCACGTCGGCGAGCAAAGGGCTGCAGGTCGGGGTTGCGGTCTCGTCGATGCTGGCAAGGCCGTATCCCAGCGAGAAGGCTGTTTCGCAAGCCGACTTGAGGTAGGCATGCCACTGCGGAGAACCGTGATCGACCGTGCACACGGCCATCGCATAGTCGATCCGCGCGCGCAGCGCGAGATCAAAGGAATCCGCCGGAATCCGGACGCCAGAAACCCAGGCGGTCGTGAGGTGGAGCGTGGTCGTATTCGATTTCGTGATATTTTCCATTCCTTACCAAACGTAACCAGCACCGAAACCCGCGCCAATCGTGCCGCGGCTGTTCGTTGAACCGTTTGCCTTGAGCACCCACCGCCCGGCATACGTGGAAATGCCGACCGCCAATGCGGTCTGACCGGAGTACGTGCCGCCACCGACCGCGACCATCGTTTTGCCGGGTGCCGGTGCCTGGGGCAGACTGGCGATCGCGATCGCCGACGCGATGCCGCCACTTGCATCGCGGCGGTCGTGCTCGATCTGGTTGCCCAGGGCGGTGACCGAATCGCCGAGCTGCTGAACGTTCACCGCATCCGTCGGGGCGACGCCCGGCGCAACGTTTTCCAACGTGCGCGTCATGCCCGTCGCCGCGTTACCGATCGACACCGCGTTGTCGCGATCGGCCACCGAGCCCGCACCCAGCGCCACGGCATTCGCTCCCGTCGCACTCGCGCCGGCACCGACCGCAACGGTGTTCGTGCGGGTGGCCAGCGAATCGACACCGAGGGTCGCACTGCGATCGCCGGTCGCCACTGCGTTCCCACCGATCGCAACCGCGTCCTCGCCTGTCGCACTGGCGCCGTCGCCGGTACTGTTGAACGCCGCGTACTTCAGGCTCCCCTGGGGCTGCACGGGGCGGTTTTGACTCAGGTTGGATGGGAGGATGCCGCCGAGCCGCGCGGAGATCGCATTGATATGGCTGGTGTTCGCGGCCACCAGCTGATTCGTCGCAAAGAGCTGCGCTCCGTTGACGGCGTCCGAGCTGGATGCAGAGAGGTCGCCGGCGGCCAGGTGGTGGATCGTGACGGCCGCGCCGGCTCCGAGTCCACCGAGCGTGACGCTCAGCTTGGTCGGATCGTCATACGACAAGGCATTGGCGGCGATCGTATTGACGGTGCCGACCAGCTTGTTCAGCTGGCCGACATTGACCGCATCCGTCGCGTCTACGCCGGCGGCAACGCCGGTCAATCTCCGCGCACCATCGGTTCCGGCGACGTCGACCGTCTTGCCACCAGTCGTAGCGCCGATCGTGATCTTGCCGGCGCCGGCCTGCTGGACGAGCCCGACCGTGCCTGCGGCGAGCTGGCCGGCGAGCGCCGAGACGCTTTGGTTTGTGGCATACAGCTGGCGCCCTGACACGGCATCCGTACTGGACGCTGTGAGCGCGGCGTCGGCCACGTTCGCGAGCGTGACCGGCATGCCGGGCGTGCCGAACGTCACATGGGCGTGCGACGCGTCGTCGTAGCTCACTGCGTTCGCACCGATGGCGCCGACGGCAGCCGAGACGTTCTCCAGTTGATGGAGGTTGACCGCATCGCCCGCGTCGGTGCCGGCAGCCACGTTCTTGATCTGGCGGGCGCCAGACGTGCCAGCGATATCCACTGCCGTTCCGCCGGTGCCGGCGCCGATCGTGATGGCGCCACCGCCCGTGCCTCCGGCTTGCTGGACGATTCCGATGGTGCCGGCCGCCAAACCCGACTGCAGGGCGGTCAGCGCGTTACCGGTGCTGCCAAGACCGGTCGACAGCGATACGACCGACTGATTCGTCGACGTCGACAGCGACGCGATCGCCTGATCGGCGGCATACAGCTGCCGCCCGGACACGGCATCCGTACTGGACGCCGTGAGCGCGGCATCGGCCACGTTCGTGAGCGTGACCGGCGTGCCGGAGGAACCGAACGTCACACGGGCGTGCGACGCGTCGTCGTAGCTCACTGCGTTCGCACCGATGGCGCCGACGGCAGCCGAGACGTTCTCCAGTTGATGGAGGTTGACCGCGTCGCCCGCGTCGGTGCCGGCGGCCACGTTCCTGATCTGGCGGGCGCCCGACGTGCCAGCGATATCGAGTGCCGTTCCGCCCGTCGCTGCGCCGATCGTGATGGCGCCACCTCCGACGCCTCCGGCTTGCTGAGCGATCCCGATCGTGCCGGCGGCCAGACCGGACTGCAGGGCGGTCAGCGCATTGCCGGTGCCGGCGAGTCCGGTCGACAACGACACAACCGACTGATTCGTCGAGGTCGACAGCGACGCGATCGCGCCCGCGTTGACGCTGATCGCCTGGTCGGCGGCATACAGCTGCCGCCCGGACACGGCGTCCGTGCTGGACGACGTCAGCGCGGCGTCCGCCACGTTCGTCAGCGTGACCGGTGCGCCGGCGACGCCGAGTGTCACACGCGCGTGCGAGGCGTCGTCGTAGGTCACCGCGTTCGCACCGATAGCACCGACGGCAGCCGAGACGTTCTCCAGCTGATGGAGGTTGACCGCATCGCCCGCGTCCGTGCCGGCGGCCACGTTCTTGATCTGCCGGGCCCCCGACGTGCCGGCGACATCGATTGCCGTTCCACCAGCGGCCGCGCCGATCGTGATGGCGCCGCTGCCCACTCCGGTCTGCTGAACAATCCCGATAGTGCCGGCCGCCAGACCGGACTGCAGGGCAGTCAGCGCGCTGCTGGCACCCGACAGACCGGTCGACAGCGACGCCACCGCCCCGAACATCGTGGTGGACATGGACGACAGGGTGGTTGTCACGCCGGTCGAGAGCGACGAGATGGACGCCTGGGTGGCACCGGCCAAGGTGGAGATGGCGGTGGTGTTGCTGTTGGTCGCCTGCTCGGCTTCATACAGCTGCCTGCCGGTAACCGCATCACTGCTGGTGGTGCTGAGCGTGCCGTCGGCGACGTTGGTCAGCGTAACGGGCGCCGCGGCTCCGGCGCCTCCCAGCGTGACGTGCGTATGGGTCGCATCGTCGTAGGTGACGGCACTGGATCCGATCGCGCCGGTCTGCGCAGCGACCTGCTGCAGTTGCTGCAGATTCACGGCATCAGTTCCGCTCGTGCCGGCCGCCACCCCCTTGATCTGCCGCGTGCCCGTCGTGCCGGCGATATCGATCGCCGACCCTGCGGTGTTCGCGCCGATCGTGATTGCGCCCGATCCCACGCCACCGACCTGTTGCACTAGCCCGAGCGTGCCTTCGCTCAGCCCCGTCGACAGCGCGACCAAGGACTGCGTGGTGGCGGACAACGAAGCCCGCGTCGTTGCCGCATCGCTCGCCAGCGCGGCCAGGGCAGCTCCGGTGCTGGTGGACAGACTACCGACGGCGGCTGCATTTGCATTCAGCCCGGTGGACAGCGAGCCGACCGACTGTGCCGTTGCCGTCGACAGGGCGACGACCTGTGACGCGGTACCAGTGGACAGGGACGTGATCAACTGTGCGGCCGACGTCGACATCGAGGCGAACTGTGCGGCCGTGCCAGTGGACAGGCTCGCGATCGCAACGTTGCCGGTTGCTATACCGGTGGATAGAGAGGCAACAGCGCCTGCCGTACTGGCTGACAAACTGCTGAGCGTGGTCGCGTTGCTGGCTGCGCTGGTCGACAGCGAGATCACCGAGGCAACGGTGGATGTGGAAAGGGCCGAGATCTGATTCGCCGTGCCGGTCGAGAGGCTGGCGACCGCGCCTTGGACGCCGGCGACACTGCTGGAAAGCGACACGGTCGATTGCCCGACCGACGCGGAGAGGGCGCTTAGCGTCTGGCCCGTCGACGTCGACAGTGACGACACGGCCGCCGCGCTGCTGGTGGACAGACTGCTGACCGCCGTCGCGTTGCCGGCCACCCCCGTCGACAGCGAGCTCACCGACGCGTCGGTCGACGTCGAAAGCGCAGCGATCTGGTTTGCTGTACCGGTCGACAGGCTGGCGATCGCGACCTGAACGCCAGCCACACTGCTGGACAGCGACACGGTCGATTGCCCGACCGACGCAGAGAGGGATGTCACCGCCTGACCGGCGGACGTCGACAGCGACGACAGGGCCGCCGCGCTGCTGGTGGACAGGCTGCTGAGCGCGGCCGCATTGCCGGCTACCCCCGTCGACAGCGAGCTCACCGACGCCACCGTCGAAGCCGAAAGCGCCGAGATCTGGTTTGCGGTACCGGTCGAGAGGCTCGAGATCGCAACATTGCTATTTGCGATGCCTGTGGACAATGAGGCAACCGCGCCGGCCGTACTGGTGGACAGGCTGCTGACGGCGGCCGCGTTACCGGCCACCCCCGTCGACAACGAGTTCACCGACGCCTCGGTCGACGTCGAAAGCGCCGCGACCTGGTTTGCCGTGCCGGTCGACAAACTGGCGACCGAGGCCCAAACACCCGCCACGCTGGTGGAAAGCGAAGCCGTCGATTGGCCAACCGACGTAGAGAGGCCGTTGGTCGCGGCCATGTTGGCCGCGAGCCCCGTCGACAATGAGCTGATCGACTGGCCGGTCGAGGTCGACAACGTCGAGACGGTCGAGACAGCGGCCGCAGCGTTGGCGGAGGCGCTGCTGCTGGCCGCGGTCGCTGCGTTGGCGCTCGTGGAGAGCGACGTGAGCGCCTGGCCCGAGGTGGTCGACAGCGTGGCGATCGCCTGAGTAGTCTGGTACAGCTCGGATCCGTTGACTGCGTCGAGACTCGTCGCACTCACGGCGCCGGCGGCGACGTTGGTGAGTTGCCTCGGGCTTTGCGGGGTGCCGAAGCTCACCACACCGTTGGAGGTCGATCCAGCCACCGAGTAGTTCTGCCCAGCAATACCGATGCTATTGAGCGGGTGCGCCGCCCCCGTGACCGACCCCGAGCCGATTGCCACATCCTGCGAATTGTTTGCGACGGCGCCGTTGCCAATCGCAACGGAACCACTCCCAGCAGCCGTCGCGGCAGGTCCCATCGCAGTAGCATTTGCGCCGGCCACGGTCGTGTTGCCGATGGCGACGGCATTCGTCTGCCCGGTGCTCGATGTGCCGATGACGATCGAATCGGCTCCGGCCGCGGTCGACGCGTAGCCTACACTCAGCGAGCGTGCACCCGCCGACGTGACACCCGTTCCGATCGCAACGGAAAAGTCACCGGTAGCGGCCGCGTTATTCCCTTCCGAGATCGCGCCCGCGCCAGTCGTCTGTGCAATCACGTCGCCGGACATCGATGCGATCGCTGCGGCAATCGCGATCGATATTCCGGTTGGTGTGGGTCTGTTCCTGATTTTCATTACAATCCCCGCTCAATATCGAGATCCCGGCCTACGGGACGTTTGCACCTGCGCTCGCGCAGGGTCTGGAGCCCTCTGTTCCTGTCCTCCGCCAAGATTCCGGGAACAGAGGGGTGTTTTTTTGCTGCAACGACAAGGACCGCGCTCGAGAACCCACAGCGATCGGGCCGCCCCGCGGCGCGACACTGGTTGCGTGCCTCGAGCGCAAACGCGAACGGTGCAAGCGTCATCGCGATACCACCGACTGGCCCAGCAGCGCCGCAGCGATGACCGGGAAGGTCCGCTGCATCGGCGGATAACAGATCTGGTTGATTGCACAGCCTTGATAGGTCACGGTGAGGGCGAACATGTCGTGACCGTTGACCGGCACCCGCAACTTCACTTCGTGCTCGAACACCTCTACCGGATGCCCAACGCTCGGATCAGCGACGAGCTTGCCGGCGCCGCGCTGGATCGCACCGAGGCGCGCCCGGCCGTCGTCGCTCACGACCCGAAATCGATCGCTATACAAGCGGTAGCCATCGGCGATCGCGAAGTGGAGAACGACCGCGCCTGGTTCTTCGGTCATGCGAACGCGGAACGCTTGATCGGGAGAGAGGAATTGCTGGGCATGCGCCGGGCGCGCGATGAGCGCGCTCAGGACGCACGCGAGCGACACCGCCACGACGAAATGGAGCGCAGTGCGCACGAGGGCCGTCATCGAGCACCTCGCTGTTTCCAAGCCGTTTCGACCAGGACAAGGCCTCGCAAGACCGGCAGGACGAACACGCTCCAGAGGACCAGCGTTCCTCCATCCACCATCCCGCTGAAACACACGTCAAACGCAGTGTTCGCCAATGCGGCCGATAGCGACTGCGAGTTCCAAACGATGGCGATCATCGCCACCAGACAAAGCAAACCGACTAACAGGCCGAAGTCGCGCAAGCCGCGTTGCGCACGACGGAGCGCACTCCACGATCCACGTTGCGTGCATGCCAGGCGCACCGCTGGCAGAAAGAAGGTTGCGGTCACAAATGTGCCGACAAACAGCGGTTCGGCGCTGTTCCAGAACGCGAGTGCGTCCATCGAACCGATCGGCGCTATCAGCATCAAGGTACCGAGTGCAAGCACGGCGAGCATGACCCGCACGTGCCGGCGATGGACAGGATGACGACGGGGTGGCGTACGCACGGAAATTTCTCCTTTAGCCGCGTTGTGCATATCGGATTGCATCGTCGCGATCACATTCCGGCGTGGCTGATCAGATAGCGCAGCGCGTCTTGATTGCCTGCCGCCGCGGCGCGTCGCATGAACTGCATGCCGTCATCCCGATCGGGATCCGGAGCCTGCGCCGTAGCAGCCGCGGCGGTGGATGCAGCGTGTTTTTGCAGACGCATGCGGGCCACCAGGTACATCGCGGTCGGCTCGCCGGCGTCCGACTCCGCCTGCAGCAAGCCCGGATAGTCGCGATGGAAGTGCACGGCGAGCCAAGTACCTGCAGCGCGGCTTCCGGCCTTCATCGCGGCCTCCATCGCCGGCCGCATGTCGAGGTCGTCCCTCGAGCGAGCCCAGTCCTGCAGCGGGCCGTTCTGGCCGGTGATGGCGAAGATGCAAAGCACGGCTGCCAAAGCGAACGCCAGCCACTTGAGCGTGCGACGCGCCGCAGGATCGGGATTCGGGTTGGTGAGGATCAGCGTGCCTTCAGGCCACGCAATCGCGGCGGCGGCTTGCCGGCGCTCGTTGATAATTGCACGACGTCGATTCATCCTGGGTGCCTCTGCAGATACGCGATGTCAGGGGAAAAAAGACCAGCCGGGCCAGCCGGCTGGCGTCAAAGGAAGTGCGAAATGGGTACACACACTTCCGGGGATCAATTCGGTTGTGGCGCTTACTGGCCGATGCCTCCCTTTGCCACATCGGTGGTCTCGGCAAACGTGTATTTCTTGACGACGCCGCTGTCATCGAACAGCACGGTCAACGTCTTTTTCCGCACGTCCGCACCGTGGGCAAACGCCCCGACGATCGGCACGAAGTTGATGGCGTGCGGCGTCGCGTGCGACAGCTCGTACGTCCAGATCTCGAGCCCCGAATCCGTGAACGTGGTCTTGTTGGGCGAACCAAAGGCATCCTGAATGTCCTGCTTCGTGCTCTTTCCCTGCTGAATCTGGGACTGGACGCTCGCCTGCGTGGCGGTTTCGAGATGCTCGTTGCCAGTGGTAGCGCAACCGGCAAGTAAGGCGGCGGCCGACAGGGTGACGTTCAGGAGCGCGTATTTCGTAAATTTCATGGTCTACCTCGTGGTGTGGCCTACGGTTAAAAAACAAGGTGCTTCGGAACTCGGCTAATACAGGCGACCGGATCGCTCGGCTTCGCATACCGCCCGATACCAGTCGTCCATGTGGCGCTTCACCTGCAGCTCGACGTAGCTGATATACGGACACCACCAGACGTAGAGCAACGAGACGACGGCGCCGGTGAGCGCGTAGATCGCCAGCGACGCGCGCGGCATGACAACAATCTGCTTATCCAGGTGGAATCCGTTGGCGATCAGCTGCGCCCAGAGGAACAGCGACGGCGCCCACGCCAACCAGGAGAGTGCGAGCCACTGCGCGACGTAGCGGGTTGCCCAGTCCGCCTCGATGCGCAGCAACCGGGGGCTGGTCCACATGCGGCGGCGAACATGGCGGCGCTCGGCGCGATAGAGCCGCGTGAAACGCGATACCGGTCGCAAACGTCTGGGGCGGTTGAACCGGAACATGGCGGCTCCTATCGCTCGAGCGCTTGCTGGTGGTCGTGCGACCGGTCAGCACGCTCGGCTTCGTGATCGCGCTCCCTGACCTGATGCAGCGCGCTGTCGGGCGAATACTGAATCGCCACGTGCTCGCCCACTGCGACATCCCGGGACAGGCGATCGCGCGGATAGACGATGCCAACCGTCTGGCCGATCTTGACCAGCGAGTGGTGCGTCGAGTTGGCCAGGACCTCGCCACGGTAGTGGCGCTCGAGCTGCTGCGCGTCCCGCAGAATCAGGTTGTGGCGATCGCCGGCCAAACCGATCGCCCGGCGCGACACGTCGTCCGGCACGTCGCCCTCGGGCAACTGGCCTCGGTGAATCTGCTCACACAGGTTGGCGCGCTCGATTTCGGTGTGCGGCACCATGCTGATCGCAGTTCGCGTTTCGAGGTGGTGATAGGCAGCGTCGAGCTCGGGGAAGAGGGCGAGCGCCTGATCCCGGCCCAGCGTGTCGAAGGCGCGGCCGCGCTCGGCGTCGCGCGCGTGGTCGACGGTACGCCGACGTGGTGCGCGCGCCTCGTCGACGTCGACTTCCACCTTCGCCTCCGCGGCCTGACGCGCAGCCTGCAGCGGCTGGCGCTCGCGCACCGGCTCGATGCCGCCCGGATCTTCGCCCTGCGACCGCGCAATCTCGCCCTGTGCCACGCCCTGCTGGACAAGCAGCGCGTGTTCACGGCGCACCGCGACGTCGGCAATCTCCGGCGCGGGTGCGCCACGCGCGATCCGGGCCGCCAGGACGCCATCGAGCGACTGGACATGGCTGGCGATCTCGTCGCGCGTCATCGGACGCTCGCGCTCGCGCATGATCGACGCAGCGGCCGCTTCCGGTTCACGCCACTCGCCCTGATGGAGTTCGTTGCGGTATACCTCGCGATGATGCCGATCCACGATCTGGATTCGATCGACGGCCTTCTCACGCTCGAGCAGCGCGATGGTCTCCACCATGCCGGCATACGCCTGATCGTGCTGCTCGGGATTGACCACCCGTCCAACGCCGGTCGTCGCAATCTCGCGCTCGGTGCGCATCTGCGCCCGCGTGAGCGACACTTCGGCGGGCATCGCCACGCCCCGAACTTCCAGCTCATAGCCGCGTTCGTTCAACCGCCGCGCCAGGTTGCGCAGGCTCTCGGGATTGCGCATCGTCCCGTCGATCACGAGATTGCGATGCGCCTCGGATGCGGCGGTGGTCAATCGGGCCGACCAGCGGCCGGCGTCGGCGTGGGTGAGGTCGGCTGCGTGTTTCGGATCCTCGCGCAAAAGCTGGCTGTATTGCGGCAGGTTCTCCCGCATACGATCTGCATCGATCAGGACAGCACCGCCACGCTCGCTGAGTTCAGACATCGCCTGGCGTGCGAGCGCCGTCTTGCCGGCACCAGGCTGGCCACCGAGCAAGATCGCTTTCGGTTCGGCTTGCTCGCGGCTGCCGTCGATCGCCTCGCGCTCCACGCGCGCGTAAGCGCGCTGCATCACGAAATCCGGAATGGTGTCCATGACGGGCTCCGGATTCAGGCGAGATCAGTGTTCAGCTGCCGGGCACGCGGGCCGTACACGGCCAACGCCTGGGCGATCGCAGCGGTGTCATCCGGCTGCAGCGCGTCGCGAGCGGCAACCAGCGCCTTGCGTTCGACGTCTGCTGCCGCAACACGCGCAACATCCGGCTCGCTTCGGGATTCTTCTTCAGCGATGACAGCGACCTGGTGGGCGATCAGCTGGCCGATCGTCTGGCAGGCGACTTCGTAATCAACGTGAGGCATCTTGTTCTCCAGTGAAGTTGGGGGGCTTGCGTGCATCCCGCGTCAAACTGCCGGGTACGGTTTTGATTCATTCCAGAGCCGCGTCCAGGCTGTGCGCACCGCGGCTGCAACCGTGGCGTGGTGCCAGATGACGAGGACGTTTTCGGCGTTGTGGTAAGCGCCGGCCTGCGTGTAGTTCATGGATCCGGTCTGGGTCGTGTCGCCGTCGGCGACGATGAACTTGTCGTGCATGAGCGGCACGGCCAAGTCGATCCGCACGGGAATGCCGGCGGCCACGAGATCCGCGAGCTTCGAGCCGCGGCCGTCGAGCTGCGAACGATCGAGGACGACACGAACCTGCACGCCGGCGTGAGCGCGCTCGAGCAGATGGGTGACGATGCGGCGATTGGTGAGCTCGTAAGCGGCGACGTCGAGCTCCGACTGCGCGCTGTCGATGACGCTCAGCACTAGCGCCTCGGCCTGGCCGTCAGGCGAGGTGGCGAACTGCACCGACGCACGATCAGCCGAGCCCGGGCTCTCAGAATGCGAAGTGGCTTCGGTAGGGTGGCGCAGCGGTCCGGTCAGGTGGGTGACAGACGACGGCAGACTGCCCAAATCGGGCGTCGGACCGTCGTGCAGCACGTAGTAGCCGACACCGGCCAAGATCGCCAGTACGAGGAGGAACTTCATGCCGCCCTCCCGAGATCCGCTGGTTGATGGCACGGAACACAGTGGGCATAGGTTGAATCGCACCCGTGATCGCTAGAACCATGCGTCGCACAAGCGCTCATGAGCATCGCGGAAACGGCGAACGCAGCGATGCGCGGCAGTCCAACCCGCCAAAATCCATTGTTTGAATAATGAGACGGATTGGTTCGGTGATTGATTGTGGAATTGCAACGCGACTTGCCACTACGCGGGATAAGGCGTAATGTCAACAATAATTGCGTACGGGGACGCTGATTATGGATTACATACTTGCTAGCATTTTCGCGGGATTCTTTGCTTTGATTTACTCGGTTTTCGCGGTATTCATCGCAACGCGAAGCCGTCGCACAATTTATCGAAAAATCATGTGGGGATACCTGGCCACGCTTGTCGTCGCAGCACTGGTCATAGTCGTTCTCCAATTGCCCGCCGAGTGGCTTGCGTTCGGGGCTGTGATTTCCAGCGCCTTCGGCGTATTTGGACAGTTCGGCATCGCCGTAAAACTTGGCCACCTCTACATGACGGATACGCCGCCCGGAAGTCGTTGGGACGGTTTTCGGTCGCGTACCGATACGGTAGATGACATCCGCAATAGCGCAAACCCGATCCATTACGGCGCCCGGGATCCGCTTAGGAATTGGTGATTTCTTCATATCTCGATGGGGCCTCGCGGCCCCTTTTTTATTGATCATTGTTAGTCCGGGTTTTCGTTTCTGCGTTGGAGACCGGCGCCACCACGGTTGATGGCTGATTGACCTGGTTGCCGGGCCGATTCAGGGAAGCAAGTCCGCTCGGCGAGGTCGCCGGGCCAACTGCGCCGGTGTCGTTGACCGACGCGATGGAATCGATGGAGGCAGCCCCGAGAGCGCTCGAATCAGCAGGCAAAACTGAGGCAGCGTTGCCGGCGGCCGCAGGCGCCCCTTCGCGGGACGCTGCCGCCTGAGTGGCCCCGGCCTTGCTCTGAGCACCTACAGGGGATGACGCAGCTGTTGACGCAGGGCTACGCGTCGTCGTTGCTCCTGTCCGAACGGAACCGGGTGTCGGAACGCTTTTATTGGGCGAAGCAGCTATGCCACCCGTAGATTCGCCACCGCGAACAACAGGAGACATCGACGACACTGGTGCGACGGGCGCCGTCGCTGCTGGTCGGACCTGGGCAGTCGGTACGGTGCGTGCACGCGCCACCGCTTCACCGGTCGCAGCAGGAGACAAACCGAGTTGAACGGCATTTCCTCGCGCTGCCGAATCGAGCTGTACTGAAGTTGACGTCGGCACCCCGGTTGATACCGGTACTCGGCTCGACTCAACGGGACGCGCCGTCGCAGGCTGCGGATGCAACGCTGCAGGCGAGGCGTTGCCATTTTGATTCGATACAACTGCCGCCGATGTCGGCACCATCGCCGAGACGCCACCCGCGCGTTTCATGGAGGGGGGCTGCACGGATGTAGGTGACGTCGAAGCCGCCGGCGCGCTACCAGCACGGCTGGTGACGGGGGCACTGACATTCCCCGTAGCGGCCGGCGGTGCGTTGTTATCGAGGCTCACGATCCTGAAATCAGCCTCCGACAGGCGAGTCGACGCAGTGTTGGGTGCAGGCGCCGACGGTCTACCCTGTGTGTTTGGCGCGGTTCCGGCCCTCACCGGACTCTGGCCGCTCGGGGTAGAAGGCGTAGCCGGTGCCGACATCAAAGTCGCCGATGGCTGCTGCGCCGTCGCGCTGCCAGAGGCGGAGGTGACAGGAGCGCTGGGGTTGCGCGCAACCGATGGTGGTGGGTTGGTATCGACGCGCTCGATCCTGATGTCTGACTCCGAAAGACGGGGAGCCGTCGTCGCCGGCAGACCTGTCGTAGATGTTCGTGCCGCTTCGAGTGTTGGCCCACTACCTCCTGTTTCTGGACGCAGGAATTTATCGACGGCCGCGGGAGATGCCCGTCCAGCTTCGAAAGCGGCCGGACGCATCGACAAGTCGTTCCTCCACGCATCAAGCGGCGTAGCCGGTTGGGCCGCTGGTGCACGCGCCTGCGCCGGCGCCGATTGAACGGGACGTCCTGGCGCACGTTCCGGCGTCATCAGCGGCTTGTTTGCAGTGGACGGATCAATGTTGTCGCGCACCTGCTTGATCGGCACAGCGCCGTCTTCAGCCACGCGCTGACGCATCTGGTCAACACGCCCTTGTGCATCGGTCACGATCTGGGGCATCGGGGTTGCGATATCAAGCGGAGTGGTATCGACCGGACCCACAGCAGCGGCGTATCGCTGGTACGCCGCTGCTGTACCATCGCCGACACCAGCCTGATTCCGCTGGTTCTGTTTAAGGACGTCGTTCTGCCCCGCCGGCAAGGACGATCCGTCCCGTGCAGTAGTCGGCAACGTCGAATTGCGCGACACGACGTCCTTCATCGACGCGTCGTCGTTCAACAACCTCGCGATCTCGGGCGCGGGCAAGGTCATCAACTGGCTGTATCGCATCCCGTTACGGGCTGCGACTGCCTGCAGATTCTCGGGCGTCATCAAATTGGTCGAGGTCTCAATGCGAGAGAACATCTGCGCCGAGCCACGTTGGCGCACTTCGGTCGTGCGAGAGAGGTCCGCTGTCTGGCGCGACCCAGCCGAGGCTTGGCTTGTCAGTGACGCCGATTGATCCCTGCGAACATGCTGCGCGGAATCCATTCCCGTGGAGTCGGAATGCATCTGCGAGCCTTCGCGGCTGACTTGGTCGCTATCAGTGACGGCGCCCAAACTTCCGTATTGGTCGACGAACTTCTGCGCCTCCGAATTTCTCCAGAGTCGCGTGTACCCAGCCTCGCCCGATATATCGAGGCCAATCCTTAAATTGGACCGGCCTTTCCCGGTACCGCCTCCAGTAGCAAAGTCGGCTGCTTGCACTCTCGACCGATACGCGTCTCGGACTGCCTGGACTTCCTGCGGTGATTTACCGAGCGATTCGGCCTTCCGAACAAGCTTGTCTTCGTCTGCCTGGTTGAAAAGTGGCGAATTTGCAGCCGAATTATTGTTCCCCGGCCTGCCATTGCCACCGGGGCCACGACCATTCCCACCGGACGGGCCGTTACCTCCGCCCGCACCGTTCGCAGCCGGCGTCGCAGCATCTTCAAACGACCTGTCAAATCCCCCGCCGAGTGCCCCTGATATCTTTCCGCCAGCTGATTTCTGCCCTTCAACGGAATGCGACTGATCCACTCCGTACTGCTGATCAACTGAGGTCCGGCGCTCACCCGACTGAGTTGTGGAGCCGCGTGTGCCGGAGGTCGCATCGTCCGAATATCTCTGCGTATTTCCACGATCCCGGTTATTCGCCAATGACGTCGTGCCAGATGCCACTTTCTCGCTACCCGAGAACTTCGAGCTCGTGCGATTCGCAGCGATGGCCGTCGACGTATCGGTGCCCACCGACCGATCGAATCCACCCTGCGACATCGCAGACACGCCGAGATTATTCTGGGTATCGGTGCGCGCAATCAGGCCATTGCCGAAGTTCGTAAATTGAGACCCATTCCCCGTATCGACGCTTTGTGATCCCCAACGCGACTGCATTGCGGTATCCATCTTGTTGGCCGACGTTACGTTCCGCGACGCGTTGTCGATCGACGACGAATCCATATGGACGTTGCCGATGTTCTCGTCGCCCTGTGCCTGCTGGCCACCGATCGTCTGGGCGGGCCCGGACAGCACGCCGGTCAGTTGCGAGAACGCGCCGGTGATACCTGCCGATGCGAAGTTGAGCAACAACCATGTCAGTGGTGGCGTAAGCATCACCATGTACCCAAGCAGCGCCTGTTCGTCGAGCAACGTCGAGCCGAACTTCGAGGCCATCCCGAACGGCACGCCGGCCTGAAGAGACATCGAACGCATCTGGTGCGAGAGGTGGATCAACGACAGCCCGTTGATTACCGCAAAGAGCAACGGCCAGAGCGATACCCACGCCACCGTCTTCATATACATCCCGAGGATGCGCTTGGCGCCGTCAGCGCCACTGATCAGACACAGGACGAGAATGAGAGGGAATACTGCGTAGATGATCGCTTCGGCATAGTTGCGGACAGTGGGCAACGTGTTCTTCGCGAGGATCGCCATGGTCGAGAGCGAACCATTCGTTGCTACAGCCGCTTGGGCCGAGCTCATCAACGCGTTTACCTCGGCGACGCGCGCCGGATCGTTCAGCATCGAGGGGAGTTCCGCACCCGCCTGGCGCCACACGTTGTTGAACATCGCCTGTCGCAGCGCAGACGACGCGTTCTGCGACGACTGGAGGATGAACCCGTACGAATCGCCGATTGCGTTGACGAATTCCGCTTTCGCCATCGACGGATCGGAGATCTCCGGGTACATCTCGCTGCCGTACATCTGCTCGGCCGCTTGCTCCGCATCCTGCACGCGCATCAGCAGCAGCGTGCCGATCGCGGCGCACGTGTCCGTCGTAGGATTTGCGGTGAGCGTGTTGGTGGTGACGTACCGTGCCGGGCTGGTCGACGTGAACACGGTATTGAACGGATCCGTTCCGCTCATAATCGTCTTCGGGTCGATCGCGCCGTCCTGGATGTCGTAGACCGTACATTCCTTGAAGAACTGCATCAGGTCGGCGTGCAGTCCCGGATCGGTAATTTCGGCATTGCTCACCTTCTGCAGCACGGAGATACCGAACCCAACGTCACCCTTTTTCAAGGTGAGCGTATCCGGGACCGAAAAGACCGTTTCGTACGACTGTGTCAGCACGCGAGAGATCAGCGTGAAGCTCTGTGCGACGGCGGCCAGATACATCGGGACGTGATCCACTTCCCGGGTCGGCTGCACGTTGTTGACGTCGGTGATGAACACGTTTTCGACCGGCAGCAACAGCAGTTGCGTCATCAACATCGCGGCGGCGAACCAGCGGAAGATCTCGTAGCCTTTCTTACCTAGCGCAACAACCGTCCAGATCAGCACACCGCTCAACAGCGTGTAGCGGATGAGGCCTGTCCATGTGCCGCTGCCCATGAACGACGCGATACCCTGCATCACGTAGTACAAGGTGTCCACGTTGCCGTAGGTGTCGATTTCCATGTTCATTGGGTACCCCCGGCGTTCAACGTCTGGCCAAATGCCAGCGAGGTCCGCAGTGAGGACGACACGTTCGCGTGTACGGCACGCTCGATCGACTGGAGCTGCTCGACCAGCTGCCACGCGTTGGACGTCTGGCTGAACGCCTGCATCACCACGCTGCGTGCTTCGGCCTCAACCGTGTCGATGTTCGTGTTGAGCTTGGTGGCTTCGTCAAGCAGGGACGTGCTGGATTTCACGGTGCCGTAACGGGCGATGGCACGCCGGAGGTCTTCGGCTGATCCGTGGATATACGCCTCGGCGTACTTGGCCGCGATCAGCGATTGGTAGGTGCTCAGCAACTGCTCGGCCAGGGTCGAATTGTTCAGGCGCGTGCCGACCGCGATCATCTTGTAGACCGGCAGGTCGGTCATGCTCAGGAAGCGGAACGTATCGTCCGGATTCGGGATCGGCGAGCGTGATGCAATCGCGTCAGTAATCTGCTGCAGCTTCGTTTGGACGAGCGTGCGGAAGGGGGTGTAGGCGATCTCCTGGACGGAAGGGTTCAGGCATTTCTTGGTTTCGTCGCAGACATACACCTGGATCGTGTTGCCCGTGTTCGCGGAAGGGTCATTGCCAACCAGTTCCTGCACCGTAAGGCTACCGATCCGCGGCAGGAAAATAGGATTCGCCTCGGTGCCACCCGAGTCGGCTGGATTGAGGAAAATGACCGTACCGACCAGCGACATCAGAAATTCGCGGTCCTCGATCGCGAGATCCGGGAGTTGCTGAAGTGCTTGCCAGGTCACGTTCCCGTACGGAGCCTTGGCCGCGAGGTTGGCGTCCGATGCGGTGGCCGTGTTGATCGTCTGGGCGGCCTGAGCAGAGTTGTTCGAGATATTCGTCCACGCGTCCGTCATATCCGAATACAGATTCGTGAACGGACCCAACGTGTCGGCGAGGTTGGCCTGCTCCTTTTTCCAAGTCACCGGAGTTACCGCGTTGACGATGCCTTCCGCAGCCTGGCACGAGTCGATGTTCATGCGGTTGACGTCGCGCGCGATGGTCTGCAGCGACTGCATGACGTTGTCGCAGGTCGGGCAAAGATTCTGCAGCGCGAGCTTGAACGCGTAGCCCAGAGCGTTCGAGCCGATGTTGCGCAGCAGGGCGACGAACTGCTCCTTGTTGATGAAGCTGAAGCCGCCCGCAAACAGGTCAATCCCGCCGCAGCCAGCCCCCCATTCCGGGGCCGTGGCGCTCGCGAGCTGATAGGTCTTATGTGGCGTGCGCATGAACACGCTGCCGCCGCTGTACATATCCATCGTCTCGCCCTGCAACACCCGCGGGCTCGATACGTTGCCCATCGCGTTGATCGAGTCAAAGACTTGCTGCATCGACATCGCCTGCGCATAAATAGGGGCGATGGCGAACACTGCAGCGGCGAGCACGGCAACCCAGCGTGTCGGTTTCATTAGAAAAGCTCCCCAGGCCGCGAAGCCGTCAGAACGAAGATGCGATCGATAACGTCTTGGAGGGACATCGTTCCCGAGCCGATCATGGCGTGGTCGCCCGTCTCTTTCGACGCGATGAAGAGTGCGGGCACCTGCTGGACACCCCAGACCGAGGCCTGGCCGTGGTCAGGCGTCGGGCTCGGAAACTCAGCGATGCCGCGCCCGTCCAGCGAGACTGGCAACACGTCGATGCCATAACGCTGGGCGAGCAGAACAATGGTCGGCGCCATGGCGTGGCAGTACGGGCAGTCCGATCGGAAGAAGAAAATCAGGCCGTGTTTCTGCGCGAGCGCGCGCAGCTGGCCGTCCTGATCGGAATCCCGCGTGCGATCGTAGGTATGGACAGCAACGTTGTTGGTCGGACGCTTGAGCGAATAGTCGAGGTTCGGGTTCTGCCAAACGACGCGGCGCCACTGATCGGCGAAGACAGCACTCTTTTGCTGCACGTACTCCCAAAGCTTGATGTACGCCTTGATGTGGTCGGGTGTCGGATCCATGTTCGCGACGTCGAGGCGGTGCTTCAGCGCCTCGCGCATCTCGTCGGCCGACTTGATCTGGTCGAAGTCATCGGAATCCGCCGGCGTGCCAGCGCTCGCCGCGCGAGGCACAGCCGGCTTGTCATCGTCGTCGCAGTACCAGTTGAACTTTTGCTGTCCATCGCAGTGCCAGGCGGATGGGTAGTCCATACCATCGGCGTCAGCGACGGGGGAGAACAGCAGCGTGCAGGCGAGCGCGATAGGCAGGGCAAAGCCGATTCCCCGGAGCGCGTTCATGACCGCCCCCGCTCGACGGCCGTCACATCTTGATTCGTGACGTGCGTTGAGTGCGAAGGCCCGTCGCCCGATCCGGTTTCGAGAAGGCCGGCTGCTTGAGCACGGAGAAGCTCGACTTCAAAGCGGAGCACCTGAGCAGCACGCTCGAGGCGCTGGACGGCGTTAAGCCCGTCATTTGAGTCGACCCGATCGTCTCCGACGATCGTCGCGTAGACCGTGCCCAGCACCTCCCACATCCGCTTCGGAACAAGGACATCTTCGTCCCGAGCATCGGCCGACCCCGTCTGCTGCAAGGCGAGCTCGGGTCGCCGCGCGACGAAGGCCGGGAGCGCGGCTTTGAACGTCTCGACGTACTCCGCGGGGGATTGCCCCCAGTTGAGGTCGCATTCCTCGATCATCTCGTCCGGGCAGTCGTCCGCCGGCGCTTCGTAGCGAAACAGCCTTTCGATCCCCCAGAGGCAGTCCGAGCGACGCGTTGCGTTACCGATGTTCACAAGCAGCGTATTGATCGTGCGCGCCTTCTCACCGATTCCGAAGGCTGCATAGACACGGGCGAGGTCGTTCCTTGCGTCCACCGACGACACAAGCGACGGAGACACGGCCGGGAGCGGCGAAAGCTTGGGCTTCGCCGCCTGCTTCGCGCGGATCTTCTCGATCGTCGAAGGGACGTTGATACGCGCGAGCTCGGCTTCACCGGCCGCTTGCATATCCAAGTCGTTCGCGGAACACAGCGCGGCAAGCGTGACCATGACGCCGCCGACTTCCTGGCTCGCTTCGCCGACCGGCCGTGACCAGGTGTAGTCGACCAGGGCATGCGCTTCCTCGCGCGTCATGCCAAGCGCCTGCGCGAGCTCGCCCGCCTCTTCGAAAAAGCGGTCATTGCGCTCGTCGCGGTCGGCTGAGATCTCGGTGCCGAAGCATGTCAACATCCAGCGTTGCACGCGCACTTGAAATGCCGACGCGTGCGAGCGCTCGCCACCCGGGGGATTCGCGACACCGACTACCGCGTCGTCTGTCGGTACCTGACCGAAACCCGCGGCCGACTCCGCAAACCAACGCGGTTGTTTCGGGCCTGGCTCATACGGCGGCACGACGGCAAGTCTCCCGGCCGCTGCGGACAGCAGCTTGCGGTATTGGTCTGCGACGATGGGAGGCATAACGGCACCGGCCGCGTCCATCTCCAGCAGAGTCATGATCGAGCGAATCAGGGTGTTCGTATCAAAATTGAAGTCATCGCGCAGCGCTGGCACAGGTTGCGCAACGTCGAGCGCCAACCGAGCGTCACCAGACCCATGAATATCGAGTTCGGATTTCATCGTGCCTCCGGGAATTCGTCGTGAGTGCGGCCGTCGAGCATCCGGCCGGCCGCCTGCTTGCCGGTTCGATGCATGATGGTCACGGGAAAGTCACCCGCATCGCGGGCGCGCATGAAGTCGCCGCCGTTGTGCAGCACGGTACCGTTTCGGTTTAGGCAAACGCCACCGTTCACCCAAGTCGATGCCTTGTTGACCCATTGTTGGAATGAGTCGAACTGACGAAACACGGGTTCGCCGGTGCTCATCAGAAAGGCGTCGGTATGCCACTGGCCCCATTGCTTAAAGTGGAAGGGCACGCCGGCGTCCGCGCATTGGTCGCGCAGCACACGCGGCCAATCTGGATGCATTGGCCGGGCACAAGGCCCGCTTTCGCCACCGCAGATGATCCAGTCGGGCATCACCTCGGGAGGGATCGTACCGAGGTCGCCGAGCATTGGCTCGACGCTCCAGAAATGGACACGGGACGGCACCGCAAGAAGCTTTTCAGCGTCCCGCAACATCTCCGCTCGGTTGACGATCGTCGCGCCGAGCCAGACGCCCGGCCATGACAACTCGTCCCACGTGTTGACGCCGCACGAAAGCTCGTCGACGACTTCGTTGAGCATTTCACGCGCGTTGCCAATCCTCTTCGTCAGGAGGAGCCAGTCAAGATTCGGTGTTTTGGCAATCAGCCTGAACAGGTCGACGCGCCACGCCGGATCGACCGCGTTATCGAACGGATCGCAGAGGCTCGTAAAGATCCGCAGGCGCTTGCCCATCTCGGCCGCTTTACGATCCCACCGCAGCGGCAACTTCCACGAGTTCGGTGCAGTGCGTCGACGCGGTGCGCCCGGTCCCCAGTTCGCTGGCGTGCCGCCGGCGAAGCGCGCGTTTCGCGCCTCTGCATAGCAGTGGTCGCAACCCGGGCCCACTTTCTGACACCCTTCCCACGGCGACCACGTGTGGTCGCACCATTCGATCTTCGTGTTCTCGCTCATGACGTCACCTCGAACAAGGCAAGCTGCTTCGTTGCTGTGGCCCGACGCTGGAGGCTGGCGCGCAGCCGTTGGCTGTACGCGATGTGTGGCGGGACATGGCCGGGAGGCAGGCTCAGATGGCCGAAGTTCCTACTCGGGAGAAACGCCGCAACGTGTACGAACGCAAACGAGGGACTGATCCGGCACAGCTCCGGTTGCCATTCGGGCATGCTCGCGCGCCAGAAATTCGTCTGACGCTCGCGCTCGGCCAGCTTGTCGACGGGCGCACGGGCGGCGCCACGCGCGTGACGAATCGATTCGATCCGCGCAGCGGCTTCGAATGTCGACTCGCCCGGTAGCAGCATCAACGCGCTGGTGATCGGTTTCATCGCGACACCATCGTGCGAAATGCGGCGGGGCAGAGCGACACCGCGAGTTTCGTGTTCGCGCGCATGCTAGGAGCCCTCCGAAGAATTGACGGGGGCACCGAGCGTCAACCGATCCACTGCAATGACAAGTTCGTGCTCCGCTACCGCGTGGACGTGAGCTGCGACGGTCTTCGCGGTCGCGACGGATCGACGCTGGCGCCACACGGCGAGAAGATTGAATCTGCCTGCGCCGGCGGCATTTCGCGGCGAGTAGATCGCGCGGTGCAACGCACGGTGGGCGTCCCGCCAAACGCACGCTGCAGCCATCACGTCTGAGACCGCTAGCTCGCGATCACCAACAGCTGCTTCGACCACAATGCGTTCGGGCGTCGCCGACACGACCGCGCCTGTGGGGGTCGGCACAAGAAGCGCATCGATCTCTTCGAAAAGCTGGAGAACGTACTGAGGAGGATCGAAATCCCATTCGACCTGTGACAGGACCTCGCGTGCTTGACGAAGAAGCGCGACGGCCGCTGAAGCCCGGGCCTCCGACGTGGCGGCGATGACTGCCGGCGACGTGGCAGGCGCCGCGTCAATCGGCGCAGGTTCCGCCGGCAGGATGAGGACACCGTCGACGGGCCGGATCGGCTTGTCCCATATCGGGGTTGACCACGGCCCGCCGGAGAAATAGTGCTTGTTGAAGGCCTCGTAGAGCGCCGCGTGGTCGCCGCCAAGACGCGTCGCGATCGCATTCAGGCGCTTTTCGTTCTCGTTGCCATTTCGGTATACGCGGCTGTCGTCTGAGAAGCTGAAATACCAGTCGTGTCGATCAAGGTCGTCAAAATATTCCACGATGGTGGGTGTGGCACCGTCATCGTGTGTGCCCTCGGAGGGCTGACGGCGGTGGGCATCCGAGTCGGCGATAGCTGCCAGCGAAATGACCGACCCATAATCCGGAGCGTCGCCGTCGACGACAACAAGGAATCCCTCTCCGGACTCTTGGTCATAGCGAACAAGGTGGGCGTCCGGGATCCCATCAGCGAGAAGCGAGGCGAGTTCTTCTTTGGACGGTGCGACCCCAGCAGTTACCCGGAACGTCGCACCGTCGCTGCCGCAACCCGGAAACACATGGCTCGGCAGATCTGGGGCGGGCGCGGCCTGAACGCCCGTGATCGTGATTTGGATGCTCATTGGGCGGCTCCATGGCGATTGGCGTTCGCGGCTTCGCCCGCGAGCCCTTTTCGCTCGAGCAAGTACCACCCGAACGGCGTCCTATGCCACCTCGCCCGGCAGATTGCCCACGTGAAAAACGCAATCAACACGTAGAACACGTGAACCGTTGGCGCGGCCCGCCGCGCGAGTTCAGGAATGGCGACGCTCTCGTTCTTGTAGTGCGCACACATATGGATCGCGTGCTTTGCCTGCCCTGATCGTGTGAATTCATCGTCGCAGGTTTGCAAGGTGATTGCCGCAGGGTCGATTCCGCTACCCGCTGCCATCTCTAGAACGGTCTCTGTCGTCGCCGTGAGCGAGCCCAAATTGAGGACAAGAATCAATGCCAGCGGTAGTGCGCAAGGCACGATCACGCCAACAATGAACGCTCGGAACAAGTAGGTCGGCACACTCGACAGCAGGGGATGAACCCAGCTCGGCCATGCTTTCGAGGCCGGCGATTGGGGTACGTTCGGCATGAGGATTCCTCCAGGTTGGTCAGAAAAACTCACGGTGCGTCGTGCTTCTCAGGCGCTGCTGTGCCCGACGTCAGCCCAACCGGCGGCACACCATCGCGGCAGTAATTCATCTTCACGTCGAGGCGGCCGGACGTCTCGCCTGCCTCGGTCTGCACGCCACGGATGTCAACCAGGACATCCAGTCGTTTGCACCCCGGGCGCGGGAGGTCGCCAATCAGCCGAGCGGTGACGTACACCGGGCCGTTCGCGTGCAGCTTCGTGGTCAGGGAGTCAGCGACGGGGCCGCGCAGCGCACCAAACGCCGAGCCGTGGTCGATCGCGTCGACGAGCACGGTGCCGAAGTCGTCGTAGCTGCTGGCATATGCCACCTGGGCGCACATTGAAAGCGCCGCGGCGCAGGTGAGGAGGGCGAGGCGTTTCATTGGGATGACCCCTTGCCGTTCGCACCGATCGCCTGCCGAACTCGCTGCAGAATCGCGTCCTCGTCGACGGCCTTGGACTGGATGGAATTGACGAACTCGGTGAAGTCGATTTTCGAAAAATCGATCTTCTGAAGCTGGTCGGCCGTGAAGCCACCGCAGCCGGCGAACGGGACACCGAGCTGCGCCTTGCCCTGCTGGTTGACGAGCTTCGCGATCAACGAGTTGAAGCAGCAGTAGCTCTTCTTCTCCTCCACGCACACGCCGAGCACGCGCTTGGAACAACCCTGGTTGTATTGAACGCAGAGGTTCTGGCCACGCTTCAGACTGAGCACCTGCTCGTCTGACGAGCATGCGAGCCACATCTGGATCAGTTGCGCGGCGATCTCCGCGCCGAAGATGTACGGATTGAAGTCGGCCAGCTGAACGCCGTTCGTCAGCGAGAAGGAAAACTGGAAGCCATATGCGCCGAACGTCCCGGAGCTGGACAAGACCCGGTCGGCCCATGCGCCCATCTGCAAGAGACCGGAGTTCACGATCGTGCTGTCGACCGTTTCGTACAGCTGGTCGAAGACGTACTTCGATCCAAGTGCAATGCCCTGCTTCGCACCCGTACCGGCGATCGACAATCCGGCGCTCACTGCGGCGCTGCCGATCGCATTGTTCGAGTACGCTGCGCCGCCACCGTTGCTCGTGCAGCAGCTCTTGATCTCGAGACCACCCAGCACCTTGATCGTGCAACTGCTGTCGTATCCCTTGAAAATGTTGACGTTCCCGCCGCCGACGCCGTAGGCACCGGCTTCCCGCCCGGTTTCGAGACCGGTCACGACCTTGCCGAGCGCACCGTCCGCACCGCTGCTCGTCGAGAAGCATCCCGCACCCGGCGCGCACATCGTGTTGGTGCATTGGGTGACGGTCGTGGTGTGCGCCGGGGTATCGAGACACTGATACGTGTATTGCATCGTGTCGCAGTTGCCCGGCGACGCGTCGTTATACGACACGCACTGCTGACCGATGAGGCCACAACCTTGCTGTTGAAGCGGGGTGCAGTCGTTGACTGCCGAGGCAGCCTGGCATTCGTAGGTATCTTGGTAGTTCCAGCAATCCTGGTAGAGCGGAATACCGTTGATGACGCGCGTAGCGGCCGGCTCGATACAGATCGACCCCGTCCGCTGGCAAGTGGGTGTCGCATGCGCTGCAGGCGCCGCGAGCAGAGCGGCCGTCATCGCGGTGCCGAGCAGTTTCACCGCGCGGACAAGGAACGTCTGGGTATGCATCATCATTGCGCGGCTCGCTGCTCGAAGGAACTGCACTGATCAATCCAGTTCGGCGTACAAATTGCAGTGCAGATCTGGTTCATCGTCAGTTGGACACGCGCCTGGCCACCGCCGTCACCGCCGTATCCGCCAATCGCCGCCTGGATCTCGATAGAGTTGACACCCTCGTGCAAATACGGGCGGATATCAGTGTTGGGCGAGATCGCCGACGGGTTTCCCTCGTAGTAGCTACCAAACCGGAAGAACGACCGGTACTCGGTCAGGCCCCCGTCAGCCGTGAACGCGGTCTTGTCGGAGCACACGCTACGAATGCCGTTGGTGAAAGCCACTCCTTTGGCCGGTGAGGCAAGAAGGCCAGCAGTGATCTGGGTATCGGTGTCGCGGGTCGTCGACGTGAACGTCCCTTGTCCACACTGGAGTACGCGGCCGCCGTCGGGCGAATCGGAGTAGACGGTGACACCATTGATGTCGACGCTGCGCAGCGTATTGTTCGCCGTGATCTGGCTGATGACTACAGTGCCAATCTGCGCGAGGTTCTGTACGCTGAAACTCATCGAGCTGTACACGGTGAAACCCCGGTAGCCCGAGTTGTCGTGATAGCCGGTATCCGCGCCGAAGTTCCAGAGCGCCGAGTTCGACGCCAGGCGTGAGGCAAATCCACCGGTGAAGCTGCCCTCGACCACACCGCCAGCGGCGCATCCCTGATACGGCTCCCTGCAGACCGGATCGTTGATGCGGTTGCAGGTATAGGTTTGCGTGCCGATCGCCTGTTCGCACGTTTCCTTCCGATAGGTCGCCGGCACGGTCGACGTGACGTTGTGACAATCCTGCGAGCTCGTCGTCGTGCCGGGATTGTTGATCGTGCCCGTGCTGCCCGTGACGATCGGATCGCTCGCGGTGATCGGCATGCGGTTTTGCGGCTTCTTGGCCAGATAGTTGACCGCGTCGCATTCCTGCCGCCAGTACGCGCTCGGGTTGGCCGGCTGCGTCGAGCAGTCCGCTTCCTTCCCGGTGCCAGCCGGCCCGAGGCTGCCTTGGCCGCCGCCATACAGCGGTGTCAGGTCGCCGTCCTGATTCGTGTAGTTCGGTACATTCGAGCCGCCGCTGGCGATACTCCCGTGAGCGGTGTTCATCCCCGAACGGCCAACCGACTGCCCATCCGCAAAGGCAGACGCAGTAGAGGGGCTGTCCGCGGCCGCGCGCACGCCGATCGCAGCGAGGACCGTTGCGATAGCCAGGGGCGTGAACCGGCGCAGAGTCGACGTCATCGCGCTCACTCCACGTCCCCCAGCGAGCGCAGGTAGCGGCCCGCGATGTCCGCATACACCGGGCTGTGATCAACGATCTGACGCAATGCGTAGCCGGGGGTCACGTCGCCGGTGATCGACACGTAGGACGCCGGCAGCGCACAGCCGCTGCTGTCGACCTGATTGCTCGCGTCACCGCCACGTGTGACGACGTAGGCCGGCACGCGAGCGACGCGATACTGGGTGAACGCCTTCGGGTTCACGACGATCCCGCCGGACGCGATGCCCAGCCGTTGCATCTCGGCGGCCGTCGCCTTGAGGGAGTCGTCCTTGAAGCCTCGGAACACCACGGTTCCACCCGCCTGGTTCATGGTCTTGACCAGGCGCACCAGCGACGCTGCTGGCATCGAGAAGCTGGCAAACGCAACGAAAGAGTCCGTGACCCGGCGCTGCGTCCGGCTCTCGTACCGTTTTGCGACCGCGAGTGGATCCGCACCTGCAGCGGCCGGCGCCGGCGTCGGAAGGTTCGGGAACGCGTTGCCATCGTGAGCGGCCTTCGCGGACGCCTGATCCATCTGGCGTGCACGATCGCCCTGGATCCGGCGCATCTCCGCGTCGATGGAGCCGGCTGAAGGCATCGCGCCGCGGTACCGTTCCGCGCCGCTGGCGGCTGCGTCGAAGGTGGCACGGCGCGTGCCGTTGATCTGCTGCTGTTCACGTGCAAGCGCGTCGTTCGAGACGGTCTGGGCCGACACCGACATGGTAGCTAGGCCGATCGTGCCCGCGGCCGCCAAGGAGGAAAAGAGACGTGTCATTGCGGGAGATCTCCCAGGTTGGCGCCCATGCAGCAGTTGCGCTTGCGGAAGATCTCGTAGGCGAAGTCCTCGCCGGTGTACGGGATCATTTTGCCGGCGCCCCAGAGGGCAGACGTGCGCCCATACGGCTGGCAGCACTGACCGTTGATCTGGTCGGTTTGCGCAACCGGGTAGAGCATCGTGTACTTGTATTGGGTCTTGTCCATCACGGGCTGCAGGTAATAGCCGCACATGGCGCCGTCACCCGTCGTGCCCCACATCAAGCCCTCGCGATGCAGCTTGGCGGTCATGCGCTCGACCAGCAGCGACGACGCCTGAATGGCCGAGACATGCGCCTGAACGTGGCCGTTGAACGGATAGATCGAGCCGTTGCAGCCCGCGCACCAAAACAGCAGGTTGCTGCCGAATCCAAGGCTGGACAGCACGCAGTCGCCCGCGCAAGCCGCCTGCGCGATCGGGCTGCCGAACAGATACGTTTCCGGCTCGAGGAGCATGGTGAGATCGTCGTCGCTCCAGGTCGGATCGACTTCGGTCATGTACGCCATGTCGAAACTGCCGGTCTCCATGCATGGATCGTCGAGCAGGATCTCGGTGTAGTACATGACCGGATCGGTATACCAGTGGACCTGATAGAAGCTCTGTTTGGTGTCGTCCTTCTGCTGCCGCACCTCGCCCTCCGGCGCGTGGATGCCCGGGTTCAGCGAGATCCCGCCGAGCGAGACGAAGCAATACGGCGAGCGGGTGACGTCGACGCGACGGATCGGCTCCCAGAAGCTGAACTTCACACCGAACGTGCCGTTGCAGAAGCAGAGGAAGCCGCCGGGATTCGGGGTATCGTCCTGACCCATGTTCAGGAAGGTCACACTTCCGATCGCCATCGGAAACGCGCATTCCCAACAGATATCAGTGATCGGATTGGCGAATCGGCCAACGCACTGACCAGCGCCCGCCGGCGCCGATACGGAGAGGGCACCGAGCACCAGCGTGACAATGGCCAGGTAGCGCCGAAAGGCTCCCGCGACACGTGCCGAGCGCGCGCTCATCGGATCACCCAGATGAAAAGCTTCAACAGTCCGAATAAAAAAGCGTAGGTTCCTGCCAAGGCAAGGCCAAGAAAGAACACGATGTGCGCCACAGCCGAGGCCGCATTTGCGACGAACTCCAGCACTGCGGTAACCATTGAACGTCGCGTAGGCTCAACGGCGGCCACGGAGGTGGTGGGTTCTTCAACCTGAACCACGTTGTCCGAGACGTTGCCAATACCGAGCGACTCCTTTACTCCGTCCTGAATGCGCCGGATCAGATCCTTTGCCTCCGATTCGCTCAAGTGCTTTGCAACGACACCCGTCGAGCCGCTTGTCTCGTCACCGGCACCGGCGACCACACGGTAGGTTGCGGGGAGCGTATCCCCGAGCGACCGGCGCTCGGGTTGAATGGACAGGCGCTTTGCTTCATTGCCCCATAAGGTCGCCTTCCAGTTGAAGGTCGCGAACTGCTGCTCGCCTGAAACGATGACCTGGTCGCCGACGACATCGACCGTCAACGTGACCGGCTCAAGCGCCCGAAAATCGGTACCGCTCGACGGCGCCGGCTCATCAGTAGCTGCCAAACTATCGATCGTGTGAATGTCGTCGGCGATCGTGGCGAATCGTCGTTGCTCCTCAGCCAGGAGGGTGGGGGTCGACGGCCCGGCGTGCATATAGACGCGCTGATACTCGATCGCATCGATGATTTGTTTCGCGAGCAGATGCCCGATCGCCCCACTCTCGACAGCAGCTACGGCGCGACCGAGCACATGCAAGGCGCCGTCTGGTATGGGCGCCCGATTCCACTGCTTCGAGAACCGGTAGTCGAGAAGCAGCGCTTCCGTTTTGAATGCGGCAAGGATGGCCTTGCCGTTGGGGAGCCGAAGGTTCGCGATGATCGGTGCAGCAATCGCGTCGTCGGTAATATCCACGGTCATGAAGTCGGGCATTACTGAATCTCCGTAGGGTTGGGCTATCGCAGTTGAGCCGCCGGCTCTTCCTCGAGCAGCAACTGGTTGCCTTGCTGGCTGATGACCGCTGGCACCCGCGTGACGCCAAAACGCTGCGTGAGGCGACCTTGCTGATCGAAATAGACCTGGCGTTTCCATGCTTTGGTGAGGTCAAGCCACGATCCGCCGGTCAAGATGGGCTTCACCGCAGCGCCATCGCGAGAAGCCAGCATCTGGACAGCCTTCACTTGCGCCGGATCACGGCCGTCGAAGAACACCAGCCGTTCGTGCAACGTCACGATGTCGAGCGGATTGATGCGCGTGCCGGCCGGGACGATGACCGCCCCCTCATCGTTGGTGACGGGCTTCGCGTACGTCACCGTGGGATCGATCAAGCGGCTCGAATACTCGGTGACGGTGGTGAGACCCGGCACGGCCGGCAGCGACGTGATGTCATGCAGGGCACGCTGCCGGGCGCGGCGCTCGAGGGCGGCAAGCCCGCCATTGGCACGCATCTCGAGCAGCCGATGCTTCAGCATCGCGATCGCGTCGTGCTCGGCGATCGGGTAGGTCGGGCCGACGACCCCCAGATCGTCGGCACGTGCGAAAAGGACTACCGTCGTGAGCGCGGTTGCGACGACGAAGCGCGACACGGCGCGCTGATCAGAAGACTTCATAGGCCTCCCCAACAATCGCGGATTGAGGAACGGTGCCGGCGATCGCATACCGCGAATCGAGGCTGTTTGGGTTCGGCGTGGCCACAAAGTAGTGATCCGGCGGGATGACCCCGGCACTGGTCGGGAAGAGCGCCATCCCCGCGAGGGAGAGAGGCTTGGCGTAACCGATATAGGTCTGATTGACCCAGACGTCGCGGCCGATCACGTGTACGACATCACCGGGCAAGCCCGCGACGTGTTTGATGAACATGAGGCCCGCGGGATAGGTCGCGCCTCCGTGCCAGCGAAACACGATCGTGTCGCCAACGCGCGGTTGATACCGCCCCTTGCGGATGAAATAGAGCGTGCCCGGCAGGCTCGTCGACATATTGAACGACAGGCCATACCAGGGCGTGAGGCCCCACGCTATCGCGGCCACGACCGACAGCGCCACCATGGTCCGGACGAACCGGCGATAGCGCGCGAGACCTGACGCATGAGCGACGAGCAGGATCACTGTTCCTCTCCGTGGGTACCGACTCTCGCGACGTGCGTCGGCACTGGCCGACGCAACCCGATGCGCGTCGTGACGTTGGCGACGATTGCCGCAGATGTCGAGCTCGGACAGTCCAGGTAGTCGCGAAGATCAGCGGATGCAAATCGCACGGCCGCAGTGCCCAGGTCCGCACAGGAATTCGCCGATCGGTACAGACCTTCGGCTTGGCGTTGGGTCATTTCGCGATCCTCCGAGCAATCAGGTCGGTGAGATCCGGCGCATCGCCGGCGAGCACCGCGGCCTTGTTGACGACCACGCACCCGCACTGCGTGCCGAGCTGGTCAAGCGCGATCGACAGGCGCTTGGCGAAATCGCCGGCATGCTGGGTTGCGTTGTTCTTCGCGTCGTCGGTCATGTGCACCGGATCGCCGTTGTTGAAGGTCTTCAGCAGCGTTTCCTGCTCATCGCTAATCAGCTTCTGCACGTCGACGACGACGACCGGTGCAACCCGTTCGCGTTGCGTCCAGCAGTAGACGAGCGGGGCGGCCAGCAGCAGCGAGGCGCAGACCGAAACGATGCTTGTCAGTACGAGGTCATGTCGCATGGTCACTTCCGTTTGGTTTCGATCAGGGCGCGAATCGCGTCCTCGGTGGACGTGCCGCCGGCACGCAGACGCTGCATGAATTCGAAGTCCGGCCCCTTGGTGGTAGCCATGGCCAGCGTGAATTCATCGGGGATATGGCGCAGCAGGTGGGTACCGCCGTTGGGGTCGACGAGAATGAACTCGCTGTAGCGACCGGGCACCGGGTGCAGCGACTTGAGCAAGCGCTTCAGGCCCGGCGACAGGTCCATCACGTCGCCCTTCTCAATCTTCTTGAGCGTGTCATCGCTTTGCTTGAGGTGGAACTTCCACGCCGAGTTGTCGAAGGCGGCCTGTGTTGCCTTGTTCATCGCCGCATCGGTGATCCCCTGTGTTGCGAAGAAGAAGCTGCCCTCGTACTTACGGGCACGGCGATAGCCCTCTTCCATGAAGTCGGCTGTTTCCTGATCGTCACCGACGATCTGCCATCCTTCGTCCTGGAGAAACAGCTTCGGACGCGACCGATCGAAGCGATACATCTCGTTCGTGACCTGGTTGGTCAGGCCAAGCATGATCACCGTGCGCAGCTGGGGGTCGCTGTTGAGGTGCTCGAGCTCAAGTCCGACGACTTCGTTATCGAGTCGAACGTTGGTGTGCCCGTTGACGTACTCGCCATAAACACCGCCCTTGCAGAACGGTTCGAGCCGCACGGCCAGCTCGTACGCAATACGTTCGGGCTGATTGTTCTGGTCTTTCAGTGTCAGGAGCGCGTCTCGCACCAACGTGGGACTGCCGTCTTGGCCGTAGTCCTTCCACACGATGCGCGTGGCGACGTCGAGCAGCGCACCTTCGAACGGCGTGATCGGCGCGGTCGGGGAAACCATGCGCGCGATAATCGGCCGAATGAACTTCACCTCGCTATCGAGCCCGTTTTCGTCATCGGCGCCAGCAGTCGAAAATGCGTTGATGATGATTCGCGAGCCTGGCTTGAAATCGATGTACTGGCCGCCTGCCATGTCGATTTGCTTCTCGTATGAGTAGCCGACGTCACATATGCGGATGATTCCGCCAACCGACCGGAAAGCGCCAATGACGTCGTTCATCAGCACCGACTTGCCGGCGCCCGACGTACCATCAACGAAGCCGTTAAAGTTCGTGCTACTCGAGTAGATATCCACGAGCGTGGGCGTCCCACGGCGCCCAAAGAACAGCAGGCTGGCGCGACCGTCGGTGCCAGCCCACTCGCCGAGCACCGGCGCCATGTCGGTCGCGTTCACGGTGGTCTTGGTGGTGATCAGCCGGAACCGCTTCAGGTCATCGCGCATGTCGCTCGTGAGCATCATGGGCATGGCCGAAAGGAACGTCGTGAGCTGCTGCGTCAGCATCGGAAACAGCTTGAAGCGTTCGGAGCGCCAGATGCCTTTTGCGGCCGCCACGCACTGTTCCATTTTCTTGCGCGGGGCGAACAGCGTGAGCGTGTGATAGAGCTCGCACATCGATCCACCCTGCGTAAGCTGCATCGAGACGGCCTTCCAGTCCCGGTTCTGCAGCGCGAGCTCGGGCTGCAGCTTGGCGATTTTCGATTCCGCGTTCTGGGTTGCACGGGCACCGCGCAGCGCCGCGCGCGTTTCGACGGCGCTCTGGTCGAGAATCACCACACCGCAGGTAATCAAGTACGGGCAGGGATACTGGTGCACATCGTTGAAGAGCGACCCAACGATGTTGTTCATCTCCCACAGTTCCTTGCTTGTCGGATACTGATGGACACCAAAGCTGCGTACGGCGATGCGCGTGTCCGGCTCGTCTGGCTCCTCCGGCGGCAGTCCGAACAGCAGCTGCGTTCCCTTGACGCGAATGTGGTGGCCGAACACCGTCAGCTGGTCGCGAATGGGCTTGTCGCCGCTGTACGTCTGATCGAGCGTGTCGGCCCCGTCGCCAAAGAAGGCGTCCGGATTGAGGATGGGCCAGAGAAAGCGCTTCAGATCGTCCGGCTCGGCAGTCCGACTCGCGAGACTGGCGGAGCGCAGCGTCGCACCGACAACTTCGCGCAGATTCTGGATTTCTTCGCGGAGCTTCAGATCATCGGATGATCCCTTGCGGACGACCGAGAGCAGCAGGCGCTTGTCGGTGATCGAGTAGTTCTGCCCCGGAAACAACGGCTGGCCGAGTTTCGAACGCACGGACGCCGCACGGCGCTCGGCTTGCTCCAGGTAAAACGAAGGGGCCGCGCCCGATTCAGCATACTGGCGGCGCAGGTCGACATAGGCGTTCAGCGACTCGTCGATGATGGGGTCGGCGAGCAGCAACCATTGGACGCCATACCCTGCTGGCATCGAGTCGTAGATCCCGTGCAAGCTGCGGGTCAACTCGGCATCGGCACCCGTCTGCGGGGCGACAACCAGCACGAAGCCGACCGAGTCGGTGTTGTAGTACAGCTCGGTGGCCGGGTCATACTGGTCGTATGGCAGCAGGTTGTGAAGCCCGATGGTCTCGACACGCCGTCGGTCCGCCGCAACGGGCGACGGCGGCCCAAGATCATCGTCTGTGCCGAGAATCGCTTCGGTTATGGCTGTTCGCGCAAGATCCTTTGCGTCATCGATCCAGGTCTGCAGGGTGCTCATGTATGGCTCCTGGATCAGTGATCGGTCCCGGCCGGCAACGCGCCCGCGCGATCGATTGCACCTGCGGGCGTGAGAATGCCCTGCATGACACGGTCGGCATTCGATATCTGGGTCGACGATGGCTCAGTGCTGGACGCAGTGGCTGCAGGCTTGCCACTGGCGTCCGGTGCAGGCGTCGGCGGCAGCACGGGCCGGAACGCGGCCTGGATACGCTCCTGGTTGTGGGCGATCGACCAGTGGCCGGGATCGACGATCAGATAGACGTATTCCTGATCGTGCAGATCGGAGTCGGCGTCCTGCCACGGGGCGAACCAGATCCGCATCTCTCTCGAAGCCGTGTGAACGGGAGCGCCGCTGTCGAGCGCCTTGGGGAGAATGCCGGCGGCGCCGATGGCGGGCAGGGTATTCGTGCCGCGCGTAGCGTTCGATGCCGCGACCGGCTCGGCCGCATAGGCGCCGAGTGCGATGCTCGTCGTCGCGCCGGCGGCGGTGTGGACGCGTTGGTCGGGCAGGTTGTGCGCCATGGCGTTGGCATAGATGCCAGACATGCTGCTGCAGAGCACTCCTTCAGGTGCTTTGCAGGCAAAGTTCGAACTCGCGTCGTATCCGCTGAAGCTGCAGCCGGTCAGGCCGAGGACAGCGCTAAACGTCGCGAGCATGGCATTGTTTTTCATGATCACTTTGCTCCGAGCCATTGGTCGATAGCCTCAGCGCTCGCCGCTCCCGGCATCACACGCCCGTCCTCGCTCACCAGTGCGGGGGTGCCGGCAATGCCCAAGCTCGCGGCCAGTGCTTCGTTCTTGTCGATAGGATTGGCGCACGAGACGAGCTTCGGCTCGACCCGGGGCGGGGCGGCGGTCTTGGCGGCGCCACCCACCAGCGACAGACCTTGGTCACGCATCCACCGTGACAGCGCGAGGGGCATCCATGCGTGCCACGTGGCGAGGCGGTCCTCCGCGCACCAGATCGCGATGGAATGTGCCCGCGCGCGCGGGTGACTCGACTCGAGTGGATACAGGAACCGGTAGATGGTCACGTTCTTGAGCTTGGACAGGTCATCCTCCAAGACGAGGCAGTACGGGCAATCGGGATCGTCGAAAATCGCGAGCTTGCGCTGACCGGTGCCGTGAACCTCGACGAATGCGTCCTGCAGCCGATCGGCGGGGAACCGAACCTTTTGCAGCGCCTGCTCGAGCGGCACCGTGAGATCCTGTTGCGTCACCATGTCGAACAGGTGGCCGAACAGGAAGTAGCGGCCGGTGATGTCGGTGTAAGCGACCTTGTTACCCATCACGACTTCGTAGATGCCCGTCGAGGGGGTGGCGGCAACCTCGCGAAACTGGGTCGACGGGTACCGCGCATGCAGCGATGCCTTGAGTGCCGCGACACCAGGATCGACGTTCGGCGCCACCCGAGTGCCGGTCGTAGCCAGTTCGGCGGGCGCTACGGCCGGGACGTCGCTGGTCGCGATAGGCGATGCAGCGACAGCGGCACTGTGCTCCGCAGCGCAACCCCACGCGAGACAGGTAGTGACCAGAAGTGCGAAGGTAAATCGAACTTGTTTCATTGGAGCTTGGGGCATGTTGAGGACGGGGTGCCGCCAACGGAGGTAGCGCCCGAGATTGATAGGAAGACGTGACGATGTCTGATCACGCCAGCCGATCTTGCTGGTCTTGCTCATCGCCGCACCATCATGCAAAGGTCCGCACGGCGTTTGATGTCCGCTGCGTACGCATTCAAGTCGCCCGTCATCACGAAATACCGTCGCGGCGTGGCCGGCTTACCGACATACTTCTCGGACGCCGCAGGGTGCGGCTCGCTGCCGGCTACGCAGACGTTGTAGCCACGGGAGTGGGGAACGGTCACGAGCGAGAGGGTGCCGCGCGCGACCATCTCCTTGAGCAGCGGCCGGATTCGTACGGCGGTCAGGGAGAACTCGCTCGCCAGCGCGTACGCTGCATAGGTGACGCGCGGGCGCATGACGGCAAGCACGTCGGCGGCGGTTGGCATATTTCTGGAGCGCGGCATGGTCAATCCTCCGTCGTCGCTGCTTGGCGACGATGTGATTCATCACATACGACGGCATCGCTATCGGGGTAGCGCTCGAAATAGAAGACAACGGGCGCACCGGTCTCCTGGATCAGCCCGTAGACCTTCGCCAGGCGATAAATCGGGTGGTAGGCATTGAGGGAGGCCACGTGCCCGGCCAGCCATTGCCTCCATTGCTCGAGATCCATCGCGCCCTTGCTGATGTTGCAAGGCGGGCACGACGGCATGTAGTTCGACTCGACGTGACGCTCGGGATGCTTAGGCGGGCCACTCACGAGCCGCCAGTGACCGTCCGAGTCAAGCTTCGTCTCGACCGCGCGCACAACAGGGTCGACATGGTCGCCGTGCCAGCGATCGGGTAGTTGCGTTGCGCAGTACGCGCAACGTCCGTCGTACTTCTGGCGAAGCCGGGCGCGCTGCTCTTTCGTCAGCCGGCTCATGCCTCGTGCTCCGAGACAGCCCTCACCGCGCCCCGCACACCGGCAACGCGTCCCGTGGCATCGCCCGCCGAAGCGCCGGTTGCGTTTTGGCCGATGCGGTGGCGATGCGACCGGGCCAGCAGCGACGAGCATCGGACCATGATGGAGCCGTCCTCGTTGCGATACTCGATCTCGCCGGCGGCCACCCACGCCAATACCGTGTCCACGTCCACTCCGACCTGGAATGCCGCGCGGCTCGCAGCAAGCCATTCGAGCGAGGCGGCTGAGGCCGGCACCGATCCCACGGTGCCCGGGTCGCCAGATGCAACGTTCGCGGCGCGGATCACGATCTCGACCTGTTCCCACAGGAAGGGCTTGCAGTCTCGGGCGAGCTCGTTCGGAAGGCCGGTGATGCCGATAGGACCAGCAGATGTCCGGATGTCGAGTTGACCGCCGATGACGGGACTGCTCGAGATTTTCGTGAGCTCGCCGGTGGTGAAGATCTCTGCGGGACGCGCCGGCGCGGGCGCTACGGGCGCATGCTTGTACCAGTGCATCATCGCGAGGAGGGCGATATCAAGGGGGTCACCTTTGTCGACGTGTGCCCGGAGCATCACCGACAGTTCTTCCACCGGTGCGCCCCACCAACCGGTACGCCCCTTGGCTCGACCCGCAGCCATCTTTGCCTTCAACACGCGGTTGAATCCGTCGAGGGCTGCATCGTCGAACGCGGCGGCACCGGTCGGCGCATTCGGTTCCGTCACGTTGGGAACGCGCGACGAACCCGTTTGACCGCTGGAGAGAGCCAGCAGGTCGGCGGCTTTCCCGAGAAACTGCAGGAACCCCGATTGAAACGCAGGGTCGCCACGAAATTGAACAACAGCGAAGTCAGAAAATCCGCTCAGCTGATCCGCGATGAGTGAGGCCGCACCAAGCCAACCGGTCAGCGCTCGGCGCATCTCCGGTTGCAAATAGCCTCCCTCAGCATCCTGCGCAAACGAGACCTCGTGGCCTGCTTCGTCCGAAAACCGCTGCATCGCAGCCTCGAACGCTTGATGCGTCACACTCTCGATCTGATTAGTCATCGGAATAGCCTCCATCTGTTGCGCGAAGATCGTTGTCGATCCCGTCGTTGATGTTGCTGATCTCTGAAGGGTCGCCGTCGAAATCGGCGCCTTTCGTCACTGCGAACTCGACCACGCGACCACCGTCCGTCTCAACCACGGGGAAAAGCTTCTCGGCTGCACGAATGTAGAACTGCTTAAGAGAATCAGCGCCACCGGCGATGCCGCCGCCGATTGCTGAGCGTCCAACCTGGCTCGGGTTGACAATGGAAGTGGCGCCGAAGGCGGTGGAGCTAACGGTGTTCGCCGACTGACTGAATGCCTGGCCAATACCAGAAGAGATCCCGGCGAATGTCGACATAGCCAGCGCCGACCCAGCCTTGGATACCAGACGCCCTCTGACGCCTTCTTTGCCGTCCTCACCCATGACGTTTCCCTTGATCGTCGCCTCAATCGTTCGACCGTTCTTGAGAATGCAGACGAGGGTTTCGCCGCGCATATGGGCTCGCTCGCTGGCCACATCCCCATACGCCTGCGTCAAGATCCGACACCCTTTGATGTTGAGCTTGCGGCTGTTCGGAAGGTTGGCCACATCCAGCAGCTCAAGGAACACCGGGAGGGGATCGTGCTGAGCTTCGCCGCTGGTCGGCGCGTCAACACCATTCAACATGGCGACACGCACGAACGACGTCGCTGGGATGAAGTTCACTTTCTTCTTGCCATTGCCCTTCAGGCAGTCCCGCCGTGCACGAATCGCGTCCTCCGGGGGCAACGTCGAAAAGCGCGGGTCGACGCAATCGACCGAATTGCCGCCCGGTGCATTGAACTGAATGATGTCGAGCTTCGGAGGCGCGGCGGCAGGATCACCAGCACCCGGCTTCCCCGATTTTCCGAATGGCGGGTTCAGAATCGCGCCGGCCTTGGCCGATGCCCCGTTGAGCGGGATCGGCTTGTCCAGCAGGGCGCGGTCGGTCGCCGGTGCCGACGCCGCCGCGGGCGCACTCGCAGGCGCATTCTTCATGGCCTCAATTCGCTTGCCGAGCTCGTCCTGATCCTTCGCCAAGGCTTTGATCTGCGAAACCGCATCGTCAGCGCGCGTGTTTGTACTCGCGACCTGGCGCGTAAGCTCGGCAAGTTGGGCCTCGGAGTGCGCACGCCAAGTGTTGCGATCGTTCTGGTCACCCAGGCTTGTGAACGGGACCTTGGTCGTGAACTGGCGCGTGGATTGCCCTCCCTGAGTAAAGTACGCGCCAACCGCGACGAGGCTGGCAAGCACGCCGAATCCGACCAACGTCAAGATCCGCTGGCGGCGCTTGGTTGCTTGGTTAACGTCACTCATGGTCGCCTCGCTGGCGAACGACGTAGACGATCGTGCTGGCGCCGGCCGGAAGATTCGCGTTCTCGATCGCGATGGCCAGCACACCCGGCGCGTACAGTTCGCGCTCGTCGATGGCCATGTCTCGGTGCGAGGTGTTCGACAGCGTGTAGGTTTCGCCCACGAATTCACTATCGCTGTACTGACGGACGAGCGTTAGCAAGGCTTCTTTCCAGAGCGGCACCACTGTTTCTACCGACGTGTACGACAGTTGCGGTGCGCCCTGGCCGCCTGCCATCGCCAGCATCATGAGTTTCACGCGTCGTTGAAAAGCCGACGCATGGAGCGCCTGGGTCGAACGTGCGGCAGGCGGTTCGATGCGGATATCCTCTGCCGGGCGCGGGCCAGGGACGAGCATGAGGCGGTATGTCGTGCCGGCGTCATCGATCACGAACACCGTGATCGACTCGTTCAGCGCTGTGGGATTCGCCGGCATGAGCCAGAGCTTGCCGCCGTCTTGCGTCCAGGAGACCGAGCCCGGCACCACCGGTACGATCTTCGAGAAGCTCCGTCCTCCGGACATGGACAGGACGTTGTACTCGGCCGCGGAGACGGAGACCTGTTGCGCCTGGCGATCCGCGCCCTTGACCACCTGAATCGCGTGCGCGCTGGCGGCGGCCACGAACATCGCAGCACCGACCACGAGACGGAACGTCACGTTTGTGTGCGATGTCGACCACCGTCGATCAATGGAAAGTTTCATGATGCGGGGGTCTCCGTGGGAGCCAGCGGTTCGACGCCTTGTTTGCCGCGGGTGGCTTCTCGGATATCGAGCAAGACCAAACGGCCGAAGAGGGTGATTCCAAAATAGACCTCGAAGGTCTTCTGCTCGGAGCTCGTGCGCTTTCCGGAGATGTAGGTGGTGAATGTGCCGGTGACCTTGACGGCCTTGTTGCGGAAGTCCACCTCGCCGACACCGATCGGTTCGAAGACGTTCGTGAGGCCGTCGTGCTTGATCTGCAGCGCATCGGCGTCCCACTCGGTTTTGAGCGCCGCGCGCCGATCGTCGTCGACCATGGAAAGCAGAATCCGCACGTTGTTGTCGACGGTGCTCGGCGTGACGCTCTTGGCGAGCGACAGGACATACGTCGCTTGGTCGGCGAGATACTGGTCATTCGCGTACCGCGCGCCGATCACGTAGGTGCCGCGAACAGCAGGCGGCATGATGACGACGCGCTGCGTAACCACCAGCCATGCGCAGGTGAACGCAAGGACGACAGTGGTCGCGCCGTTCCCCAACAAGAACTTCTTGAGGAGTCGGTTTTCGGCCTGCAGCGCGTCGCGAGATTGGTTGGCTTTGCCGGGCGTCATCGCTTCACCCGTTCAGTTCGCGAATGTCGGACGACGGCAGCTTCTTTGGCACCGGCAGCCCCAGCACCCAGTACATGAGGTGTGCCGACATGCCGGGATGCTGGCCCGAGCTGAATTTCTGCCAGCCGGCTGCTATCGCAATGCCTACGAGCAGGCCCAGCAGAGTGTGGTTGGTTGCCACACCAACAACCGTGCCCCCAAGCCCGATTGCTGCGACGTCTTTTCGGAAAAATAGAAACTTCTCCGGATCGTCAAGGCGACTGGGCACGTAGTGATTGAGATCATCCGACATCGCCGCCCCCGGTTAAATAAGCGCGGTGTAGCTGGCTTCGATGACGCCGATGATCACGCCGACAGCGATGCCGATTCCAGACGGAATGACGAATGCACCGTAGTCCTTGGCGAACATGGCGCGCACGCTTCCCCACAACACACCGGAAAGCGCGGCGATCTTGCCGGGATTGCCCCGTGCCCACCCTTCAACAGTGGTCGAGCCCTGGGCAAACTCGGCGCCGTCCGATCCGAAAGCGTAGCGGGCGATCATCATGCAGGCGGCTGCAAGCCCCACGGCAGCGATCAAGTTGAGCGTGTCGCGTACCTCGGGGTTCTTCAGCAACTCCTTGACACGATCCTCGATGTCAAGGAGGGCGCTCGCGGCTCGGAATTCGAGCATCTCGAGCTGGTTGAAAATAGCGGCGGTCATCTAGTCCTCGCGTGGTAAGCAGCCGGCTCGCCGGCTAGGAGTTGTGCCCGTACCGAAATGGGCGGCACGGGCACCATTCAGGGGAGAGTGGTTAAGCAAACAATCAAAGCATTTCTTACGGATTCCTTATTACTGAACTTTCTCCTTGGTCGAGTGATGAAATCGGTCAGCTGCGCGGACTACCGGTCCGCTAGGTGCTTAGAGGCCGACGCGTCCGGGGCGGCCGTCGTGCAGAGCCCTTGCTTCGGCACCTTTGCGGCACGGCGAATTTGTCGGGTATGGGTGCGATGGGGCACGTGACGCTTGACGATCCGAATGAAAGACGCGCGAGTTGGCCGGTTTTCGTCGGCCGAGGAAACAGGAAGCGGGAAATTGTCTGGAGCAACCGGCACCGGCGTTGCCAGGTGCTTGATCGTCGGTTCAGGGCATGTGTCGGCCGAGCAGAACACATAGCGGCCGGAGCCGGGCTCGCCGATCTGCGTGATGTCGTAGTTCGGAAGGTGGGCAGACGCGAAGCCGGATTGCGCAAACGCGCCAGCGACGACCAGAAGAAGAGGGACAAGGCGCATCATCGCGAGCCTCCTTCGGTTGTGCGGCTCGCCGATTGCGCGCGGTAGCCAGCATAGGCACGCTGTACCAGTCGGACGTAGCGCGCCTGCGCCGCGGTATTCGTGGATCCAGGCCCAGTGTTGTAGCAACCAACCGCGGCCCAGGTCGCGCCCTTCGCCTGAATGCAGTTCGCGAGCACCCACGCGCTGAGTTTCAGATTCACGCAGGGATTCAGCAGGTCGCGCTGGGTGACCCCGTAGCTCACGAGCTCAGGAAGATGAACGTCATTGATCTGCGCGGCGCCCCACGCTCGGTGACCGTCGGGCAAACGAGGCCCGACGGCGCTTGGTATGCCATGCGATTCGACCCAGGTAATGGCACGCAGGAGGTCGGGATCGAGATGATAGAGAGCCGCCGCCTCATTGAAAATGTTGCCCTTGCAAATGTCTGCGGCTGCGGGCGAAGCCGCGAGCAGGGCGATCGTGGCTACTACCGCTACGGCGAAAATGCGCAACGCGCGCGGTGTGCTTTGACGCACGAAATAAAAAGCGTAACGTATCTGGTAGACCAGATGCGTTACGAGACCGCCTGCCGTCGAGGCACTGAGAGATTGAAGAGGCAGGCGGGATGCGAGCGAGGGGAGCTCACACCAGAAAGGGGACGACGAAGTATCGGAATTTGCTTCCGAACGGAAACGAGAGACCGGGCGCGCGCCGGCTAACATCCCGCTCTGCGCGGTAATTGACCGCGAAAAGTGTGGGCATGCCCAGTTCGCACATGGCGTATCACGACGCGCGAGGTAACCGAGCGGCGCCGTGAAAAACAGGGGCATATCAAACGCGTCAAGCCCGTAGGATTGACGTACAATATCTGTAGCCACGAGTGGTCTCTCTCAGCTTTCCCAGCTATTTGCTTGTGGTCAGGACATATAGGGTGTTGGCGCACCCTGTATGTCCGTCTTAATCAACTACACCTTTGTACCAAAGACATGAAAGTTCGGATATTTTCCGAATTCACGACGTGAGGGCAAGTCCAGCGTCCGACACGTTTTCCGGTCAACTTCAGAACCCACGACGGTCAGTTGGCCAAGATCGCGTACAAAACAATCAGTCATACGTGGGCGATGCTTAGCATTCACTACGCTTTCGCACGACCAACGCAGTGGCCAGAACAGCTCAGAATCTGTGGGACTGCTGCCGACTGGCTCTATCTCGATCTACCGATTACTTCCCGATCAACTTTTCGGATTCCACTGCAAGGTGATGACACTTACGTTCAACTCGTGCTTCTCGAAGTACTTCATCATTCGATCCAGGCTTGCCCACGTCCTCGGCTCGTTGCGGAACGTATACAGTGTGTGCAGACCCTCTTTCCAAGACAGTTCGACGACGAAGAGATAGCCCTTGTCCGTGCGCAATACGGACGCGTGCTTGATAGCGTTGTTCTTCGCGGCATCCCGAAATTCCGCCTCAGTAATCTTGCTCAACCCACCCTCCAATGTGCTCAACTGGAGGATAGTAAAGCGATAGCTACCGATTCGGATGGTTCGATTCAATTTCTATCAAAGTTAGTCTTGGTGCACGGCATTACATCATGTCTTGCATTGCAAAACAACACATTTTGCAAGATCCCTTTGGAGACTTGGAATCTTCTCCACACCTTGACCAGCGCCGATCACTCGACCAGCAAGTGGCGTTACCAACTGTAACAGGATGTTGAAAATTTTCAACATATTTGGCGAACAAGAATTAGGGTCTGATAACGCGCGTGAAGAAAAAGGACGAACTTGCAAGCTTAGCGGCCACGTTTGTGGCAACAGTCAAGCACTTGCAGCATGTGGCTGGAGTCAACGACGCGGAATTGTCACGGGCGATCGATCTCGACCGAGGGACACTCAGCCGCCTTTTGTCCGGTGAGACAACAGATCCGAGACTGAGCACGATCTCCGCAATTGCTAGGTTCTTTGACGTTCCGATGTCGGCTCTCTTCGGCGAGGAGAGCCGAGGACTCGTGCCGGTATATGAGCAGCCTAGTCTGCGCGACGCTCGCAAAGCAAGCGTCGCGCCTCACCATGGCCAGCTCTGGATTAAGGTGTCGAATACAAGCTCAAGTCGCTTTGCGATTGCGCTCGCACCTAAAAGCAGAACTGAACTGCTGCCACCAAACGCCATCCTTGTCATCGGCGAATATGAATCAATTGATTCGGGTGATTTAGCTCTTATAGAGATAGACAAACAGACATACATCTTCGTCAAAATTACAAATGACGGATCTCTGACCGGATACGACATCGAATCAACCAAAAAGCGCCGAGTCTTCTCGATAGACGAGAGAGCGATTATCGGAAAGGTTCTCGAAATTATAGTTGGGCGCTAGCCATTTATGAAATTCACCTTATAGTCGTAGTGATCAACGCCGTCACGGGATTTAATCCAGACAACAATTCTAGAGAACAAGAGTGAGAACGCCATTTCGTACAGTATTTTTATGGTTATCTGCGCAACCAAAATCTTGAAAAGCACTGCATGCGGCACGTTCCCATAGAATAAAAGCGTTCCAAATAAAACGCTATCGACAACCGCCCCAACGATATTCGCGGCAATAAAACGGAAAATTAGCGCCCGGCCTTTTAGCAATATTTTCAGTCGAGACACGACCAGAGAATTGGACAACTCTCCGGCAAAGTAGCCAACGGCGGATGCGCCCAACGCCCTCATCATTTGATGCGAAACCCCGAGGACACTACCACCCAGCCACCCCGCTTTCTCCAGAGACAAGATGATCATAACAACGGGAATGTTAACCAAAAACGCCCCCCAGATTACGCGCCGGCTTACGACGAAGCCATAAGTCTCCGTTATGCAAGCACCGAAGCAATATGTTAACGGGAAAACAACGAGGGCCGTTGGAAACAGAAAAGTGTATCCCTGAAGAAATGGCAGCGTGAAGGTGGTGATGCTATCCCCAATCAAGTTGGTTGTCACCAGCATTACACTGAACAGCGCGGTGAGGTAAATTATGCCGTACGGAAAATGCGGCATCCGTTCCGTGATGTTCTTGATATGCACGTCGTTGGCATTTACGGTGGCGAGCAATGCAACATCATTGACCGAGAATTTTTCAATCCAACCGGCTTCTAGAAGTTCCCCTACGGGGAGTTTCATCGATACGCCAGTGTCATTTACGCGCACCCTCGCAACCGAAAGTCGTTTTTCGCCATCCTTCGGTATGATCGCCTCTACTTGGCATGTCGGGATATTGTTCACCATTACCATAACTGCCCCTGCCCAAGGTCGATCCGAAAAGCCAACATTAGAACCGCAAAATTACCGGCACACATTAAGCACCTCACTCACCTCGGGAGACTCTGGTATGCCATCTTCAATATGACATCTCGATATTCCGGGTACTTCCCCAACAACTCTGACTGAGTAAGGATCCTATAATCGGCATCATCAAAGCCTGGAACAACTGCACAACTAACCAAAGTATAATCACCAGACTCAACGGATGCCCCGAAAATCCACCCGCCACGCATGACGATAGAGAGTACCTCTCCGCGTTCGAGGTTGGGGCCTAGACGGGCCGTTCGATACTTTCCAGCCTCGTCGATGACATGCATAGTTAATGGGGCGCCTGAGTGGTAGTACCATATCTCATCAGACTTCATCTGATGAAAGTGCGATGGACTATCATGGGTCACCATGAAATAAATCCCACTATAGTCTCTCCGTTCAGCACCACTGGCCGTCTTCCTGACAACATCCGAGCCGAACGCATATCTAAAATACCCACCCTCTGGGTGTGCCTCAAGACCGAGCTTCTCTATCCAGAATTCCTTGGGCTCTTCATGCCTAATACTGTTGTCCTTCGCCATAACGCTCCCAGCAAATATCAGTTCAAGTATTGCAAAAATTGAAACGGCAGTGACTCGTGCAATCACCGCACCTGGCCCTCTACAAACATGCTTGTTATTTTTCGTTGACATACGATGTAGGGTTAGTTGAAATTTATACAACATCGCGAGATCTCAGATGCATGGACGGATAGTGCAACTGGTGATCCTAAACGATGATATCGACATCGATTTGAAATTCTTTACTGAATAGTATTCTAACGTCAGCCGCGACGCCCACTATCTAACAAGTCCTTCGATACACCAACGAAGGCCTTTCTTTTTAATAACCGCAATTCGATTACCTGGCAGCGACGAGTCGACATATTTCCTGCGCCGCCGGCCAGCGGAAATGTGGGGGTACGGGTTGTTGCGCCGCGACCTCAATCCGGCTCGATCTGCATCTGCTGCGCGGCCTGCTGACGGCGCTGCCGCTGCGGCTGATTGTTCGCCTGCTCGGCCATCTCGTGCTCACGCAACGTTTCGACTGCGCTGGTCTTGTCCTGATGGCGCGAAATGGCTGCGCGCGCCTTGTCAGCGTCGGTGGTGAAGACCTGCAGGTCGTCGACGGCCCGCGTGAGGCCAACGTAGAAACTGCGATCGCCGAAGATCCTCTGTACCGTCATCGCGACGTCCGACTGGCGCCGGGCGTCGTCCGGATCACGCTCCATTTTGTGCGACGGGATGTGCAGAATGGCCTGCTCTCGGGTCGCCCCCTGGCCAGCGTGAACCGTGGCTGCATAGGCGTGATCCCAGTGGCGCTGCGCGTCGAGATCCCAAGGAATTTCTTTGCCGTCCGCGAGCCGAAAAACCGCTCGGTTCTCCTGGACAGAAACGACAGTCGCCTCGTGGCCGTTCTTGACGAGCTCGTCACCGCGGGTGAAGCGAATGACGTCCCGGGCCGCGATGGCCCGCGTTTCGGACTCGTACACCTCCACCCTGTTGTACTTCTTCGGCTCCCACTCCAGGAGGGAGCCGTCTGCCTTGCGAAGGACGACGATACCTTCGTCGGGGCGGGTGCTCTCAACTCTCATGTATTCGCTGCGGGAGGCGAGGATCTTTTGATAGTCCCGACCAAAGCGTACCGTCATGTCCTTGGTGTAGTACTGCGCCTCCTTTTGCTTGGCACGGGTCATGTCTCCCACGGACGTGAAGATCGTATGCGACGAGTCGTTGACGTCGAGCTCGCCACGGTCCTGCAATTTGGCCCGAACCGCACTGTTGATGTCGACGCGGTCGTCATTGAACGGCGTAATGATGATCGTTTCATTTCGCTGCGGCCCCCGTTCGACGTACCGTTGCGCAAGAAGATCGATCAACTCGTTCGGATCGCCATGTTCAATCACGCGGCCAGTTTGCGCGAGGAAATTGAAGGCGCGGGCGTTGCGCTCGAGGTTCAGTTCCGCGAGTTGCTCGCCCGGCGCGAGATCCGCAGTGCCCACCGCAATGGCGACCGCCTGCTGCAGCTCGGGATTCTTCTGGCGCTGGATCTGGGTCATCTGGGCCGTAGCCAGCCCCTCGTCCTGCAGGATCTCGAACGGCTTCCCGGCCTCGATGCCCTGCAGCTGGAGCCGGTCGCCAAGGAGAATGACCTTGGCGTCGGCGCGCTCCGCCATCTTGAATAGGCGTGCCATTTGCCGCTGGGCCAGAAAAGACGATTCGTCGACGAGCCAAAGCTCGCGCTCTCGCGCGAGATCCGGCACGTACTCGCGCAGAAGCTTCAGATCGTCCTGGCGACGCTGCTCTTGAATCTCGAACATCGCCAAGGTATCGGCCTGGATACCGGAGTCGTTTTCGAGCTGCTTCGCGGCCTGGCCGGTCGCGGCCATCCCACGAACAACCCATCCCTGCTCGTCCGCAACCTGGACAGTTCCCTTGACCATCGTGGTTTTTCCGACGCCGGCAAGCCCCTGAACCGCGACAATTCGATCCTTCGTGGTCAGCGCATGTTCGATCGCGGCTCGTTGGCCCGTCGTGTAGTCGAAGGTCGGATCATCTCGCTCGACACGCGCCGTGGCAATGGCCTGGTCGATCCGTGACCTGACCAGTTCGGCCGACGCGATCGCCGGCGTCGCGCCACGCTGGGCGAGCGCGTTTTCGACCGTCCACCGTTCCGTGTTGAGCATCTTTTCGGTCGTGATGTTGCCGTCCGGGAGATCGACGATCTTGCCCTGGTCGACCAGCTTTTTGTATGCGTCGAGGATCTGGTTGGGTGACGTTCGTCCGACCGCGTGTTCGAGCGCTGTCTGCACCAGATCGTATTGGTTCAGTACGATCTCGCGCTCGCCAAGGTGAGCAGCGGCGAATCGCAGCGCCTCGAGGCCGGACAGCTTGACGACGCGAGCATCCGTTCCCGCTTCTCGCGCCTCGCGCGCTTTCTGCTGAATTGCACCATAGTCGAGATCGACCGCCTGCGCGCGCTCGCGCCATTGCGCCGACAGCGCATCGTGGTCGACACCAACCTTGCGTTCGCGGGTGGCCAGCACGGCGCGCTCCTTCTCCGCGGCCGTGGCGTTCGCCGGATCGATCCCGTTGGCACGCAGCCATCGATCGCGGGCGGCTGAACGCTGGCTAAAGTGCTCGATCTGCTCTCGGGTGATGCCGACCAGCTCGAAGTTTCCGTTCTTGTCGGGCGCAGTAATGGCGTAGCCGCGCTTCTGCAGCCCGCGTGCGAGCGAGGAAGTATAGACAGCACCGATCACCTTCTGCTGCAGGTAGAGCTCGTCATTGGTCAGCGATCGCCATTCCCCGTCTGAGCGCTGGGTGGCGTTCATGACCAGCGCGTGCGTATGGGTATCCGGGTCGAGATCCCGGCTCGTATTGTGGCGAAAGAGGGCTGCAACGACGTTACCGGTCGGCTCGGCGAGAGTCTCGCCATCGACGGTTTTACGTGCCTGGGCCGCATACGCCTCGACGTACTCGAGCGCCTCCTTGACGGCTTCCTCGTGCGCGAGGCGAACGTCACGATCCGCGAAAACTTCCGCAGCGATACTGACGCTCTTCGGCGCCGAAAAGGTCAAATCGATGCCGGGCCGGTGCACGACCTCGGGGTCGCCATTTTCGTCCAGCACGACGCGACCCAACTGCTGATCGGCAACCTGGCCGGACAGCAATTTGAAGAATTGACCACGATCGACCTGCCCATTCAGACCGAGAACCGCGGCACCCTTGCCGAACCAGGCGGAATGCTCAAGCCCCTGATCGGTGGTGTAGTAGTTGTCTTTCGAGAAATAGTGGAGCGCCTGGCCGGCGCTGCCGACATTGTGCATGCTCATCATGGCGCGTCACCCCAACAGGTCACCGAGACCGGATTGACCAGGACGACCGCCGGCATCCGGTGCTCGAGGAGCAGACTCGCCTTGAACCTCGCCGGTTGCTCCGTCCACGACTTCGCCCGTCGCCAGCACAACCAGATCCGAAGCGTTCGGGGCCGAACCTGCTGCAGTCACCGATCGCGCGGTAGGCGAACCCGTAGCAGTCGCGTCGGTTGGCGCGGGTGACGGGGATGCGGCGGTTGCAACGGCCGCAGTGGAATCCGGCGGAGAAGGCAGTACGGCTGTGTGTTGCGTCTGCGCTCCCTGGCGTTCTGCTGCAACGCTTGCAGGAAGCCACAAATCGTACGTTTGGCGAGGGATGAACGGCGTCACAATTTCCGGATGCGGGACGTAGTCGTACTTGACACGCGCGACCGGATAGTCGCTCGGCGTGACGAGATAGCCCTCCATGTCGGGCAGGTGCAGGATCTCGGAGGAGAGGACCAGGTCACGGAGGTTACGGCGCGCAAAAACACTCATTCCGTCACGGCGCTCATCAATACCGAGATTCAGGCTTTCCTCCTTTTCATCCAGGTCGGCCTGCCCGATCGCATTGGCCAATGCCTTGGCCGCATCGCCATCAGTAACGCGCAACAGGAGTTTGGTCTGACATCCAGAGATGATCGTGCGCGCCAGATGCTCGCCGTAAATCTGAAAGAGTAGGGAGTAGTCCTGGATGCCTATAACTAAGCACCCCCCGTACTTCCGGATGTTCGTAGTGGCAAGCTTCATGATCTCGAGCTTCTGGAGGGTCGGGAGTTCGTCGTAGAAAACCCAGAGGCGCTCACGATGAATCGGCTTGAGGGTCAGCAACGCGCGGATAGCGACATCACACCAAAGGCTGACCAGCGGAAGTAGAGCAGTTTTCTGCTCCTCGTTGACTGTGATGAACAACCAGGAATCGTCGTCTTCATCTTCATTCTGGATCCATTCGCGGATCGAAAATGGCTCGCCTTCGTCATGCAGGAAGCGAAAGCAATCAAGCTGGTTCTGCACGGTCATCTTGAGGCTCATGCCCGTGCGCTCGGTGACCGGATCAACGTAAGTCGCGGCAGACTCGTTCGCGAGGATGGCATGCAATTCCTCGAGATTGCTATGGGCAATGGCCTTGTACAGTGCGGCATTGGTTCGCTTGTTGTCGTCTCCGAGCGCGCGGACAGCGCCCTTGAAAACCATTCGCCCGGCGATGGCGAAGAACGGATCGGGGACGTTCGGCGGAATCGGGATGAGCCCCTCGGCGAGGCCCTCGTAGTGAATCTCGCTCTGGATTTCGCGCCAGACATTCCAGTTGGGGCTACGGGCATCGAGCGGATTCAGGATGATGTCCTTGCCTTCGCGGTAATACGCTGCCGTGAATTCGCCTGACGGGTCATAGACGATCGCGCGCTTTTTTCGGGCACGCACCTGGTCCATCAGGGCAAAAAACTGCTGAGACTTACCGCTGCCCTGCGCACCGGAAAAGAGCGTGCCGAGCACTTCAGCCTTTTTCCGCATGGGCACCCCAGCGATGCGATACGGGCTGGCGTCGTCCCGGCTTTCTAGCTCCTTCACGAGTTCCTTCGCCTTCACGAGCTTTGCCCCACGAACCTGCTTATCGGTGAGTTTTCCGCGACCGTACTCCATCCAGAACAAGACGGAGAGAAACATCACGGCGATGGCAGTGAGAACGGCGTAAAGCACCGCATTGCGCACGTAGACGAAAAACTCGTCAGCAGCATCCTGGGTAAAAGAGAGCGCAGCCGCCGGCGGCAACTCGGTATCGTCGTTGCCAAGATGGAACGAAACGTTCGGGTTGGCCATCGGCACAACGGTGAGGATTTCGGCCTCGACGTGTTTGACGGCGAGATAGCGCGATTCGGCAGAAGTGACGAAGTAGACGTAGAGCGCGCCGGCAATGGCGCCGACGAGAATCGCGCCGATCACGACGGCGACGATCGCACTGGTGAGCAGCTTGGCCTGCTGCCACCAGAGCGCTGTGCCACGTGAGAAAGTGGCGATGCCGCTGGGCGAGCGTTGATCAGCCATGGTCACCTCCCAGCGCTTTGTTGGTGGCAGCCTCGGCCCGATCTTGCGCCTGATGTACGAATTGGATGTTTCTGTCGCTGACGATCGTCGTCAAGACTTCGCGACAGAAAAAAACCGCTCGAACCAGATCGAGGGGCAGTTCAGCTGCAAAACTTCCGCCTGTTGGTGGCGGCCCACCGTTCGACGTTTGCGCGGAATTCGGGATGGTGGCCAACAGTGCGTTGAGCCGTTTTTCGATCTGTTCGACGTTCTCGCTGACGATGCCTCGAACGAGGATTTGCCGACAAAACTCGGCTACCGGGATTCCGGCCTCGTTCGCCTTTCTGCGATAGAAGTCGTTGGTTGGCTTGTCGAAACGAAGGGTAATACGATCAGATTTGCCTTTGCTGGCATGACTGGAACGTGGCATGTGCGCCTCAGCAGACACATCACCCCATTTTTCCCCGACCGGCCTTCTAAAGAGGCCAGCTAATCAAATAGTTACACCATTATAGCGGACGAAATCGGGTTTCGGTGTCTGCCGTTTGCTGTTCAATATTCGAACCGATATTCATTCAAAATTCCGCTCTCAATTCAATTGCTTATCGTGTTTTTTACGTTTCGGTGTCTGCCATTTTGGATTCCGATGTTTATGACGCGCACGTCTTTTTGGCGTCTTTTCGCAAGCGGTCTGACGGAATGTTCCCGGTCATGCGACGTTTGGCTGCCACGTTCCGGCCATACGCAGCAAGGCGCGTAGCGATACGACTCGACGTTCGGTGTCGGCGCGAATACGTTTCGGTGTCTGCCACCGTAGAGCCTTGCGCAGCAAGGCTCTACACACCTGCAACGAAGTTGCGTGGTGTGTGACCGTCTGGCCGGGGGGTGGGGCTTGCCCCACGGGTCGCCCCCCGGACGGACGGTATCTGGATGGTGAAGACCGGCCACGTCCGGACGGAACCGTTTTTTCAGCAGGCGTCGCGATCAGCATCGCAGCCAGCAAAAGCGAGGATTTCGTCTCCGTTGAGGCGTTCGCCTGGTTGAGGCACAGACGCGATTTGCAGAATTTCGAACGCACGAGATACAGACGAGAAAAGCAGAAAAGGTAGGCGAGCGTCGATCCGTCCAGCACAGGGAAAAAACGGAAAAGCGAGGTTGACCGAAGGCAGGGCGTGGACAGGGAGACATTCGGAGCGCGGGCGGTGGTTATGCCACGCAGGTTATCCACATATCCACGGGTCCGTACCGACGCCGCGATGTCTGCGCATCGCAAGAGCGTCGGCCGCGCGCCGTTATCCACAACGGTGTGTGTTGTGGTTAACGGATGAAGCGCGGGGGCCGGTGGAAATGTGGGTAACCTGCCCCCGTGCGTGGATTTTCGGAAACGGACAGTTGGTGTTGAGGGAAAGGCCGAGAAGCAGCGAGGGAAGTGAAAAGCTGTGAGGGAACGGACAAACCACGACGGCGGGAGAATCGCGAGAACGGTGGTAAGTCGAAGGGTGTGGCAGTCACGCCGGACGCGACGGTGGCGGCCGGCGGGCGTGAGCATGCGCAATGCATGCATTGCGCCCTCGAGAGCCGTCCCGCGCGAGCCGTTAGCCGCGACAGTTCGAGGGTGGCGGGTCGCGCGGCCGCTGCAGAAAATTTGCGAAGGGAGAGGATACGGCGAAGGGGTGGCCGGTACGGCGGGCGCGCCGGTGGCGGCCGCCGTGCGTGGTTAGCGCAATGCGGGCATTGCGTTCTGGATGGACTGGCCGCGCGAGCCGGTGGCCGCGAAGATTCGCGGGCGCCGGCTCGCGCGGCGGCTGCGACGGAAACGCGAGGACGCGAAGCGAGAGCGGCTGGAGGATCCGGCGTGCGCGCCGGTGGCGGCCGCCTGGCCAGTACAGCGCAACGCGTGCATTGCGCTCAGGTTGGGCGTCCCGCGCGTGGCGGTGACCGCGGCGGTGGGCCGACGCCGGCATGCGCGGCAGCTGCAGGAATATCGCGGTGACGTGTTGCGGAACGCGACCCGGACGCCCGGCGCGACGGCGCCGAGTGCTGCGCTACGCGGAGACGATTGGAATAAGTGGAAAACGGAGCCGGGGTAGAAGGGGGCGGTTTCCGTTAAACTCCATCGCAAGGGGGAGGGCCACGATGGAGAACTGAAGACCATGTCGGCAGAATTGGGAAAGACCGTGCGCAAGACGCGATCGATCGAAGACGAGATCGAAAGAACTGCGGCAAAGCTGAAGCGGTTGCAAGAGCAGCAACGCGAGAGGGCGCGGAAGGATCGCGAGCGTAATCAGAAAGATGTGCTCGAGCTGCTGCGTGCGGAAGGGCTAGACGTCATTCCGGCGGAACAGTGGAAGGTGCGACTGGATGCGGTGAAAGCGGCGCTCGCGGTTTCCGGTGAGACGTTCCCGGAGGCCAAAGACCCGCCGGCGGCACCAGCTGCTGCGGTGGCGGAAGGCGCGTCGGTGTGATCGTTGGGGCAATCCGGCGAAGCGCGCGGTATGCGCTGAGCAGGATTGCCCCGATTTGTTTGCGCTGTGCGCAAACTGGACAAAGCATTGGTCGCGGGCTGGCGGGTGCTCGCGACGCCGCGCGAAAATCCACGCGTCGTCGCGCACACGGTGCCCGTCCTGCGTTCAGGCCACGCGCTCGACCTCGATAACGTTCGACCCGAAGCGCAAGCGTGCACGGGTGCAAGCCTCTTCGTAACTGCCTGCGTCGATGATCTCGACGTCGAATCCAGTCTCCGTCTTGTAGGTGATCGCCCACTGTGCGTGCATCTCAAATCTCCTTCGTGAAGTCCCGCTATAACGGACGCGGGTTGCGTCGATGACGCGTTATTGCGAAAACGCGCCGTCGAAAGCGGCACGCTGCGCCGTCGAGAGTTGCGCGGCGTCGATCTGCGATTCGTGCTTGAAAATCATCAGCGCGTACGGCTCGGCCAGAATCCGCGCTTCGCGGCACAGGATCGGATCGCCATCTGCGGCCGGTTGCCGCGCACGCCAGATATTGATCGCGCGTTCGAGTTGCTCGATGCGCAACGTGGTCGTCGTGTTCATCGCACATTCTCCATGTGAGCCGCCGGGTTCCGGCGACGAAGTGAATTCACCCGTGAATCGGGCAGGGGTCGCCCCGCGCAGCAATGCAGAGCGAGCAGTTTTCGAATTCGTCGCACATCGCCGAGTCGCTTTGCCCCTGCTCCCATGCCTCCCGGAGAAACGGTTCGTCTGCGAACATCGTCGGCAGCTCGCGACGGCCATTCCAATAATCGTTGCGCCCAAGAGTTTCGGTGTCGATCTGAACCTCGATCATGTCGAATTTTTCCGGATCGGTGATTGCGGCAATCCGGGCAAGGGCAAACGAAACACGAATATCAAGGCCGCGCATGGTGGTACTCCGTCAATTGAAGAATGGGGAGCGCGCCCGTATCGGCGCGCCTATCGCGAGTTAGTGGAAAATGCCGAGCGCTTCCCGAATGCCACGTTGGGCGCGGGCAGCACCGAAGCGCTCGCCGCGCGCGTACGCGCGTTCGTAGACGTTGATCGCGACATTGATTTGCCACGCGGTCCAGTTGATCGTGGGAAGCGTGAACGCGAGTTCGCCGTCGTCGCCGTGATGAACCGCGACATACGGTGCAGCACCTTCCGGACGTGCGATCGCAAAAAATCCTTCCGTGATGCCGTCAAGTACCGTTTCGTCAGCTTGAGTGGTCATGTCTGGTTCTCCGGTCATTGCCAAACCGGCGCCCATGCGCCGGACGGTTGGCGAAAAAGGGTGATGCGCTTGGCCGTGCCGTCGACCACGGTTTCGAGCCGCACCGCGCGCGCGTCGTCGTCAGGACGAATCCAGCGATGCAGGACACGAATCGAGGCGTCAGCGGGGCAACCGAACCAGTGCGCGGCCGTCGCACGCAACCGATTTGAGGTTTGACGGATGCCTGCCAGGCGGTGAGCCTCGGGGGGTGCGGGGGGAACGCCCGCGCGTGTGTGGGTGGTTTGGTCGGGGGTGGTTGCGCTCACGATTTCATCCTTTTGTGTCGGGTTGTGGATCTGCCATTGGGAGCCGCCTCGACGCGGGTTTAGCGCACGCCGGCCAGGGTGCAAGGGCGCGGGCGGAAGCCGCATGCGGAGCGCAGCCGAAGGCGAGCACCGAACGGGTGGAGAACGCGGGCGAAGCCTTTACCCTTGCACCCTGGCCGGCGTGCGCTATGCGTCGAAAAGGGGCGGCACCCAATGGCAGATCCACGCGCTTAACCCGGCGCAAAAGGATGGAGCGCAACCACACGTTTTCCCCGGCCGAACCACCCACACGGCGCGGGGCGCATCTGCCCCGCGTCCTCTCGGCCGGCTATGCCGGCCGCTGTACCTGCAGTTCGCCCGCGCGCAGCGGGCGCGTAACCCGCGAGCAAGCGGAGCGCGCAGCGCCGGGACGGCGCGAAGACGTCAGGGATTGAAGCCCGTCAGGGGCGAGACTCGCGCAGCGAGGCTCGACGCGCAGCGCGAAAGCCCGGCCCGGAGCGAAGCGGAGGGAGACGCCCAAGCGTTGGAAGGGGAGCGCTCAGGGGAAGGCGACAGGGACGGTGAGTCTTTACGGGAAGAATGGTGAGCGTATACAGGAGTCCCGCCGCAGGGGCATCGCGCGGGACTCCTGCATCAATCACGCCTCGGCTTGCTCGGTCTGCTCGACAGGAGCGGCGTCGGCTGCGTCGGACTGGTCGTCGTCATCCGGATCTTGCTCAGGGTTTTCGTCCTGCCCCCGGCGCAACTGCCAGAGGGTGTCCGTGCGGACTTCCGCGTGCGCCAGATGCTCGGGAAGCCAACCGGTCCCGGCTGTGAGGCGTTCGGCTTCGGCGGCGGCATCGGCCTTCTTGAGCTTGGCGAGGCGCATACCCTCTGCGGGAGAAACGGCGGCAGCCACCACGTCGGCAATACGTGCCTTCGACACGTGATCGAAGTAGCTCGCACGTGTCGGCTTCCACTCGTCGGCCATGTTCAGGCCGAGCGCAGGAATCAGTCCGTTGATCGCGTGCGGCTGCTCGTCAATGGTGACGCTGTCGAGGCTGGCAGCGACGTACTGCGCGAGAATGAGCATGAGCCGCTCGTCGGTCTGCTCGACGCACCAGTCGAACAGTGCCGCGCTGTCATCGGGAATGATCCCGGCCCACGCTGACCGTTGCTCGCCATGGAGGCGATAGGCGAGATCGTCGGCGAGTTCGGACGCGCCGCGCTCGACGGTACCGGTCTTGTCGTGCCACTGAATGGAGACGGCGCTGGTCGCGGAACCCGCCGCGTACTCGGAGACGAGGAAGCGATGGACAAGCGCGGCGAGGGCGACGTGCGGCTGGCGCGCAAGCGCCATGGCGATGGCGGCGGTCCGCCGCGCGTTCAGTCGCTGCGTAAGCGCACCGGAATGCGGGCCTTTTTCCGTCGGTGCGGGCGCTGACGCGGGACTGCGCGCCGTCGCGCCGTCGCCGGAGTCGTCCGAGTCGTCGCCCGGGTCATCGGCGGAATGGTTGGCCACTGCGCTGGTCGCGTCGGGCTTCTTGACCCAGCCGCGCAGTACTGAGAGGATGCCGCCTTGTTCGATGGTCACGATCACGCCAGCACCGGCCATCTGCTCGGGGGTGTAGACGGACAGCGATTCTTCGATGACGGCATAGCGTTCCGACAGGGCAGTCTCTTCGTCACACAGACGCTCGTAGGTTTCTTCGTCGGTGTCGGCTTCGGCCTGCTGCTCGCTGATGGCGGCAACGCGCGCGTCGATCGCATCCATCTCCTGTTGTTGCTCGTCGGTCGGCGGGACAGCCGTAGGCGCGATCTTCGCGAAGCGGGTACGAACGTTGTAGTCGATAGTGATCACCGGTTCGACCCAATCCCACCCCTCATTGAGCACCTCGGCGGCAATGGTGCCAAGCTGCTCCACGGCGACGCGCTCCATCAACGTCTGATCGGAATACCATGCAGTGCCGGTGTCCGAGAACAGATCGCGACGCACGACACCTCCAGCGGCCTCGAATGCGTCGATGCCGACATAGAGCGCGACGCGGCTGTTTTGGAAGTCGCGCTCGCCCGCGACCAGTTTGCGACGAATCGCCGAAGCGTGACGGTCATGCGGCTGCGCGTCGAACCACGCCCGCTCCTGCTCGTCGTGACTATCGGAGAGGGCGAGAGCCATCATTTGATCCGCGCCGATCTGGTCGTCGCGGAACAACTCGACCAGCTTGGGGGAGACGCGGGCAAGCTTCAGCCGACGCTGCACGGTCTGCTCGCTGATGCCGTAGATTTCCGCGACCTCGCCCACGGTACGGCCCGCGTCGACAAGCACACGATAGGCGTCGCATGCGTCGGCCGGATGGTCAGGCTCCCGCATGCCGTTTTCGGCCACGCTCATCAGCACAGCGTCCGTGATCGGGATGACGCGGCATTGGACCTCGTAATCCAGCGGGAAATGACCTTGCTCGACCAGCAGGTTCAGTGCGCGACGGCGGCGCTTTCCGGCGGCGACACCATACGTCTGCGCCTTCTTGGGGCCGACCTTCATCGCGTGGACGACAAGGTTTTGCAGCAGCCCGCCGGTGTGCCTGATGTTGTTTGCGAGCGCTTCGATGCCGGACGGCTCTTTGCGCCGGATGTTGTAAGGCGAATCGACCAGACGTTTCAGTGGAATCAGACGGAATTCGTCTGCCTGGCGGTGAGCCTCGGGGGGTGCGGGGGGAACGCCCGCGTTGTGGGCGAGGGCCGGGATTTCGGTGGTCACTGCGTTCATATAGCCTCCATTGCGTCGGGGTGAAAAATTGCTGCCATTGGGAGCCGCCTCGACGCATGGGAAGCGCTCGCGGGGAGGCGTTGCAGGGGCGCGGGCAAGGCCGCAGCGGTGCGAACCCGCAGGGGGCGCACCGACCGGGCGCAGCACGCGGCGTAGCGCACCCTTGCAACGACGGGACGCAGCGCTATGCGTCGGGATGAGGCGGCCCCGATGGCAGTCGATTCGCCGACGGCTGGAGGTGGAACGCAGCGACGGCTACCGAGATCCGGACGTCGCCGGCGCGGGGCCGCTCGCGCGGCCCGAGCGCGAACTCCGCGCACGCGTGCGTGCGCGGCTGGCGGGACGGCCAGCGCCGGGGCCGGACGCCAGCGGCGGCCGAGCCCCAGGAGCGGACAGCCCGTGTGTTCGGCGCGCGGACGCGGGCGGCTTGCGTGCCTGGCGTAGCCGGGCGGGCAAGGTGCCGCGCGCCGGCTGGCGAAGAGGAACGGTGTGAGGTCGCCTCGAGGCGCCAGGGCGCGCGATCGCCGCCCGCGCCGGCCGCTCGATGCGGCCGGGGTGGGCTCACCAGGACTGGGTGGGACGTTGCGTGGTACAGCACCAGGCGACCGTGTTCCAGCGGCCGCCCGGGCCCGCCGGGCCAGGCGAGTCGTGGAACAGGTCGCGCGGCAATTGCCGCCGGCGCCAGGCGGTCGCCGGCGGCCGCGTGTCACTTCGCCTCGTTACGGCGGCCGTGCGCGACGCCGGCATCGAATGCGGCCGCGAGCGCGTCGCGGATGCACCAGACCGCGCAATCGTGAAAGTCCAGCCGGTCGCTATGGCGTGTTTCGAGCGTGTCGATATGCAGATGGATGCGTGCGACCGCGAAAAGCAACATTTCGATTTCGTTTTTCGTCATGGCTATCTCGTGGATGGCCGGCCACCGGCAAAGCCGGCGCCGGCGGGTGCATTTATCGCCGCGCGCACTGGCCGGCCTGGAACGCTTCCAGCATCGCGTAACGCAGCGACGTCGGCAGGATTTCAATTTCCGTGTCGGATTCCCATACACACGAGATCTCCGGGCCGAAGGCGTTTGCTGCGATCGCGGACAAGATCGCGTCGATCAAATATCGGGGCATACTGTTCTCCAGGTATGCCGGCCGCGGCGAGCGGCCGGCGCTCGTGTCGTCAAGAAAGCTGCACTGCGCCGTTGTGTTCAGCCAGGCAGAACGCGAAATACCAATTTCGGTAGAGCTCCGCGAACAGGTGATCGTGTTCGGCGTCGACGGCCCCAATGAGCCGGCTGAAATCGTCGGCAAGCTTCGCGCAGGCCCGCGGTCCGATCGTTCCCGACGTGATCGAGAAATCGATCAGTTCCTTGAACGGGCCGGACGCTTCCGCGATCGCGCCGTTCGTATGGCAGATCCGCGAGGCTCCGATGGAAATGGCCGGGTAGTTGGCGATCTCGGCCAGGCGCTCGCGGAAAATGTCGTGCATGACGTAGGTGCCGGCGCCGAATTCGAACGAATTCCGGTACCGATAGATGCAGGCCATGTCCAGGTCGCTGGCGCGGCGCGGGAACCGCGCCGCGGCGTCGAGGCGGACACAAAACACGTCGACGGGGTCACCGTTCTCGTTCGTGCGGGGATGGTCGAGCTGCTCAAGACCGGAATAGGCTGAAACGATCAGTCGCATGGTGAATTTCCTCCGTTCGGGTCTTAGGCGGCGGCGGCCAATGCGGCGCCGGCGACGGGCGCCGACAAGCGCGACTTGGCGGCCGCGTAGTAGGTGGCGTCCAGTTCGATGCCGATGTACCGACGGCCCAGTTCGCGGGCGGCGACGCACGTCGAGCCCGACCCAGCGAACGGATCCAGTACGACGTCGCCGGGCTGCGTAAAAGCGGAAATGAGTGTGCGCAGCGCGGAGACTGGTTTTTCGGTCGGGTGGTGGCGGTTGCCGCTGTACTGGAACGGCATCACGTCGGAAATGGGGTTTTCCGGGGCCGCGGGGCGGCCCTTGGCCAGCACATACGCGGACTCGTGCTGATACCGCACAAGGCCGGCTTTCGACGCGTAGTTCTTGGTAAAGACGATGTGGCCGCATACGCGAAAGCCGGCGGCCTTCCAGGCGTCGAAAAACAGATCGACCTTGTTCCAGCCGTAGAACGAAATACATACCGCGTCGCGCTTGAGCACGCGGAACATTTCGGCGAACGCCGGCGCAAGCCAGTCGCCATTAACGTCGTTCGCGATCGAGCGCCCGCTCCGATCGCGGAAATTGACGAGGTAGGGCGGGTCCGTGACGGTGCGACGTGAGGTCGCATAGTTTGTTGTTTCACTGCCGGAAACGGCAAGGAGGAAACCAGGCGTTCCGTCGCCTGTAGCCTACCGGAGCATGC
>NZ_JBEPLH010000024.1:0-115020 GCF_040545135.1 Burkholderia sp. 572 | reverse complement strand
GCGAGCGACCCGGCGTTCTTCGGCGCGAAGATCGCGATCGCGCAGCTCTATGCGGAGCAGGTGCTGGTGCAGGCAGGCGCGCTCGAGGCGTCGATCGTCGGCACGAAGGGCAACGAGGGCGTGCTCGCGTTGACGGAAGACCAGTTCTGATTCTTCGCGGGACACTCGAGGTCATGAAAAAGGCGCCCCGGAGCGCCTTTCTCTTTGATGCCGGCCAGCAGGCCCGCATTGCCGCGGGCGGCTGCGGCTTATGCGTAGGCCGGGCGCGTCTGGCCTGCCACGTCCTTCAGGTAACGGTGTACCGACAGGTCGTCAGCCTGGATCGCAGGCATCTTGCCCGAGATCAGGTCCGCGAGCAGTTGGCCCGAACCGCACGACATCGTCCAGCCGAGCGTGCCGTGGCCGGTGTTCAGGAACAGGTTCGACACCGGCGTGCGGCCGACGATCGGCGTGCCGTCCGGCGTCATCGGGCGCAGGCCCGTCCAGAACGTTGCCTTCGACGTATCACCGCCGCCCGGGAACAGGTCGTTCACGCACATTTCGAGCGTTTCGCGGCGCGCGGCGCGCAGCTTCTTGTCGAAGCCGACGATTTCCGCCATGCCGCCGACGCGGATGCGCTGGTCGAAACGCGTGATCGCGATCTTGTAGGTTTCGTCGAGCACGGTCGACACGGGCGCGGCCGCTTCGTTGACGATCGGCGCGGTGATCGAATAGCCCTTCAGCGGATAGACGGGGATCTTCATCAGGTTCGAGATGAAGCTGGTCGAGTACGAGCCGAGCGCGACGACGTACGCGTCCGCACGCACCGTCTCGCTGCCGCACTGCACGCCGGCGATCTTGCCGCCCGCGATCGCGAGCGCATCGATCGGCGTGTTGTAGCGGAACTTCACGCCGAGCGATTCCGCGAGTGCCGCGAGGCGCGTCGTGAACAGCTGGCAGTCGCCCGTTTCGTCGCCCGGCAGGCGCAGGCCGCCCGTCAGCTTGTGCGAAACGGCGGCGAGGGCCGGTTCGGCATTCTTCAGGTCGGCCGGCGACAGCAGTTCGAACGGCACGTTCGCTTCCTGAAGGACGGCGATGTCCTTCGCTGCACCGTCGAGTTGCTGCTGCGTGCGGAACAGTTGCAGCGTGCCGCCCGTGCGGCCTTCGTACTGGATGCCGGTATCGGCGCGCAGCGCCTGCAGGCAGTCGCGGCTGTATTCGGCGAGGCGAACCATGCGGCCCTTGTTGACTGCATAGCGCTCGGCCGTGCAGTTGCGCAGCATCTGGTACATCCACTGGAGCTGGAAGCGCGTGCCGTCGAGGCGGATCGCGAGCGGCGCGTGTTTCTCGAACATCCATTTGACGGCCTTCAGCGGCACGCCGGGGGCGGCCCACGGCGCGGCATAGCCGGGGGAGATCTGGCCAGCGTTCGCGAAGCTCGTCTCGAGCGCCGGGCCGGCCTCCCGGTCGATCACCGTGACTTCATGACCGGCGCGCGCGAGGTAATACGCGCTTGCCACGCCCACCACACCGCTGCCCAGAATGACGACTCGCATAGCTGCTCCAGATGGAAGGGACCAGATCGAGGCCGGGCGCACCTGCGGCTCCGTGTAACCTCTAGCTGATCTAGTTTTTTGCGCTATGGTATTGTCGAATGTGTAGGTTTTGTTATCGTATTTTTCAGGTTTTCAGCATAAACAAATGAGAACGCAACGTCAGCCCGTACGCTCGCTCGACAAGCTCGACCGGCGCATCCTGAAACTGCTCCAGGACGACGGCCGGATGGCGATGAAGGACCTCGCGGAACAGGTCGGACTGACCGTCACGCCGTGCATCGAGCGTGTGCGGCGCATGGAGCGGGACGGCGTGATCACCGGTTATCACGCGCGTGTCGATCCCCACCAGCTGGATGCCGCGCTGCTGGTGTTCGTCGAGATCACGCTCGGCCACAAGGGCGGCAACATGTTCGAGCAATTCCGCCGGGAAGTGATGAAGATCGACGAGGTGCTCGAGTGTCATCTCGTGTCCGGCGATTTCGACTACCTGATCAAGGCGCGGATCGGCGAAATGGCCGACTACCGCAAGCTGCTCGGCGACATCCTGCTGCAGTTGCCCGGCGCCGTGCAGTCGAAGAGCTATGTCGTGATGGAAGAAATCAAGGAGACGCTGACGATCGCGGTGGGCGACTGACGTACCGGCGGCAGGCCGCCGGGCCCTTTATCCCGCCCTTGGCACGCTGCGCCCAATACTGTATAAATGTACAGTATTGGGCGCAGGCGAATGGGTGGGCATATGGACGATCGATCCGACAACGAATTTCCGATAGCGCCGCCCGTGCCCCGCAAGGGGCGCGGTGCGGTCGACAACCTGCAGGGGCGATACGAGATCGCCCAGCGTGAAGCGGTCGACGACGGCTGGACACACGAGTCGGACGATGCCGATTTCCCCGCGCCGCTGCGCACGCAGGTATTCGAGGAGCGGGCGAAGAGCATCCTGACGCACAACCAGTCGCCCGATATTCCATTCAGCGTATCGCTCAATCCGTATCGCGGTTGCGAGCACGGGTGCATCTACTGCTTTGCGCGTCCGACGCACAGTTATCTCGGCTTGTCGCCGGGGCTCGATTTCGAAAGCCGCATCTATGCGAAGGTCAATGCGGCCGAGTTGCTCGAGCGCGAGATTTCGCGCAAGCGCTACGTGCCGGAGCCGATCGCGCTCGGCGTCAACACCGACGCCTACCAGCCGGTCGAGCGCGACTTGCGCATCACGCGCAGCGTGATTCAGGTGATGCACGATCGCGGGTTGCCGTTCGCGGCGATCACGAAGTCGTCGCTGATCGAGCGCGATCTCGACTTGCTCGCGCCGATGGCCGAGCGCAAGCAGGTGATGGCGGCGGTCACGATCACGACGCTCGACGCCGATCTCGCGCGCACGCTCGAGCCGCGCGCGGCGACGCCGGCGCGACGGTTGCGTACGATTCGTGCGCTGAGCGAGGCGGGCGTGCCGGTCGGCGTGAGTATTGCGCCGGTGATTCCGTTCGTCACCGAGCCCGACATGGAGCGTGTGCTCGAGGCATGCGCGGAAGCCGGCGCGACGCATGCGAGCTACATCATCCTGAGGTTACCGTGGGAAGTCGCGCCGCTGTTCAAGAGCTGGCTGGCCGCGCATTTTCCCGACCGCGCGGAGCGCGTGATGAACCGCGTGCGCGACATGCGCGGCGGGAAAGACTACGACTCGGATTTCTCGAAACGGATGAAGGGCGAGGGAATCTGGGCCGACTTGCTGCGGCAGCGCTTCCGCCAGGCCGTCAAGCGGCTCGGGCTGAACGAGCGCACGAACGGCATTCTCGATCTGTCGCAGTTTCGCGGCACGCCTGCCGCCGCAGCGCCGGTGCCGCGTGTTGCTGTTCGTTCAGCCCGCACGCGATCGACGCAGGCGCGCGACGACATGCAATTGAACCTGTTCTGATCGGTGCGCCAAGCCAGCGCGGGGTGCCGGTGCGTCGCGTTCGTTGCGCTTACTGCGAAATCTGCTTGGCCGCTTCGACCTGCGACTCGAAATACGTCTGGAACGACAGTGCGAGCGCGGTCATCAGCAGGAACGCGCCGATCAGCAGCGAGAAGATCACCACGAAGATCACGGTCCAGCCCGACTTGCTTTGCCTGCCCGTCTCCGCGTTGAATTGCGCGTCCCATTTTTCGTCGGGACGCAGCCCGTAGACGAGCGCGGCGAGGAAGGCGGCCAGCAGCGAGATTGCGCCGGGTACCGCAAGCCACCAGCCGAGGCCGGCGCTGCGCTGGGTCGCGGCGAGCAAGAGGAAGCCCGGGATGCCGACGATCGTCGCGAGCAGGTGCGCCCAGCCGTACACGTCGCGAAAGCCATACAGATAGAAGCGGTGCGCGCCGAGCGAACCGAACAGGAACGCGAGGGCGGCGGTGAGCGTCTTGGAGCGGAAGCGGCGGGACGGTGCGGTGCTGCTGGACATGGATGGCGGCGTATTGTCGTTGGCATGGGCGGCCGGCGGGCCGGCGCGGGCGCGCGGCCCGGCACGCATTCTACGATGCCCGGTCGGGGCCGGTCACCCCTGTACTGCGTCAAGGTGCCGCATAGGTCACGCGATAGATTGCGCCCGCGTAGTCGTCGCTGACGAGCAGCGAGCCGTCCGGCAGCGGCAGCACGTCGGCAGGGCGTCCCCATACCGTGCCGTCGGGCCGCAGCCAGCCCGTGACGAACGGAGTCTGGCGCGCGTGGCTGCCGTCCGCCGAGACCACAACACGCATCACGCGGTAGCCGACCTTCGTGCTGCGGTTCCACGAGCCGTGTTCGGCAATGAACGCGTTGTTGCGGTACGACGCCGGAAACATCGGCCCTGTATAGAAGCGCATGCCAAGGGCCGCGACGTGTGCACCGAGTTTCAATACGGGCGGCGCGTAGCGGCGGCAAACGTCGGGGCTGCCGAATTCGGGGTCGGGCGTGTCGCCGCCATGGCAGTACGGGAAGCCGAAGTCGAGGCCCGCGCGCGGTGCGCGGTTCAGCTTGTCGTCGGGCACGTCGTCGCCCATCATGTCGCGCCCGTTGTCGGTAAACCACAGCTCGCCCGAATCGGGGTGCCACGCGAAGCCGACCGTATTGCGTATGCCGCGGGCGACAACCTCGCTCCCGCTGCCGTCCGCCTTCATGCGCGCGATGATCGCGTAGCGGCTGCGATCGGCGAGACAGACGTTGCACGGTGCGCCGGTCGGCACGTACAGCTTGCCGTCGGGGCCGAACGCGATGAATTTCCAGCCGTGATGGTGTTCGGTCGGCAGCGCGTCGGTGACGACGGCGGGTGCGGGCGGCGTGGCGAGCCGGTCGTCGATGCGATCGAGCCGCAGGATGCGCGATACGGCTGATATATAGAGTGCGCCGTCACGGTAGGCGACACCGACGGGCATGTCGAGCCCGGAAGCGATCACGTAGCGCGCGCTGATCCGGCCCTCGTGCATCACGAACGCGTGCACGCGGCCTTCCCGCGTGCCGACATACAGGATGCCGCGTGGCGACCACGCCATTTCGCGCGCGGTCGGTACCGCGTCGGCCAGCACTTCGACGTGGAAGCCGGGCGGCACGACGAGTTCGCCCACCGGCAGCGGCGCGGCTGACGCCATTGCGGATACGAGGCAGGCAAGGCCGGCAAGCAGCGCCGCAAAACGGTGCTGCTTGCGGCGCATCGAGGCGGCGCGAAGGGGCGGCATGACGGTGTGGAACGTCCCGGACACGACGATTCTATGCCCGGCGGACAGGCCGCCCGCGGATTTTTTGCGCGTAAGTGTTTGTTGTACCTCTGGTTTCCGGCTATAATCGCGTGTTTCAGTAGTTTCGAACCCGGTTTTCCCGAAGGACATTATATGGTTATCATCCGTCTGGCTCGTGGCGGCTCGAAGAAGCGCCCGTTCTACAACATCGTTGCTACCGATTCGCGCAACCGTCGTGACGGCCGCTTCATCGAGCGCGTCGGCTTCTACAACCCGGTCGCCACTAAGGGCGAATCGCTGCGTATCGCTCAGGATCGCCTGACGTACTGGCAAGGCGTTGGCGCGCAACTGTCGCCGACCGTCCAGCGTCTCGTGAAGGAAGCGCAAAAGGCGCAACCGGCTGCCTAACATGGCACGGTGTGCCGGTCGTGCCGGCTGTGAGGTGCATTGATGGCGGGTCACGATTCCGGTAATGCAAGGCGCGGGCGTGCGTCGTTTGGCGCATTCGTCCGCAAGCCGGTCGAGCGCGACGTTGTCGCGAACGCCGGTCAGGCTGCCGAGCAGGGCAGTCTCGAAGTGGCGCAAGCCTGGCCCGACGATGCCGTCGAGGTCGGGGCTGTGGTCGACGCCTATGGCCTGAAGGGTTGGGTCAAGGTGGCGACGCATGCCGACGCCGGTCGCGGTGGCGACGCGCTGCTCAAGGCGCGCCGCTGGTGGCTGGAGCGCGGTGCGGAGCGGCTTTCCGTCCGCATCCTGCAGTCGAAGACGCACAGCGACACTGTCGTTGCGCAACCCGCGGGCGTGAGCGACCGCGATGCCGCGCTGGCCATGCGCGGTTTTCGCGTGTTCGTGCGCCGGGAAGATTTCCCGGCATTGGCCGCGGACGAATTCTATTGGGTCGACCTGATCGGTCTCGATGTCGTCAACGAGCAATCGGTGGCGCTCGGAAAGGTGAGCGGGATGATCGACAACGGCGTGCATTCGATCATGCGTGTCGAGTATCCGGCGACCGGCAAAGACGGTCAGCCGACCACCGACGAGCGGTTGATTCCGTTCGTCGGCGTATACGTCAAAACGGTGGATCAGGCGGCGCGTCGCATCGTCGTCGACTGGGAAGCCGATTACTGAAATGAACCAGGTTACCGAGAGCGCGGTGCAGTTCGACGTCGTCACGCTCTTTCCCGAGATGTTCCGTGCACTGACCGACTGGGGGATCACCAGCCGGGCCGTCAAGCAAGGGCGCTTCGGGTTGCGCACCTGGAACCCGCGTGATTTCACGACGGACAACTACCGCACGGTCGACGATCGTCCGTACGGCGGCGGTCCGGGCATGGTGATGCTGGCCAGGCCGCTCGAAGCCGCGATCGATGCCGCGAAAGCGGCGCAGGCGGAACAGGGTATCGCGAGCACGCGTGTCGTGATGATGTCGCCGCAAGGCGCACCGCTCACGCACGATCGCGCGGTGCGGATGGCGCAGGAACCCGGCGTTGTCGTGCTGTGCGGCCGTTATGAAGCGATCGACCAGCGCCTGCTCGATCGTTGCGTCGACGAGGAAATCAGCCTCGGCGATTTCGTATTGTCGGGCGGCGAACTGCCGGCGATGGCGATGATGGATGCGGTCGTGCGGTTGCTGCCCGGCGTGCTGAACGATTCGCTGTCGGCCGTGCAGGACAGTTTCGCCGACGGCCTGCTCGATTGTCCGCACTACACGCGCCCCGAGGAATACGATGGCATGCGCGTGCCGGACGTACTGCTCGGTGGGCATCATGCCGAGATCGAGCGGTGGCGGCGCCAGGAAGCATTGAGGAATACGTTGCGGAAGCGGCCGGACCTGATCGTCCGGGCGCGCCGCGAGAAGTTGTTGAGCCGGGCCGACGAGGCGTGGCTTGCGAACCTCGCACGCGAAGCGAAGGACGCCTCCTGAGGCGGTGTCGCGGGCGGGAATTGGCGGTGTCGTGCATGCGTGTGCGGCGCCTGATGTGAATCCATCCTCTATCGGGGCCAGGCCTGGAAGCAGGCGGGTGCCAACGCCGACACGATGGCATAAGGAGTCAGTAATGAATCTGATCGCAAAACTTGAGCAGGAAGAAATCGAGCGCGCGCTCGCCGGCAAGACGATCCCCGAATTCGCCCCGGGCGATACGGTGATCGTGAACGTGAACGTGGTTGAAGGTAACCGCAAGCGCGTTCAGGCCTACGAAGGCGTCGTGATCGCTATTCGCAACCGTGGCCTGAACTCGAATTTCATCGTCCGCAAGATCTCGTCGGGCGAAGGCGTCGAGCGTACGTTCCAGACGTACTCGCCGCTGCTGGCAAGCATCGTCGTGAAGCGCCGCGGTGATGTGCGTCGTGCGAAGCTGTACTACCTGCGCGAGCGTTCGGGCAAGTCGGCTCGTATCAAGGAAAAGCTGGTGTCGAAGGATCGCGCCGCAGCAGCTTCCCAAGAGTAAGAGCTGTAAGGAAAAAGCACCCACCCGGGTGCTTTTTTCATTCTGGCGCGACAATATGCTCGATACGACACAAACACGAGAGCCCCATTGAATCGCCGCCCCATCATCGATCCCGAAGTCCTGCCGGTCGAAGGCACCGGCGCCGGCCTGCCGGCCATCGATTCCCGCCTGATGACACCGTCCGGCCTGCGCGACCGTTTCGCGCGCACGCTCGAGTGGAGCGTCGAGCCCGACGAGGCGAGACTGCAGGAGGGCGTCGATCCGCGTAGCGCGGCCGTCCTCGTCCCGCTCGTCGTCCGCGAGTCCGGCCTCACCATGCTGCTGACCCAGCGCGCCGACCACCTGAACGACCACGCCGGACAGATCAGCTTCCCCGGCGGTCGCCGCGAACCGTTCGATCGTGACGCGACCGCAACCGCGTTGCGCGAGGCGAAGGAAGAGATCGGGCTGGCGGACGAGCGTGTCGAGATCCTCGGCGCGTTACCCGACTACCTGACCGGCACGGGCTTCTGCGTGACGCCGGTGGTCGGCCTCGTGCATCCGCCGTTCACCGTGCAGGCCGACACGTTCGAAGTGGCCGAGATTTTCGAGGTGCCGCTCGCGTTCCTGATGAATCCCGCGAACCATCAGGTTCGGGTGTTTCGCTGGGAAGGCGGCGAGCGTCGTTTTTTTGCGATGCCCTATCCGAATGGCGAACCCGGCGGGCATTACTTCATCTGGGGCGCAACTGCCGGCATGTTGCGCAATCTGTACCGCTTCTTGGCCGCCGGCTAGGCGCGCACGGCGGCCGGCGCGCGCGGCCGGCTGCCGCACGACCGCGCCGGCAGCCATCCGGTGCTTACGCTGTGCTATCGTTATGCAAAAAATGACATAACTCCGAAGACGGCGCCACGCATGACTTTCTTTTCGGTTCTCCTCGCCCTCATCATCGAACAGGTCCGCGCGTTGTCGCCGAACAATCCGGTGTTCGCGCTGTTCCAGTTTCATGCGGAAACCGTCGCGCATGGTCTCGACGCAGGCAAGCAGAAGCACGGCATCCTCGCATGGCTCGCGGTCGTGCTGCCGTGGGTGCTGATCGTCGCGCTGATCTATTTCCTGCTGTACAAGGTGAGCTTCGTGCTCGCGTTCATCTGGAACGTCGTCGTCGTGTATTTCACGCTCGGCTTCCGCCAGTTCAGCCACTACTTCACCGACATCCACCTCGCGCTCAACAACGATGACGTGCCGCGTGCGCGCGAAATCCTGCACGAGTGGACGGGTATCGACACGGTCGACATGCCGGTCGGCGAAATCGTCCGCCATACGCTGATTCACGCCGTTGTCGCATCGCATCGTCACGTGTTCGGCGTGTTCTTCTGGTACGTGCTGCCGATCGGCCCGGCCGGCGCCGTGCTGTACCGGATTTCCGAATACCTCGCGCGCAGCTGGTCGACGCCGGGCGACGACCGCACGGCAGCTTTTTCGACGTTCGCGCAGCGCGCGTTCTTCGTGATCGACTGGATTCCCTCGCGACTGACCGCGCTCGGCTTTGCAATCGTCGGTAACTTCGAGGACGCGATCTACGCGTGGCGCAACCATACGCGCCAGTGGCCCGATCCGAACGACGGCGTCCTGCTGGCAGCCGGTAGCGGTGCGCTCGGTGCACGCCTCGCGGGGCCGCTCGCGGAACCGTCGAGCCTCGATGCGCTGGCGGTCGGTGACAGCGGTCCGTTGACGGTCGGCGACGATTGCACGCCGCGTACGCTGCAATCCGCGGTTGGCCTTGTCTGGCGCGCGGTGATCCTGTGGATGATTCTGCTGCTGATGCTGACGCTCGCCGTCTGGGTGTCGTGACGGGGCAGTGCGGTGCCCGATGAAAGACAAAAGGCCGGCTTGATGCCGGCCTTTTTGCTGTGCGGGTCAATCGTCGCGCGGGTCGCGCACGGCGCCGCATTGCCAGCAGGCCGTGAACTGGGCCTCGAGCGCCTCCCCGCACTGCCGGCAGCGCCACGGCGCGGCGCCGGCGGACGGGCCGTGCGAAGCGGCATCGAGGAGCCGGCGCGCGAGCGCGTCGTCGCGTTCGTCGTCGAGCCACAGCTCGGGCGTGCACGCGTCGGCAGGCAGGCCGCCGAGTGCGCCGGTCGCGTAGCAGTTATGCAGCTCGCAACCGATGCCGGCCACCTGGAGCACGTTGGCCCAATGCTGCGCCGTCGCGAGATCGGGTGCCTTGAAACGCATCGCGGCTCCTGTCGGTGAGGGCCGGCCCGCATGGCACCGGCTGGCCGCCGCGCGCGTGCCGCGCGATCAGCGGACGATCTGGCTTGCCTCGTGCACGAGCTGCGCATACAGCGCATGCCGTGTCGGCGCGATGCGGCCGTCGGCGACGGCTTCGAGAATCGCGCAGCCGGGTTCGTGCAGATGATGGCAATTATAGAAACGGCAGTCCGCGAGCAGCGGCCGGAACTCCGGAAACGCGCGCTCGAGACGGCCTTCCGTCAGGTGGTAGAGGCCGAATTCCTGGAAGCCCGGCGAATCGATCAGGGCGCCGCCGCCTTCCAGCGGGTAGAGGCGCGTGAACGTCGTCGTGTGACGGCCGCTGTTGAGCGCGGCCGAAATCTCGCGGGTGGCGGCTTCGGCGTCGGGAACGAGCAGGTTCACGAGCGTCGACTTGCCCATCCCGGACTGGCCGAGCAGGATCGTCGAATGCCCGGCGAGGTGCGGCATCAGTTGCGCGCGCGCGTCGTCGGGCGAGCCTTTCACCGACAGCTCGAGCACGTCGTAGCCGAGTGCGCGGTAGGGCGCGAGGCGCTCGCGCGCGACCGGCAGCGCGGCTTCGACGTCGATCTTGTTCAGCACGACGAGCGGCTTCAGCTCGTTTGCCTCGGCGGCAATCAGCGCGCGGCCGAGCAAGTCCTCGCTGAAATAGGGCTCGGTCGCGAGCACGATCAGCAACTGGTCGAGGTTGGCCGCGAACAGCTTCGACTTGAACTGGTCGGAACGGTACAGCAGGTTGCGCCGTTCGCCGATCTCGACGATGACGCCCTGGTCGGCCGAGGCGAGTTCGTACGCGACACGGTCGCCGACCGCGATATCGCTCTTCTTGCCGCGCGGGAAGCACTGCAGCATCGGGCCGCCATCGTCGGGCGCGACGATGTAGTGACGCCCGTGCGCCGCGATCACGCGGCCTTCGGCACGCTGCGCGCCCGACGCGCGCGGGGCCGGCTTGCGGGAGGTCGGCCGGCTCATGCGTGCTGCAGCAGGCGGTCGATCCGCTGCGAGGCGGGCGGATGCGAGTAGTAGAAGGCCGTATAGACAGGGTCGGGCGTCAGCGTCGACGCATTGTCCTCATAGAGCTTCACGAGCGCGCTGACGAGATCCTGCGCGTCGGTCTGGCTGGCCGCGAATGCGTCGGCCTCGAATTCGTGCTTGCGCGACGTGAGGCTGCCGAACGGCGTCGCGAAGAACAGGAACACGGGAATCGCGAGGAAGAACAGCACGAGCGCGGCGCCCGCGTTGCTCGTGTCGAGCGACGGCGTGACGCCGAGCCCCGTGTAGAACCACGTGCGCTGCGCAAGCCAGCCGAGCAGCGCGAGCAGCACGAGGCTCAGCACGAACGACACGAGCATTCGCTTCATCACGTGGCGGCGCTTGAAGTGGCCGAGTTCGTGCGCGAGCACGGCCTCGATTTCCTGGCCGGACAGCCGCGCGAGCAGCGTGTCGAAGAACACGATCCGCTTCGAGGCGCCGAAGCCAGTGAAGTACGCGTTGCCGTGCGCGGAGCGGCGGCTGCCGTCCATCACGAACAGGCCCTTCGCCGCGAAGCCGCAGCGCTTCATCAGCGACTCGATGCGCGCGCGCAGCGCGTCGTCCTTGAGCGGTTCGAACTTGTTGAAGATCGGTGCGATGAAGGTCGGGTAGATCAGCAGCACGAGCATCTGGAACGCGACCCAGACGATCCAGGTCCACAGCCACCACAGGCTGCCGGCCTGGTTCATCAGCCACAGCACGACGAACAGCAGCGGCAGGCCGAGCGCGGCGCCAAGCAGCGAGTTTTTCAGCATGTCGGTGAAGAACAGCCGCTTGGTCATCCGGTTGAAGCCGAAGCGCTGTTCGATTCCGAACTGGCGGTAATACTCGAACGGGACGTCGATCGCGCTCGTGATCACGAGCACCGCGGCGACGAGCGCGACCTGCTGCCCGTAGCCGCGGCCGAGCCAGCCGGTGAGCAGCGTGTCGAGCGCGCCGACGCCGCCGAGCAGCGTGAGGCCGACCAGCACGGCCGCGCTGACGACGATCTCGAGCATCGTCAGCCGGGTGCGCTCGACCGTATAGTCGGCCGCGCGCTGGTGGGCGGTCAGCGGGATGGTCGCGCTGAACTGCGCGGGGACGCCGTTGCGGTGCGCGGCGACGAAGCGGATCTGCCGCGACGCGAGCCACAGCTTGGTGACGACCATCGCGAGCACGGCGAGCGCGAACAGCAGGGTGAACGAAAAGGGTGACATCGAAGGCGCCAAAGGGTTCTATGCGAGAATTATATGTTCTTGCGGACCGGGCCCGCTGATGCGATGCCGGCCGCCCGGGCGGCGCCGCGCGCTGCCCGCCATTTTCCAGGATGACTCATGACCGATACCGCCGCTTCCACCAGCCAGCCCGCGCTCGTGCGCAACGAGTTGAACCTCGTCTGGCTCGACATGGAGATGACGGGCCTCGACCCGGATAACGACCGCATCATCGAGATCGCGGTCGTCGTGACCAATTCCACGCTCGACGTCGCCGTCGAAGGCCCCGTGTTCGCGATCCACCAGAGCGACGAAACGCTCGCGAAGATGGACGACTGGAACAAGTCGACGCACGGCCGCTCGGGCCTGATCGACCGCGTGCGCGCGTCGACCGTGACCGAGGCGGACGCCGCCGCGCAGCTGCAGGCCTTCCTCGCGCAGTACGTGTCGCCCGGCAAGTCGCCGATGTGCGGCAACTCGATCTGCCAGGACCGCCGCTTCATGGCGCGCTGGATGCCCGAATTCGAGCGGTTCTTCCACTACCGCAACCTCGACGTCAGCACGCTCAAGGAGCTGTGCCGCCGCTGGCAACCGGCGATCTACAAGGGGTTCCAGAAGCGGGCGATGCACACGGCGCTCGCGGACATCCACGAGTCGATCGACGAGCTGAAGTACTACCGCGAGCATTTCCTGATTCCGGCCGCGTCGGCTCCGGCAGGCGAGTCCGCGCCGGCCGCCTGAGCGGGCCGGCACGCGCCCGGCGCCGGGTACAGGCTCAGCGCCGCGCGCTTTTCGGCCGGAACGCCGCGACCACCGCGGCGTCGGTCTCGATATACGGGCCGCCGATCAGGTCGATGCAGTAGGGCACCGCGGCGAAGATGCCGGGCACGGTCGACTTGCCGTCGGCATCGCGCAACCCTTCGAGCGTTTCCCGGATCGATTTCGGCTGGCCCGGCAGGTTGATGATCAGCGCCGCATGGTCGGCTTGGGCCGTTTCGCGGATTACCGCGACCTGCCGCGACAGGATCGCGGTCGGCACGAAATTCAGGCTGATCTGCCGCATCTGTTCACCGAACCCGGGCATTTCCTTCGTCGCCACGGCCAGCGTGGCCTCGGGCGTCACGTCGCGGCGCGCGGGGCCCGTGCCGCCGGTCGTCAGCACGAGGTCGCACCCCGCGACGTCGACGAGCTCGGCGAGCGTGGCGGAGATCGTGGGCGCATCGTCCTGGATCAGGCGCGTTTCGGCGCGCCACGGCGACGTGAGCGCGCCGGCGAGCCACTCCTGCAACGCCGGAATGCCCTTGTCTTCGTAGACGCCCGTGCTCGCGCGGTCGCTGATCGACACGAGGCCGACGACGAGCTCGTCCGGGTGGTTACGCTTCGTCGTCATGGTCGTCTCCGGCGTCGTCCGCCGCTTCGTCGTCCGCATCGGACGTGCCGCCGGCGGCCTTGATCCACTGGAACAGCTCGCGGAAATAGCGCGGCGGCTTGCCCTGCTGCGCTTCCTTGCGTGCGTTGCGGATCAGCGTGCGGCCTTCCTGGATATCGGCTTCAGGGTGCTGGCGCAGGAATTCGGTCAGCGCATCGTCGTTCGCGAGCAGCTGTTCGCGCGTGCGTTCGATCCAGTGAAGGCGGGCCGTCGCGGCCTTGTTCACGCCGCGCTGCGCGTCGAGCGCGGTGCGCAGCGCGGCCGTCTCGTCGTCGGTCAGCGAGCGCATCACGCGGCCGACGTACTGGAGCTGGCGGCGCTTGCCTTCGTGATCGGTGATCCGGCGGGCTTCGCGCACGGCGTCCGCGAGATCTTCGGGCATCGGCATGCGCTTGAGGGCGTCCTTCGGCAGGTCGACGAGCGCCTGGCCGAGCTCCTGCAGCGCGTGCATTTCGCGTTTCAACTGGGATTTGCTGGGGCGATCGTAGCCATTGTCGTCGTCCTCGACGGCATGCTCGATCGGCTGGATTCGGGTTTTGCGTGTCATGGACGGCATTGTATCGCGCCGCGGACACGCCAAGCTTGTCGGTGTCCGGCCCCGGACCTTGCTATGATCGCGGGATACGCAACATTTTGAACATGCGGGCGCCCGCCCGCCACCGGATATCAAGACGATGGCAGCCAATCTCGACGTACAAGCGCGCTATTTCCCGCACACGCAGGACCAGCTCAAGGAAATCGCCTCGGACATCCTTCGCCATGCGAAGGCCCTCGGCGCGACGGATGCCGCGACCGAAATCTCCGAGGGCGACGGCCTGTCGGTGTCGGTGCGCCGCGGCGAAGTCGAAACGATCGAGCACAACCGCGACAAGATGGTCGGCGTGACCGTGTTCATCGGCAAGAAGCGCGGCAACGCGAGCACGTCGGATTTCTCGCCGGGCGCGATCAAGGATACCGTCGCCGCCGCCTACAACATCGCGCGCTTCACGGCCGAGGACGAGGCCGCCGGCCTCGCTGAAGCCGAGCTGCTCGAAACCGACCCGCGCGACCTCGATCTGTACCACCCGTGGGCACTGACGGCCGACGAGGCCGTCGAGCTCGCCCGCCGCGCGGAAGATGCCGCGTTCGCGGTCAGCCCGCAGATCCGCAATTCGGAAGGCGCGAGCGTGTCGGCCCAGCATTCGCAGTTCGTGCTCGCGACGTCGCGTGGCTTCCTGTCCGGCTACCCGTACTCGCGCCACTACATCGCATGCGCGCCGATCGCGGGCAGCGGCCGCCACATGCAGCGCGACGACTGGTATTCGTCGAAGCGCAGCGCGACCGATCTTGCGGCGCCCGAAGCGGTGGGCCGTTATGCGGCCGAGCGTGCGCTTGCGCGGATGGGCGCGCGCCGTCTCGACACCCGCAAGGTGCCCGTGCTGTTCGAGGCGCCGCTCGCGGCCGGCCTGCTCGGCGCATTCGTCCAGGCGGTGAGCGGCGGTGCGCTGTACCGCAAGACGTCGTTCCTGGTCGACAGTCTCGGCAAGCCGGTGTTCGCGCCGCACATCCAGGTCGTCGAGGATCCGCACGTGCCGCGCGCGATGGGCAGCGCGCCGTTCGACGAGGAAGGCGTGCGTACGCGTGCGCGCAGCGTCGTCAAGGATGGCGTGGTCGAAGGCTACTTCCTGTCGACCTATTCGGCGCGCAAGCTCGGCACGCAAACCACCGGCAACGCAGGCGGCTCGCACAACCTCGCGCTGCGTAGCTCGAACACGCAGCCGGGCGACGATTTCGACGCGATGCTGAAGAAGCTCGGCACGGGCCTGTTGCTGACCGAGCTGATGGGGCAGGGCGTGAACTACGTGACGGGCGACTATTCGCGCGGCGCGGCGGGCTTCTGGGTCGAGAACGGCGTGATCCAGTATCCGGTCGAGGAAATCACCGTCGCGAGCACGTTGCAGGAAATGTTCCGGCATATCGTCGCGATCGGCGCCGATTCGATCGTGCGCGGCACGAAGGAAACCGGCTCGGTGCTGATCGAGCAGATGACGATCGCCGGGCAGTAAGCGGCGCGCGGCATCGGCCGCCATCAAACAAAAAAGCCCGACGGCGTGAGTGAGCCGGTCGGGCTTTTTTATTGCGCGCGATGCGTCAGCCGCGCTTGCGCTCGTAGACGACGAACGCATAGCCGAACGTGTTCGGCGCGGCCGCCTGGTGCGCATCGCGCGACACTTCCTGCCAGTGCTCGGCGTCGGGTGCCGGGAACGACGCGTCACCGTCGAAGTCGGCATCGATCTCGGTGACGACCAGCTTGTCGGCGAGTGCGAGACCTTCCGTGTAGAGTTGCGCGCCACCGATCAGGAACGCCTCGGGCACCCCGTCGCGCGAGGCGAGCGCCAGTGCGTCGGCGAGCGACGTGACCGTGTCGCAGCCGTCGAAGCGTCGCGCCGCATCGCGCGTAACGACGATGTTGCGGCGGCCCGGCAGCGGCCGGCCGATCGACTCGTGGGTCTTGCGGCCCATCACGATCGGTGCGCCCATCGTCGTGCGCTTGAAGAAGGCGAGATCCTCGGGAAGTTTCCAGGGCAACTGGTTGTCGCGGCCGATGATGCCGTTGCGGGCACGCGCGACGATCAGGGTCAACGTCGTCATGAAGGTCGGGGAGAGGAAAACCGGAATGGCGCCGATTCTACCGGAACGGCGGCGCGCACCGGTTCCGGGTGCGCGCATCCGCCTTCCGGCGCTGTGCGCCGCGACGGTCGAAGCCACGCGTCGCGGCGACGGAATGAATAAAAAGCGTGCCCGCCGGGGGACGGAGCACAAAACCGTTTCGTGTCGAGAGATCGCGAATGCAGCCACTGATCGATGCTCTCCGGCCTGCCCGGATCAATACGTCATCCTGATCAAATGGCTCGATCGACGGTCATTGGTGCGTACTGCCTTGTGCGGTGCCTTCCATCGCGTGCTGCACGTCGCCCGGCTGCGGTATCGGGAGCGGCATCGGCAACTGGGGCGGCGGGGGGATCTCGTCCCACAGTGTCACCGACGTCCTGCCGGCCGGCAGCGGTTGCGGCGCCGACACGGTCACGATGCCGAATCCGACACCGTGCTGCATGCCCGGCGCGTTCGATGCAAGCAGCATGGCGTGATCCGGCTTCGAGCTTTCGTCTGCGTGTACGGGCGAGGGCGGGCCGGCGGCCGCGACCGCAATGGTCATCGGCACGAAAGAAAGTAAAAGATGTTTTCGCATGGTCGATGTCTCCGACGGTTTCCCTATTCAGCGAAATGCATGCCATCGCGCCGCGACCGTTGTCGAGACTGCGATTCGTGCGCAAGCGTTGCGAGTTGCGTCGGAAAACGACTGAAAATGTTTCAGGCCTGAAACGAGGGGGCTCGGGAATACTGCGGATTCAATCGATACGCTTCAAGGATGAAAATCGGTGCATGTGTCGATGACTGCATGCATCGCTGCACAGGTGCTATGTGCAGACGATTGACATGCATCGACCTCCTGAGCGATTCGGCCGTATCGCCCGCGGCACTGAAATCGGATTGTCGTATTCAGTGCCTATAACTAAGCTATCTTGATCAAAATAACTGGACGCGAGATAAGCGCCATCATGCGAGGCTTTGTCGTTGCCGAGCATCGGCATGGCGAATCGAGCCGCCTTCGGCTGCCCCGATTCGATCCTTTCGCACGCATACTGACGTGCACGGCAATCGTTAGACGGTTGAGGAACGGGGTGAGCATATGGGAGTCGATCAGCGGCATGTGATCTACTATTCGCGCGAGCCGAACGACGCGTTGCGCGGCCATTTCGACGAATGCGGCTGGCGTGTCGATCTCGCGGAGACCGTGCGGGACGTACGGCGCGTCGTGCAGCACGGTGTCGCGACGGCCGGGCTGCTGGATTTTTCGCCGGGCTTCAAGCCCTCGGACCTGCGCGAACTCGAATCCTGTCTGAGCATTCAGCACATCGGCTGGATCGCGGCGACGCGCCGCGGCCAGTTGCAGGACGCCACGCTGCGCCATCTTATTCGTGACTACTGTTTCGACTACGTGACGATGCCGTACGAGACGTCGCGGATCGTCGAGACCGTCGGTCATGCGCACGGCATGGTCGCGCTGACCGAAACCGCTGCACCGCCCGTCGGCACGGGACGCAGCGAAGGCGAAATGGTCGGAACCTGCGATGCGATGCTCGGGCTCTTCAGGACGATTCGCCGCGTCGCGGCGACCGACGCACCGGTGTTCATCTCCGGCGAATCGGGTACGGGCAAGGAGCTGACGGCGGTCGCGATTCATGAGCGCTCGTCGCGCGCGCACGCGCCGTTCATCGCGATCAATTGCGGCGCGATCCCGTCGACGCTGCTGCAGGCCGAGCTGTTCGGCTATGAGCGCGGCGCGTTCACCGGCGCGAACCAGCGCAAGATCGGCCGCGTCGAGGCCGCCAACGGCGGCACGCTGTTTCTCGACGAGATCGGCGACTTGCCGCTCGAAAGCCAGGCAAGCCTGCTGCGCTTCCTGCAGGAAGGCAAGATCGAGCGGCTCGGTGCCCACGTATCGGTGCCCGTCGACGTGCGCGTGATCTGTGCGACGCACGTGGACATGGACGCAGCGCTGCGCGAAGGACGGTTCCGCGAGGACCTGTTCCATCGCCTGTGCGTGCTGAAGATCGAGGAGCCGCCGCTGCGCGCGCGCGGCAAGGATATCGAGATACTTGCGCGCCACATGCTCGAGCGTTTCAAGGGCGACGCACATCGCCGCCTGCGCGGCTTTTCGCCTGATGCGGTCGCGTCGCTGTACGGCTATTCGTGGCCGGGCAACGTGCGTGAACTGATCAATCGCGTGCGCCGCGCGATCGTCATGTCGGAGGGGCGGATGATCACCGCCGCCGATCTCGAGCTGAACGAATTTGCGACACTCGCACCCGTGTCGCTGCTGGAGGCGCGTGAGGCGGCCGAACGGCAGGCGATCGAGCAGGCGCTGTTGCGCCATCGCGGCCGTTTCGCAGATGCCGCGCGCGAACTCGGCGTGTCGCGCGTCACGCTCTACCGGCTGATGTGTGCGCACGGCATGCGCGATCGCGGCGACACGCTGACAGGGTTTTCGGCGCCGTTGCAGGAGCTTCCGCATCACGCTTGCTAAAATTGGCGGGTACGGCCGCCCTCGCGGCCGAAGGAACCCGCATGAAACAGTATCTCGATCTCGTTCGTACCATTCTCGATACCGGCACCTGGCAGGAGAACCGCACGGGGATCCGCACCATCAGCATGCCGGGCGCGATGCTGCGCTTCGACCTGCAGCAAGGCTTCCCGGCCGTGACGACCAAGAAGCTCGCGTTCAAGTCGGCGATCGGCGAACTGGTCGGTTTCCTGCGCGCTTCCCGCAGCGCGGCCGATTTCCGCGCGCTCGGCTGCAAGGTGTGGGACGCGAACGCGAACGAGAATGCCCAGTGGCTTGCGAACCCGTATCGCCAGGGCGTCGACGATCTCGGCGACGTGTACGGCGTGCAATGGCGCCAGTGGCCGGGCTACAAGGTGCTCGACGCGGGCGCCGACGCGCAGATCGCCGATGCGACGCGCCGCGGCTTCCGGATCGTTACGCGTTTCGACGAAGACGGCGCACCGAAGGTGCTGCTGTACAAGGCGATCGACCAGTTGCGCCAGTGCCTGGACACGATCATGGAGAACCCGTCCGATCGTCGCATCCTGTTTCACGCGTGGAACCCGGCCGTGCTCGATCAGATCGCGTTGCCCGCGTGCCATCTGCTGTACCAGTTCCTGCCGAACGCTACGAAGCGCGAAATCTCGCTGTGCCTGTACATCCGCAGCAACGACGTCGGCCTCGGCACGCCGTTCAACCTGACGGAAGGGGCCGCGCTGCTGGCGCTCGTCGGCCGGTTGACCGGCTACACGCCGCGCTGGTTCACGTACTTCATCGGCGACGCGCACATCTACGAGAACCAGCTCGACATGCTGCAGCGCCAGCTCACGCGCGAGCCTTACGACAGCCCGCGGCTCGAGATTTCCGAGCGTGTGCCGGATTACGCGAAGACGGGCGTCTATGAGCCGGAGTGGCTGGACCGGATCGAGCCGTCGGATTTCTCGCTCGTCGGCTATCGTCACCACGAGCCGCTGACCGCACCGATGGCCGTCTGATCGCGCGGCCCGGGCCGCGCGGAGGCATCGATCCGCTTCCCGCAGGAAAATGGCCCGACCGGCTGATACCGGTCGGGCCATTTTGTTTCACGTTTGCGGCGCTTACTGGCGGTGCCGCTCTTCGTGGCCGCCTTGCGGGGGCGGGTTGCTCGGGTGTGGCGCCTCGACGTGCGGCGCCGGTTGCGGCCGCGGTTCAATGCGCGGTGCGGGCATCGACGGGCGCGGCTCCATGCGTGGCGCCGGTTGCGGTCTCGGCTCCATGCGCGGCGCCTGCGGTTGCGGGCGCGGCATGTCATGCACGGCCGGGGCCGGCGGCCGGTACTCGTTCACACGTGGCGGGGCGACCTCGCGGTGCGGCGCCGGTTGCGCGAATTCGGGGTGCGGTTGCCCATGCTGCGCCGGTGTCGGGAATTCGGGGCGCGGGCGCGGCTGCGGAATCTGCGCCGTATTGTCGAGCCGTGGTTGCGGCAGTGCGCGCGGCGTTTCGTTCCGGCCGCCGGGCTGCGCGCCCTGCAGTGTGGGCGCGCCCTCCGGGTGCGGGATCGCCGCGCTGCGCACCGGCGGCAGCGCATTCTGTCCCGCCGCATGCAGTGCAGTGGGCGGAGCAGGGCGCTGGCGCTCCATCGGTGTGTGCGGCTGCATCCACGCGGGCGACGGCGCCTCGGCCGCGTGCGCATTGCCGATGCCGGCCGGACGATTGTTCGCTACCGGCGGATGGGGGACACCGTTGCCGGGCCCGAACGCCTGATGCGGCGCGGGGTTGCCGGGTGCCTGCGGCATGCCGCCGTTGGCGAAGTGCGGTGCGCCGGGGTTTTCGCCGTTCGTGGGCCGCGCGACATTCGGCACGCCGGGCATCGGTGTTCCCGGCCGCCCGGCCTGCAAGGCGGCCGGCTGGCCCTCGCGAGGCGCGCGAGCCGGCTGCACGACGGGGCCGTGCGGATTCACGAGCTGCACGTTGTGCATCGCCCATGCGCCGCCACCCGGTTTGCCCGGTACGCGGACCGGACGCGCCGTATAGTCGGCCGGCACGTTCGTCTTCACGACGGGCGCGCCGGCACCCGGCACGCGCCCGCCTTGCTGCACGAGGTGGGCGGCGGCCTGGTCGCGATACGCGGCCGGCACGGCGGGATTGCGCGTGGCGACGTACGGATGCTGGGCAATTGCCGCCGGCGGGCGGTAGCTCGCATTGCGCAGCCCGCCGGTGAAGCTCTGGCGCACCGGCGCAATGCCCGGCGTACCCGGCGTGACATGCGCATTGCGCCATTGCTGCGGGTCGACGTGCTGCGAGAAGTGTGCGACAGGCTGGCCGTGCACGAACGCGGAAGCCGGTACGGCCGTGATCGCGTGCGGCGCACGGAAGTTGACGTAGGTCTTGTTGATGTTGGTGATATTGGTGATGTTCGTCACGTTCACGGTCTTGTTCACGTTGACGTTGTTCACCACGATGTTGCGGTTCACACGGTCGTAGTAGTGCGGGCTCCAGCCGCCCCAGCCCGGATGCCACGGTTCGCCCGGGCCGAGCGCGAACCACGCGCAGCCGGCCGCGGCGACGCCGCCCACCGTGAGCGCGACGCTCCAGTCGGGGCCGCCGCCACCGCCGACGAACGCGACGAGTGCCGGTGCATAGGCCGGCGGCTGGCTGACGGCCAGCGGGCCCGGTACCCAGGCCCAGCTATCGTCCACGTACGCCCAGCGGCCGTAGTGATACGGCGCGAAACCCCATGGCGCGTCGTCGACCCACGTCCAGCCCCACGGGGCCTGCCAGATCCAGTGGCCGTCGTGATACGGCGCCCAGTCCGCCGGCGTATCGTTCGGCACCCATACCTGGCCGTAATTCGGGGTGTCGCGCCACGTGCCGTTCGCGTCGAGATCCTGGTAGCCGGGAATGTCACGGGACACATAGCGGGCCGACACCGAGCGCTCCTCGGCCGCATCGCGGCTGGCGGCCCACCGGTCGAGCGCATCGGGGCCGGGGGCGGCGGCTTGCTGCGCGACCTGCAGGTCGGTGCCCGTGAACACGACCTGCTGCCCCGGTGACAGCGGATACTGGCCGTTGCTGCCGTAGACGGTCGCGCTGCCGCTGCGCACCGTGACCGTCGTGCTCGCGCCGTTCGGCGCGACGTCGACGCGATAGTCGCCGGGGCCCGTGATGCCGAGCGCGAGGTTCGGCGTGTCGATTTCGTACGATCCGCCGGCCGGCAGATCGCGCACGTGAGTCGATACGGTGCCGAGCCCCACTTTCAGCTGGGTCGTCGTGTCGTCGAGGTTCAGTACCGACAGGCTCGTCGACTCGCCGAGCCGCACCGCGGTCGAGCCGATATGCAGTTCCGAGCGCGCACCGGCATCGTTCCAGAGCTGGTCGCCGGTCGTCAGCGGCCGGTTCACGGCGGCATACGACCACGTATCGGTGCCGGCCGGCTCGGTCGTCACGGCGCCCGACAGGTAATTGAGCCGTGCGACACGGCTGGGCGGGTCGCCGCCCGGTTGCCGTGCCGCGGCCGCATACGGAGGGGCGTCGGCCGATTGCGCGAATGCGGGGGGCAGGGCCGCAAGCGCGACGAACGCGAGCAGCGTGCAGCGGGCGGTTCGCTTGAGCGTGAACAGGGTGGCCATGGTGAGCGTCTTCGTCATTGTCGCGGCGCGTCGATTCGTGCCGTTGAGTTCACAATATCCGCTCGGCCTGTTTCAATGCTCGGTGTTTTGTAAGTCGAATGGCACGCGATGTAACAAAACCTGTCGATCGCGCGCCGTTGTCGTGCAGACGCAATGCGGGCGTCAAGCGGACGTAAGCCACTCGTCGAAAACCTGCTGTCCGGGCACGGTGACGCGCAGCACGCGCGGCCGTGCCGCACGCTCGATCCAGCCGTGCGCGCAGAAGCTCTCGAGCAGTGCCGCGCCGAGCGCGCCGCCGAGGTGTGAACGCCGCTCGCTCCAGTCGAGGCATCCGCACGCGAAGCGGCGCCGGCGCGTGCGCTGCTGTGCGACGTCGATGCCCCATTGCGCAAGCGCCTGCGTGCCGAGTTCGGTGGTCTCGATCGCATCGCCGTCCGCCTGCAGCCAGCCGCGTGCGGTGAGCCCGTCGAAGATGCGCACCGCGAGTTCGCCGGCCATGTGGTCGTAGCAGGTGCGCGCATAGCGCAATTCGGCCGGGACCGTGCGGGACGGCGGCGGCGCCGCGCGATGCGGCGCGGCCGCGCGGGCGACGTTCGCGAGTGCCTCGAGCGATGCCGCGATGTCGGCCGATGCGATCCGGTAGTAGCGGTGCCGGCCGCGCACGTCGAGCGCGAGCAGGCCGCCTTCGGTCAAGCGTGAGAGGTGGGCGCTTGCGGCGGAGGGCGACAGCCCCGCGATCATCGTCAGCTCGCCTGCCGGCCGTGCGCTGCCGTCCATCAGCACCCACAGCATCGCGGCGCGTCCCGGGTCGGCGATCAGCGAACCGATGCGGCTCAGGCCCGGAAAGTGGTGGTCGTCTTGGTCGGTCATCGTCGTGTCTCGTCAGGCGGGATGGTCTCCAGTGTAGTGGGCGCGCGCATTCGATGTTTCGGTTCCGGCTGAAATGTCGGATGCAGACGCGCCGGCGGCGTCGGTGCGGCGAACCGGGCCGCGGCCGCGTGCGGCCCGCGCGTAGAATGGCCGAAAGCGGCGGCAGCGGGCTGCCGCACGTGACACGACGCAACGATGAAGACGATTTTCTGTTTGCTGGCGGCAGCGCTCGTCTGCGCGGCCTGTGCGCAGGGCGGTGCGGGCGCGGCCGGCGAGCGCGGCGGCAGCCTCGAGATGTACGGGACGATCGATCAGGGCATCACGGTGCGCCGCTGACCGGCGCCGGCCACATGCACACCGGGCACGGCCCCACAGCCGCGCCACGCGGGGCGCCCCGCGACGCGTTGCCGCAGTGCAACGTATAATCGGCCGATTACAGCGCCCCTGCCGCCTGGAGCCAACACGATGTCCCAACCGTTCCCCGTACCGGCCGCCCTCGACCGCACCGAAACCGTATTCCGCTTCCTCGCCGAACCGTCGTCCGTGAACTTCGGCGGCAAGGTGCACGGCGGCGCGCTGATGAAGTGGATCGACGAAGTCGCGTATGCGTGCGCGGCCGTCTGGTCGAGCCGCTATTGCGTGACGGTCAGTGTCGGCAACATCCGTTTCCAGCGTCCGATCTTGGTCGGCAATCTCGTCGAGCTGAAGGCGCGCGTCGTTGCGACGGGCCGCACCAGCATGCACATCCATGTGTCCGTCCATGCCGGGGATCCGAAGGGCGGTGTGCTGCGCCAGACGACCGATTGCCTCGTCGTGTTCGTCGCGGTCGACGAGAACGGCAACCCGGTGCCGGTGCCGGCGTTCGTGCCCGAGACCGATGAGCAGAAGGTGCTCGCGAAATATGCGGCCGACGTGCGGGCCGCGCTCGACAAGATCGTCGAGATGAAGCCGGAAGAAGTCGCGAAAGGCGCGGTCTGACCGCGGCGGGCGCCGCGCATCGCGCCGCGCCCGCGATTCCGCCGGTCGTCGTTCCGTCAGCGCGACCCGATCATCTGCTCGGGGCGCACCCACGCATCGAATTCCGCCTCGGTCAGGTAGCCGAGCGCGAGCGCGGCTGCCTTCAGCGTCGTGCCTTCCTTGTGCGCCTTCTTTGCGATCTGCGCCGACTTGTCGTAGCCGATGTGCGGATTGAGCGCCGTCACGAGCATCAGCGATTCGTTCAGCAGCAGGTCGATCCGCGAGCGGTTCGGCTCGATGCCCACCGCGCAGTGGTCGTTGAAGCTCTGCGCGCCGTCGGCGAGCAGCCGCACCGACTGCAGCACGTTGTGCGCGATCATCGGCCGAAACACGTTCAGCTCGAAATTGCCGCTCGCGCCGCCGACGTTGACCGCGACGTCGTTGCCGAACACCTGGCAGCACAGCATCGTCACGGCTTCGGACTGCGTCGGGTTCACCTTGCCCGGCATGATCGAGCTGCCCGGCTCGTTTTCCGGAATCGACAGTTCGCCAAGCCCGCAGCGCGGCCCGCTCGCGAGCCAGCGGACGTCGTTCGCGATCTTCATCAGGCCGGCAGCCACCGTCTTCAGGGCGCCGTGCGCGAACACCAGTGCATCGGCGGCCGCCATCACCTCGAACTTGCTCGGCGCCGTCACGAACGGCAGCTTCGCGAGCCGGCCGATTTCATCGGCGACACGCACCGCGAACTCCGGATGCGCGTTCAGCCCCGTGCCGACCGCGGTGCCGCCGAGCGCGAGCTCATACAGGTGCGGCAATGCCGATTCAACGTGACGGATGCCCTGGTCCAGCTGCGCGACATAGCCGGAAAACTCCTGGCCGAGCGTGAGCGGCGTGGCGTCCTGCAGGTGCGTGCGGCCGATCTTCACGATGTCGGCGAAGGCCTTCGACTTCGCGTCGAGCGTCGTGCGCAGCGTGCGCAGCGCCGGCAGCAGGTGGTTGACGATCGCGTACGCGGCCGCGACGTGCATGGCGGTCGGGAACACGTCGTTCGACGACTGGCCGCGGTTCACGTCGTCGTTCGGATGAACCTTGCGCGCTTCGCCGCGCTCGCCGCCCATCAGTTCGCTCGCGCGATTCGCGATCACCTCGTTGAGGTTCATGTTGGTCTGCGTGCCGGAGCCCGTCTGCCACACGGCGAGCGGGAATTCGCGCGGATGCTTGCCGGCGATGATCTCGTCGGCCGCGTCGATGATGGCGCGCGCCTTGTCGTCGGCCAGCACGCCGAGCGACTGGTTCACGGCCGCCGCGGCGCGCTTGACGATCGCGAGCGCGTGGATCAGCTCGGGCGACTGCTTCTCGGTCGAGATCCGGAAATTCTGCAGCGAGCGCTCGGTCTGCGCGCCCCAGAGCCGGTCGGCCGGTACGGCGATCTCGCCGAACGTGTCGCGTTCCATCCGAACTGCTTCGTTCATGATCCACTCCTCCAGGAAAGGGGAAAGGCCGCGCGTCGTCGCGCGGCATCAGGCATAACCAGACGTATCGTGAGGCAGTCGCGCCGCTGGCGCGGCGTCTCGAGGTCTTCAGCCGACTAGCATAGCGCCGGCCGGGATTTCGCGTCGTGTCGCGCTCAGTGCGGCGACGTCATGAGCGACGCGCTCTTCAGATGAAAGCGCCACGCCATCAGCACGGCCACGCTGGCAAGGCCGGCCGCGAGACCCCACCAGAGGCCGCGGGCGCCGAGGCCCACGTGGAACGCGAACCAGTAGCCGGTCGGAAAACCGATGCCCCAGTAGCCGAGGGTCGCCGCGAGCATCGGGATGCGCGTGTCCTTCAGGCCGCGCAGCGCGCCCGACGCGACGGTCTGCGCGCCGTCGACGATCTGGAACACCGCGGCGATACCGAGCAGCGACGCGGCGAGCGACACCGTGGCCGCGTTCGACGGATCGTCGAGGTTCAGGTACAGGCCGACGATCGCGTGCGGCGCGACGATCAGCACGATGCCCGACAACGTCATGAACGCGACACCGAGGCCGAGTGCGACGAAACCCGCGTGCCGCGCGGCGACGGGCGCCCCCGCGCCGACCCAGTAGCCGACGCGCACGTTGGCGGCCTGGCCGATCGCGAGCGGCACCATGAACGCCACCGACGCGACGTTCAGCGCGATCTGGTGCGCGGCCAGCGACGTCGCGCCGAGCACGCCGATGGTCAGGCCGGTTGCGAGGAACAGCGTCGACTCGACCCCGTACGTGATCGCGACCGGCCAGCCGATGCCGATCAGCTCACCCATCATGGGCAGCTTCGGGCGCGCGGCGGTGACGAAATGACGGAAGCGCTGCCGGCCGTGCAGCAGCCAGATCAGGGCGAGCGCGGTGAGCCAGATCGTGATCGTCGTCGCGACCGCCGAACCGAGGAAGCCGAGGCGCGGCAGCCCGAACGCGCCGTGGATCAGGCCGTAGTTCAGCACGGCGTTGACGCCGACGCCGCCGATCGACACCCACAGCAGCCGCCGCGCCGCGCCGATCGCCGGAAGGAATGCACGCATCAGCCCGACACCGATCAGGCTGCCGAGCGCGGCGAAGCGCAGGATGCCCGTGTATTCGCCGACGTGACGCGCGAGCAACGGCGGCTCGTGGAACATCAGCAGGATCGGTTCGGACAGCGACAGCGCGATGATGGCCGGAATCGCGAGCAGCACGGACAGTGCGAAGCCGGTCCAGTAGATGTGCGGTACGCGCTCGTCGGCCTTGGCGCCGCGTGCGTGCGCGACGCTGACGCTGACCGACGACAGGACGCCTTGCAGCACGGTCACGATGACGAAGAAGAAGTTCGCGCCGAGCCCGCCCGCGGCGAGCGAATCGGGGCCGAGCGAGCCGAGCAGCACCGTGTCGGTGACGCTCATCGCCATCTGCGAGAGCTGCGCGATCGCGAGCGGCGCGGCGAGGCGGGCGGTATCGGCGGCATGACTGGACAGGGACGGCGGCGCGGCGGCCGTCCGCGTAAGACCGGAATGCGACATGGAATGGGCGCTCGCGCGGGTGCGGGCCCGCGCTATATGTATTTATTTTGAGAGACGGCTAGCTTACGGCTTTATTCGAACCGTGTCGAACGCGCGCGCCGATGGCCATGTCGCAGGCAGGGGAACCGTCGGCCCTAGGCTTCGCGCACCGCAATGCGCGTGTCGCCGAGCAGGACGACCTGGCCCGCGCGGATCTTGCAGGTCTTGCGCAGTTCGACCGCGCCGTCGACTTTCACCGCGCCGGATGCAACGATCAGCTTCGCGCTGCCGCCGCTGTCCGCGAGGCCGGTGATCTTGAGAAGGTTGTGCAGCTCGACGTATTCGCCGGTCAGCGTGAAATCCAGGTTGGGCATGACGAAGAAGGTGCGCAAGGCGCGGGAGGAAACGCTCCGCATCATACGGCACCGCGGGCCGGCACGCGAGCGCGGGCCGCCGCGGCATGCAGTTGTTAAGGACTGTGAGCGATTCGTCAGCAAATGAAACGGTGGGTAACAGTCTGAGAGATTCGAGAACCGGCCGGGCGCGCCGCGGGTCTTTTTCGTACCTGCTGCGTGTTGCGGCAGGGGAAGCGACGGGCCGCATCGCTGCGGTTCGGGCTCACAACTTCCTGAGGAGAATTGCCATGTCCAAGATTCGTACGATGCTGATCGGTGCCGCGCTGACGGCGTTCGCTACTTCGGCCGCATTTGCCCAGACGGGCACGGCGGTGCAGGGCACGGCCGGTGCCGGCGTGCAGGCGCAGACGCCGGCGGCGGGTGTCGGTGCCGGCATGCAGGGCAGTGCGGGCGCGAACGCGTCGGGCAATGCCGCCGGCGGTGCAACCGATGCGGTCGGCGCGGCAGCCGACGGCGCGAAGGATACGGCGGCGTCGGCCGTCCACTCGGCCAAGAAGCACACGAAGCATGCCGCGAAGTCGGCCAAGAGCCATGTCGGTTCGGCCAAGGCGAAGGCCGGCGAAGCGACCGAAGGCGGCGCATCGGTCGGTGCTGAGGGCGGTGCATCGGCCCAGGGCGCCACGCAGTAAGCGGTGCCTGGCGCCGCGCGACGCTCGTCCCTGACGGTGCGTCGCGACGGCGGTCATCCAACGGCCCGGTTCGCATTGCGCTAACCGGGCCGTTTTCGTGTGTCGATGCGCTTGGGGGCGCCGTTACGGGCGGCGCTGTCCTTGCCCTTGTCCCGGACCCTGTGCCGGCCGCGCGGCAGCCGGGGTGAATACGCTGCGCAGCCACGCGGCGAGCCGTGCGAAGACGTCGTACGGCTCCTCGACGAAGATCTCCGGCTTCAGCAGCCGCAGGTATTCCATGATCTGCTGCGCTTCCTGCTTCTGGAACGAGCCGTGCGCGAGCCCGAGCCGCAGCAGCCCGCGCAGTTCGCCGAGCTTGTCGCGCGCGGTGCTGCCGACGCTCATCTCGCACGCGAGCTTGGCCTCGTAGACCCGTTGCCGCAGCGATTCCGCGAGCCGCCACGCCGGTGTCTGCATCAGTTCCTCGAGTGCCTGGATGTCTTGCGCCGCTCCCTTGATCTGCGACGCGAGCGGGTCGATCAGCGACGGGTCGCCCTGCGCTTCGGCGACGATCGCCTTCGCCCAGTCGCGGCACGCCTTCGCGAGTTCGTCGGGGGTCCATTCGGAGCGGGACGCGAAGCCGAAGCCGAATTCGCCGGCCTGTCGCATCAGGATCGCGACGACGTCCGGGAATTCCTTGTCGAGCGTGCGTTTGGCCCACGCGTACTGGCCGCCCTGCAGCATCCGCTGTACCGCGTGCTCGGTCAGCGGCACCATGTTGTCGAGCAGTTTGGCGCGCAGGAAATCCTCGAACGACGGCGTCGCGAACTGCGGGTCGAGTTTCAGCGACACGCGGACGAACGCATCGTAGTCCTTGCGCAGGGACTCGAGCGTGTCGTCCTTGAGGGAAAGGGTGATCTGGCCCATGAATCGTCTCGATGGCGGCCCGCGCAAGCCGGCGGCCGGCACGGCGCACCGGGGCGGGCGCAGCGTCGACTGACCGGTGCGCGCCGAGGCCGGTGGCGGGTCTTCATCCCCTATATCGGCCTGCCGGGCGGAAACTTGAGCGCGGGTGACCGAGCGTGTGCTCAGGCGGGCAGCCAGTGGGGCAGCACGACCCCTTGCCAGAAGAAGAACACCGCGAGCCCTGCCGCGATCGTCACGAGCGGGCGGCGGGTCGCTGCCGACACGAGCACGGCCGCCAGCGCGCCGACGAGCTGCGGATTGCGCCAGGTCAGCTCGGCCGTGCCGCCGTGCGGCGAGACGGCCATCGGCACGATGATCGCGGTCAGCACGGTGACGGGCACGAAGCCGAGCGCGGTCCGCACGAGCGGCGGGAAGGCCAGCCGTTCGCCGAACAGGAACAGCGTCGAGCGGATCGCGTACGTGATGACAGCCATCCCGAGAATCAGCAGCGCGTAGCTCACGATGCGGCCTCCGTGCGCGAGCCGGCACGCGATCGTTCGTGCAGCAGCGTGAGCGCGACGCCGATCGCGACGCCGGCGGCGACGGCGCCGAGCAGTCCGAGCTTGTACGGCCAGCCCTGCCAGAAGTACGCCAGCGTGCCGGCCGTCACGGCCGCCGCGAAATAGCGCAGGGTGCCGAGCTGCGGGACGACGATCGCAATGAAGGTGGCCGCCATCGCGAAATCGAGGCCGAGCGACTGCAGGCCCGGGAACGCCGCGCCGAAACCGATGCCCGCGAGCGTCCAGACCTGCCAGTTCAGGTACATCGCGAGCCCCGAGCCGAAGAAGTAGTGGGGGCCGATCGCGCCGGGCGGGAAATGCCGGTAATGCGCATAGGCGACCGCGAACACCTCGTCGGTCATCAGCGCGCCGAGCGTTGCGCGCCAGCGCAGCGGCAGGTGCGCGACATAGGGCGCGAGCGTCGCGCTGTACAGCAGGTGACGCAGGTTCACGATCAGCGTGGTCGCGAGCACGACGACGAAGCTCGCGCTACCCGCGATCAGGCCGAGCGCGATGAACTGCGCGGAGCCCGCGAACACGGCAAGCGACATCAGCGTGCCATGCCACGCGGCGAGCGGGCCGCCGCCGACGAGCGTGCCGAAAATCACGCCGAACGGGGCGGCGCCAATCATCATCGGGATCGTGTCGCGCGCGCCGTCGAGCCATTCGTTGAACGGGCGGCGAGCGGGCGATGCGGGTGTCGGGTTCAAAGGGTGCTCCTCCATGAACGGGAGGATAGCGGGCGGGGGGCGAGCCGGCTTGTATGTTCTTGCGCTTGGGTGCCTGCTTGCAGGCGCCGGCGGCATCGCGTTGGCGGGCCGGACGCCGCGCGTCAGCTCGCCTGCCAGCGCCCGGGCGGTACGCCGAACATGCGTTTGAAATGTCGTGTGAAGTGGCTTTGGTCGACGAAGCCGCTGGCCGCCGCGACATCGGCGACGGGCACGCCCGCGCGCAGCGGCGCCAGCGCGCGCTGCAGGCGCAACTGGTTGCGCCACGCATGCGGCGGCATGCCGTTCGTGCGGGTGAACAGGCGCGCGGCATGGAACGGCGACAGGCCGGCTGCCTGCGCGACTTCGTCGAGCGTCACCGTGCACGTCAGATCGGCGGCGAGCCGTTCGCGCATCGCGTCGACGCGGGGTTCGTCCGACGCGAGCGGCGCCGGTCGCGGCTGGGCGTCGGCATGGCGCACGATCAGCGTCGACAACGCATCGAGCATCGCCGTTTCGGCGGCGAGCGGATCGTAGATGCGGGGTGCGCCCGTCGCCGGAACGTCAGCTGCTTGCCCGTGCGCCTGCGAGGGCAGTGCGTGCTCGCTGCCGGCCTCCATCATCCGGTGTGCCAGCGTGAGCCGCGCCGCCAGGTCGGCGTCGCGAATCACGTCGGGCGCAAACCACGGCGCGTCCTGCGGGCGGCCGGCGATCGCGCTGGTGAGTTCGCGGATGAAATCGACCGGCATGTAGCTGACGCGATAGCACCAGCCCTCGTCGGCCGCACGCGACCCCGTATGCACTTCGCCGGGATTGATCACGGGCACGGTGCCGGTTTCTGCGACATGGCCGCTGCCGCGATAGGTGAAGCGTTCCGCGCCTTCGAGAATCACGGGGATCGTATACGCGTCGTGCCAGTGGGGCGCGAACGTGTGGTCGCGATAGGTGGCCGTGACGAGATCCGCATCGGGCAGCAGCGGCGTGCGCCAGTAGCGTGCGGAGTCGGGAAGGCGGGTGGCGGACATGATCGGGCGCGGAGCGGTCGAACCGACAGTGTATCGCTCGCGCGCCCGGCGGGCGCGGGCTTTACTTGACCGGAATCGTCGTGCCGGCCGGCATCGGCACCGCGGTGACGGCGTTCTTCGGGCTGCCGCTGACGATGCGGTCGCTGTAGGTCAGGTAGACGATCGTATTGCGCTTGGTGTCGACCACGCGCACGACGTGCAGGGTCTTGAAGATGAACGACATGCGCTCGCTGAACACGTCGGTCTGCTGCTTGAGCGGCTCCTTGAAGCTGATCGGGCCGACCTGCCGGCACGCGATCGACGCTTCGCTCGGATCCTCGGCGACGCCGAGCGTGCCCTTGATCCCGCCGGTGCGCGCGCGCGACACGTAGCAGGTCACGCCGTTCACGACCGGATCGTCATACGCCTCGACGACCACGCGATCGGAGCCCGTGACGCGGAAATGGGTGTTGACGCTGCCGACTTCCTCCGCGTGTGCGAGCGGTGCCGCGGCGAATGCGGAAAGCAGGAGGGCGAGTGGTGCTGAGCGGAGGAGGCGGTGCTTCATCGACGGAACCGGATGCGAATGCGGGACAGAGACTCTAGCATGCGCGCGACCGGGCGATGAAAGCCGAAAGGCGGGCCGGAAAAACAAAAGGCCCGTCGAATGACGGGCCTTTCGCTATTTGGCTCCCCGACCTGGGCTCGAACCAGGGACCTACGGATTAACAGTCCGGCGCTCTACCGACTGAGCTATCGGGGAATAAATCGGTACATCTGCTTGTTTGTCTACCAGCAAAAAGCCCGTCCACTTTCAACGGGCCTTTGCGTTTTTGGCTCCCCGACCTGGGCTCGAACCAGGGACCTACGGATTAACAGTCCGGCGCTCTACCGACTGAGCTATCGGGGAACAAACAACAACAGCAGAGAAACGAGATTGTATGGAGCGTTGATCAACCTGTCAACACTTTTGGGCCGCGGCGCACAAAAATTTTTTGCGGCCGCTGCGCGATCAGCGCTCGAGCAGGTGCAGTTTGTCCTGCACGTCCTTCCACTCGTCCGCGTCGGCCGGCGCCGGCTTGGTCTTCGTGATCGACGGCCAGTCCTTTGCCAGCTCGGCGTTCAGCGCGGTGAACTGCTGCTGGTCGCCCGGAACGTCTTCTTCGGCATAGATCGCATTGGTCGGGCACTCGGCGACGCACACGGCGCAGTCGATGCACTCGTCCGGATCGATGGCGAGAAAGTTGGGACCTTCACGGAAGCAATCCACCGGGCACACATCCACGCAGTCCGTGTATTTGCACTTGATGCAGCCTTCGGTCACAACGTGAGTCATTAAAACGCTCCTGCTTGGCGGTATATATGGGGTGGCGTTTGCGCCAAAACCGGCATTGTAACTGAAGCGCAAAACCCGCATGGCGTGGTCGGCTATCCGGCTTATATCGTTTCGTGATTAGTTTATGGCGGCCCGCAGAAGGGACTCGCCGACGGGGCGCGTGTGCCGTACGGCGGCGCGGCCGGGCAGGGCGGCGGGCGGTTTCGCGATGGTCGGGCCCGCATTCGGGTAACATGGCCGGCAGACCGGGCGGCGCGCGGTGCGCCGGGGCCCTGTCACGATACTGGCGGTGCCGTAATCATGATCATCACTTCGCTGCTCGACACGGATCTCTACAAGTTCACGATGATGCAGGTCGTCCTGCATCACTTTCCTGCCGCAAACGTCGAGTACCGCTTCCGGTGCCGTACGCCCGGCGTCGATCTCGTGCCGTACATCGACGAGATCCGCGACGAGGTGCGCGGCCTGTGTTCGCTGCGCTTCACCGACGTCGAACTCGACTACCTGCGGCGCATGCGCTTCATCAAGAGCGATTTCGTCGACTTCCTCGCGCTGTTCCACCTGAACGAGAAGTACATCTCGATCACGCCATCGCCGAAGGGCAACGGCGAGATCGACATCGTGATCGAGGGGCCGTGGCTGCACACGATCCTGTTCGAGATCCCGGTGCTCGCGATCGTCAACGAAGTCTATTTCCGCAACACGCAGCGCGAGCCCGACTATCGCGAAGGTCGCGAGCGGCTGTGCGAGAAGATCAAGCTGCTCGGCGCGAAGCCCGAGTTCGCCGACTGCAAGATCGCCGACTACGGCACGCGCCGGCGCTTCTCGAAGGTGTGGCACGAGGAAGTCGCCCTCACGCTGCGCGACGGGCTCGGCCCGCAGTTCGCCGGCACGAGCAACGTGCTGTACGCGATGAAGCACGGCATCACGCCGCTCGGCACGATGGCGCACGAGTATCTGCAGGCGTGCCAGGCGCTCGGCCCGCGGCTGCGCGATTCGCAGATCTACGGTTTCGAGATGTGGGCGAAGGAATATCGCGGCGACCTCGGGATCGCGCTGTCGGACGTCTACGGGATGGACGCGTTCCTGAACGACTTCGACATGTACTTCTGCAAGCTGTTCGACGGCGCGCGCCACGATTCGGGCGATCCGTTCGAGTGGGGCGAGCGCATGCTGCGCCACTACGAGGCGAACCGCTGCGACCCGCGCACCAAGGTGCTCGTGTTCTCGGATGCGCTCGACATCCCGAAGGTGATGCAGTTGTACGAACGGTTCCGCGGCCGCTGCAAGCTCGCATTCGGCGTCGGCACCAACCTCACGAACGACCTCGGCTACGTGCCGCTGCAGATCGTGATCAAGATGGTTCGCTGCAACGGGCAGCCGGTCGCGAAACTGTCGGATACGCCGGGCAAGAGCATGTGCGACGACAAGGCGTATCTCGCGTACCTGCGCCAGGTGTTCGGCATCGCGCAGCCGGTCGAGGAAGGCGCGTCGAAGTAAGCGTCGGCCGAACGGCCAAAACTGCGTCGCGGCGGGGCCGGCCGGTATAATCCGACGGTATCGCCCGCCAACGTCACGAGGACCGTTCATGGACACTTCCGCTGCCCGTCGCCAGATCCTCGCGCGCATTCGCGCGGCGCAGGGGCGTGCGGCCGAACCCGATGCGGCCGAGCGCGACGGCGTTGCCGACTATCTCGCCCGTCATCCGGAGGGCCCGCGCCCGCCGGCGCCGGCCGACCTCGTCGCGGCATTCGTCGACGAAGCGGCCCGTCTGTCGACGACGGTCGACGAAGTCGCAGCGCTTGCCGATGTGCCGGCCGCCGCGGCCCGCTACCTGTCCGCTCATGGCCTGCCGACGCAGGCCGTCGCATGGCGCACGCTGGCCGATTTCGACTGGGCGGGCGCAGGCCTGTCGGTCGAGTTCCGCAAGCCGCGCGACGGCGATCTGGTCGGCCTTACCGGCTGTTTTTGCGCGACCGCCGAAACAGGCTCGCTGGTGCTGCTGTCCGGCCCCGACACCTATGCGTCGGCGGGCCTGCTGCCGGAAACGCACATCGCGATCGTTCCCGCGTCGCGGATCGTTGCCGGTCATGAAGACGCATTTGCGCTGATCCGCGCGGAGCGCGGCGAATTGCCGCGCGCGGTCAATTTCGTGTCGGGTCCGTCGCGCACGGGCGATATCGAGCAGACCATCGTACTGGGCGCGCACGGCCCGTACCGCGTTCACGTGATCGTCGTACGGGGCGCATGACGCGCCCGCTGCATCCACCACCATTCGAACAAGGAAGTTCTGCATGAAACGACATGCCGCCTGGGCGGGCATGGCGTCGGGGATCGCGCTTGGCGCCGTTCCCGCGCTTGCATCGGCCGCAACGCTCGACGGTGCCGCGCTGTCTGCCCTCTGGGGTATCCCGTTCGCCGGGATCCTGCTGTCCATCGCACTGTTCCCGCTCGTCGCCCCCGTTTTCTGGCATCACCACTTCGGCAAGATTGCCGCCGCGTGGGCGGTCGTGTTCCTGATCCCGTTCGGATTCGCGTTCGGTGCGGGCACCGCGTTCGGCACGCTCGTGCATGCGCTGCTCGAGGAATACATTCCGTTCATCGTGCTGCTCACCGCGCTCTATACGGTCGCGGGCGGCATCTGCGTGAACGGCAATCTGCATGGATCGCCGAAGCTCAATACCGCGATCCTCGCGCTCGGCACGCTGCTCGCGAGCGTGATGGGTACGACGGGCGCCGCGATGCTGCTGATCCGGCCGTTGCTGCGCGCCAACGACAATCGCAAGCATGTCGTGCACGTCGTGATCTTCTTCATCTTCCTCGTCGCGAACGCGGGCGGCTCGCTGTCGCCGCTCGGCGATCCGCCGCTGTTCCTCGGTTTCCTGAACGGCGTGAGCTTCTTCTGGACGACCACGCACCTCGCGCTGCCGATGCTGTTCATCTGCGCGGTGCTGCTGACGCTGTTCTTCGTGCTCGATACGTACTTCTACCGGAAGGGCGGCGAGGAGCGGCCGGCCGTGCTCGACCCGACGCCGGACGGCGCGGCGCTGTCGATCGACGGGAAGATCAACTTCGTGCTGCTCGCGGCCGTGGTTGCGCTCGTGCTGATGAGCGGCATCTGGAAGCCGGGCATCGCGTTCGACGTATGGGGCACGCACGTCGCGCTGCAGAACCTCGTGCGCGACGTCGCGCTCGTGGGCGTGACGCTCGCGTCGCTCGCGCTGACGCCGCGCTCCGCACGCGAGGGCAACGCGTTCAACTGGGCGCCGATCGAGGAAGTCGCGAAGCTGTTCGCGGGGATCTTCGTGACGATCGCGCCGGTGATCGTGATCCTGCGCGCCGGCGCCGACGGCGCGTTCGCGCAGATCGTCCACCTCGTCACGGGGCCGGACGGCAAGCCGATCGACGCGATGTACTTCTGGGCGACGGGCATTCTTTCGTCGTTCCTCGACAACGCGCCGACCTATCTCGTGTTCTTCAACCTCGCGGGCGGCGATGCCCAGTCGCTGATGACGACCGGCGCGTCGACGCTCGCCGCGATTTCCGCGGGCGCGGTGTTCATGGGCGCGAACAGCTATATCGGCAACGCACCCAACTTCATGGTGAAGGCGATCGCCGAATCGCGGGGCGTGAAGATGCCGAGCTTCTTCGCGTATCTCGGCTGGGCGCTGGTCGTGCTGATACCGGTATTCCTGCTGACGTCGTGGCTTTTCTTCACGGCGTAAGCTGACGATTTTCAACCTTGAGCGGGCGGTCCCGGCGGCGCACGGCGCGCTTCGATCCGCCCGCGGCATGCGGAGATGGCGATGCAGAAGATCCTGGTCGCGCGTCCGATCTTTCCGGACGTGATCGAGCGGCTCAAGCAATATTTCGACGTCGACTGGAACAACGGCGACGCACTCGCGCCCGGCGCGCTCGCCGCGCGTCTGGCCGACAAGGACGGTGCGTTGACGGCCGGCGATCCGGTCGGCGCGGCCGAGCTCGCCGCCGCGCCGCGCCTGCGCGTCGTGGCGAACATGGCGGTCGGCTACAACAACTTCGACATGGCTGCGTTCAACGCGGCGAACGTGCTCGGCACCAACACGCCCGACGTGCTGAACGAGTCCACCGCCGATTTCGGCTGGGCGCTGATGATGGCCGCCGCTCGCCGGATCGCCGAATCCGAGCACTGGCTGCGCGCCGGCCACTGGCAGAAGTGGGCTTACGATGGGTTCCTCGGCAGTGACATCTACGGCTCGACGCTCGGCGTGATCGGAATGGGGCGCATCGGCCAGGCGCTCGCGCGCCGCGCGCGCGGCTTCGGGATGCAGGTGATCTATCACAACCGGTCGCGTGTCGCGCCCGAGATCGAGGCGGAGCTGAACGCCGAATACGTATCGAAGGATGCGCTGCTCGCGCGCGCCGATCACGTCGTGCTCGTGCTGCCGTACACGCAGGAAAACCACCATACGATCGGCGCGGCCGAACTCGCGAAGATGAAGCCCACCGCGACGCTGACCAACATCGCGCGCGGCGGGATCGTCGACGACGCGGCGCTGGCCGTCGCGCTGCGCGACGGGACGATCACCGCCGCCGGCCTCGACGTGTACGAAGGCGAGCCGACGGTGCATCCGGCGCTGCTCGAGGTGCCGAACGTCGTGCTGACGCCGCATATCGCGAGCGCGACCGAAAAAACGCGCCGCGCGATGGCGAACCTCGCCGCCGACAACCTGATCGCCGCGCTGGGCGAAGGGCCGCGCGCGGGGCGGCCGCCGAATCCGATCAACCCTGACGTGATCGGGAAGCCGCGCGCATGACGATGACGTTGTTGCTTGCGGCGGTCGTCGTGCTGGCCGTCGCGCTCGCGGTGGCGATCGTCGCGCTCATGCGTGGCACTGGCCGTCACGACGATGCGGCTGTACTGGGCGACCAGATCGAGGACGCCGCGCACGCGCAGGCGCGCGCGGTCGAGCGGCTCGAACGCGAATTGCGCGGCGAGATCGTCGAGAACGCGCGCGGCTCGCGCACCGAGCTGGCCGGCAGTTTTGCGCAGCTTCAGCAGACGCTCGCCGCGCAACTGACGAGCGTGGCGACCGTGCAGAACAACCAGGTCGAGGGCTTCGCCCAGCAGCTCGGCAAGCTCGTCGCCGGCAATGCGCAGCAGTTCGACGCGATGCGCGAGAGCCTGCAGCGTCAGGCGCAGCAGGCGCGCGAGGAGCAGACGGGCGCGCTCAGGCTGTTCGGCGACACGTTGAACCGGCAGCTCACGCAACTGACCGAGGCGAACGATCGCCGGATCGGCGAAGTGCGCGCGACGCTCGAACAGCGGCTGAAGGAAATCGAGACGAACAACGCGGCGAAGCTCGAGGAGATGCGCCGCACCGTCGACGAGAAACTGCACGCGACGCTCGAGCAGCGGCTCGGCGAATCGTTCAAGCTCGTGTCGGACCGGCTCGAGCAGGTGCATCGCGGGCTCGGCGAGATGCAGACGCTCGCGGCGGGCGTCGGCGATCTGAAGAAAGTGCTGACCAACGTGAAGACGCGCGGCACCTGGGGCGAAGTGCAGCTTGAGGCGCTGCTCGAGCAGATGCTGACGCCCGAGCAATACGCGAAGAACGTCGCGACGGTGCCGAAGAGCAGCGAGCGCGTCGAGTTCGCGATCCGGCTGCCGGGGCGCGATGCCGGTACGCGCGACGCGCCGCCCGTGTGGCTGCCGATCGACGCGAAATTCCCGCGCGAGGATTACGAGCGGCTGATCGACGCGCAGGAGCGCGCCGATGCGGTGGCGGTCGAGGAAGCGGCCCGCGCGCTCGAAGCGCGCGTGCGGCTCGAGGCGCGCACGATCGCCGAGAAGTACGTCGCGCCGCCGCACACGACCGATTTCGCGCTGTTGTTCCTGCCGACCGAAGGGCTCTATGCGGAGATCCTGCGTCGCCCGGGGCTGACCGACCTGCTGCAGCGCGACTATCGCGTGACGGTGGCCGGCCCGACGACGCTCACCGCACTGTTGAACAGCCTGCAGATGGGTTTCCGCACGCTCGCGATCGAGCAACGATCGAGCGAGGTGTGGCAGGTGCTCGGCGCGGTAAAAACGGAATTCGGCAAGTTCGGCGACGTGCTCGCACGCACGAAGGCGCAGCTCGAAACGGTCACGCGCTCGATCGAGTCCGCCGAGCAGCGTACGCGCGTGATGAACCGCAAGCTGAAGCAGGTCGAGGCGCTGCCGGGCGACGCGGCGGCCGGGCTGCTCGGTGCGGAAGGTAGCGACGGCGCCGATGCGGACGACGCGTGACGCGCGTTGCCGATACCGGCCGGAACGAAAACGGGCGCCGCGGCGCCCGTTTTTTCATGCAGCGACTGCCGGTGCGGCCGCGATGCGCTCAATGCCCGGCGAGCGTGTCCAGCGCGTCACCCGTCACGCGAACGATGCGCCAGTCGGGCAGCACGGTGGCGCCCATCTTCTCGTAGAAATCGATCGCAGGCTGGTTCCAGTCGAGAACCGACCATTCGAAGCGCCCGCAACGGCGCTCGACGGCCAGGGCCGCGAGGTGACGCAGCATCGCGGTGCCGAGGCCCGTGCCGCGTTGCGACGGCTGCACGTACAGATCCTCGAGATAGAGGCCGCGGCGGCCGAGGAACGTCGAGTAATTGTGGAAGAACAGCGCATACGCGACGATCGCGCCGTCGTGTTCGGCCACCCGTGCCTCGGCGGCAGGCCGCGCGCCGAACAGTGCGTCGGCGAGGTCGGCCTCGGTCGCGACGAACAGATGCGTGAGCTTCTCGAATTCGGCGAGCTCGCGCATCAGCGCGAGGATCGCACCGACGTCGCTCGCTTGCGCCGCACGGATCAGCGGCGTGCCGCTCACGCTTCCTCCGGCGGATCGGACAGCACGATCTCGATGCCGCCGAATCGCGATGCGACCCAGTTGTACGCGTGGCACGCGATCCACAGCAACACGAAGCCGAGGATGGCGTTCAGCAGCAGCGCGCTCAGGATCGTGCTCAGTTCGACCATTCCGTAACGAACGTAGGCGACGAGAATGCCGAGCAGCACGATCGGCACGCTGAACGTCAGGTAGACGAGGATCAGCGCCTTTGCGGTCTGCCCCGCGGCGATCGACGAAATTTGTTTCTTCATGTGCGGATTGCCCCCGTAGAGATATACCGATAGTGGAATTCAGATCAGGCCGTCGAACGGCAGGATGTCGACCGGGGTGCCCGCGTCGACTGCCGCGGTATCGTGGCCCAGGACGATGAAACAGTTGGCGGCCGAGAGGCTGCTCAGCGACGCGGAACTCTGCGAGCCGGCAGGTGCGACTTGCCAGCGGCCGTCGGCGGCGCGTGTCGCGATGCCGCGCAGGTAGTCGGTGCGGCCCGGGCGCGTCTTCAGCGCATGCGTGCTGAGTGCCGTATGCATCGCCGGCGGCTGGGCCTGCGCGCCGGCCAGCGTCAGCAGTGCGGGGCGCACGATCGCGTAGAACGTCACGGCGGACGCGACCGGATTGCCGGGCAGGCCGAAGAACAGCGCGTGACCGGTGCCACCGGGCGCGCGTGCGAGCGTGCCGCACGCGAGCGGCCGGCCGGGACGCAGCGCGAGGCTGGCGAACGTCACGTCGCCGAGCCGTGCCATCACGTCGCGCGTGAAATCGGCTTCGCCGACCGATACGCCGCCGGACGTGATCACCGCGTCGGCCTGCGCGGCGACGGCGTCGCGCAATGCGGCTTCGAGCGCGGCCGGCTCGTCGCGGACGATCCCGAGGTCGACCGCGTCGACATGCAGTCGTTCGAGCATCGCGATCAGCATCCCGCGATTGCTGTCGTACAGTGCGCCGGGGCCGAGCGGCTCGCCGGGCTCGCGCAGTTCGTCGCCGGTGGAGAACACGGCGACGCGCACGCGCCGGCGCACCGTGACCTCGGTGATGCCGAACGACGCGAGCAGGCCGAGATCGGACGGTCGCAGGATGCGGCCCGCGGCGAGCGCGCAGGCGCCGCGCGCGAGATCCTCGCCGGCCTTGCGGCAGTTCGCGCCGCGCGCGATGTCATGTGCGACGAAGCGAATCGTGTCGCCGTCGGCGCGCACGCGTTCCTGCGGAATCACCGTGTCGCATCCGGCCGGCATCGGCGCGCCCGTCATGATGCGCACGCATGATCCGGCCGCCACGGCGCCGTCGAACGGATGGCCGGCGAGCGCGGTGCCGGCGACCGTCAGCGCGACATCCGCTTGCGGCGCCGCGTGCGTGCCGGTGCTGCCGTCGAACGCGTAGCCGTCCATCGCCGAGTTGTCGTACGCGGGAATGTCGAACGGTGCGTTCACGTCGGCCGCGAGCACGCGGTCGAGCGCATTGCGCAGCGCCACCGCCTCGCACGCCGCGACGGGCACCGCAAAGCGGCACGCGAGTGCCTGCGCGTCGGCGAGCGACAGCGGGGCATCGGAATCGGGGGCGCTTCGGGAGGCGGGCGAGGATTGCGTGATCATCAGTCGGACTGCGCCGCAAGGCGTATCGGGTTCGTGGCCGGTGGCGCGAGGAGGGTGCCTGGGCGCGGGTTTCGCGTGCGGCGGGCGGGAACCGCGCGAGTGCCGTCAGCGGCGGGCCAGCGCGGCGAGTTCCTGCCAGGAGTTGGCATTGTAAAACGCACGCTCGTCGTGAAACTCGACTTCGACCGTCTTGTGGCGTGCGTACCACGCACGCACCTTGCGGTCGCCGGCCGCGAGCCGGGCGGCGAGATCGTCGGCCAGCGACGTGCGCAGCAGCGCGAACGTCGGCTGCGGCGAGCGCGCCTGCTGCGCGTCGACGGTCACCGCCATGGCGATGTCGGCCTGCTGCGCGTCGAGCGCCGCGTGCAGCCGTGCGACGAGGTCGGCGGGCAGGTAGGGCGTATCGCATGGCGAGCACGCGACGAGCGGCGCGCGTGCCGCCCGCATGCCGGCGAGCAGGCCCGCGAGCGGGCCGGGGAAGTCGGGTGTTTCGTCCGCGACGATGCGCGCGTCGAACGGCGCACCGAGTTCGGCATAACGATCGGCATGGCGATTCGCGCTGATCAGCGTTTCGTCGACCTGTGGCGAGAGACGGCGCAGCACGTGCAACGCGAGCGGCGTGCCGTCGAGCAACTGCAGGCCCTTGTCGACGCCGTCCATGCGCGTGGCCCGCCCGCCTGCGAGCAGCAGGCCGGCGATCGAGGGAGAGGTGGAAGCGGGCATCGCGAGAAGGCGGAGGGCAGCGTGCGTCAGCCGCCGATATACGACATCTCGACACGCTTGCCGGCGCCGTCGGGCACGGTGTCGGCAGATGCGCTGCCGCGCAGCTGCGAATAACGGTCGGTGCGGGCCTGCCAGATGCGGGCGATCGCGGTCGCGATCTCGGCGTCGCTCGCGCCGCCGCGTACGAGTGCGCGCAGGTCGTGGCCCGTTGACGCGAACAGGCACAGGTACAGCTTGCCTTCGGTCGACAGCCGCGCGCGCGTGCAGTCGCCGCAGAAGGCCTGCGTGACGCTCGAAATCACGCCGAGTTCGCCGCTGCCGTCCGCGTAGCCCCAGCGCTGCGCGGTTTCTGCCGCCGTGTGCGGCTCGAGCGGTACGAGCGGGAAGTGTTCGGCGATGCGTGCGATGACGTCCGCCGACGGCAGCACCTCGGTCATGTTCCAGCCGTTCGACGTACCGACGTCCATGTACTCGATGAAGCGCAGGATCACGCCGGTACCGCGGAAACGCTCCGCCATCGGCAGGATCTCGCTGTCGTTGGTGCCGCGCTTCACGACCATGTTGACCTTGACCGGCGCGAGGCCCGCGGCCTGGGCGGCGAAGATGCCCTCGAGCACGTCGGCGCTCGCGAACTCGGCATCGTTCATGCGCTTGAACAGCGTATCGTCGAGCGCGTCGAGGCTGACCGTCACGCGCGTGAGCCCGGCGTCCTTCAGCGCGCGCGCCTTGCGGGCGAGCAGCGAACCGTTGGTCGTGAGCGTCAGGTCGAGCGGGCGGCCGTCATGCGTGGTCAGGCGGGCGAGGCGCTCGATCAGGAATTCGAGATTCTTGCGCAGCAGCGGCTCGCCGCCCGTGATGCGAATCTTCTCGACGCCGTGTGCGACAAAGAGTCGCGCCACGCGTTCGATTTCCTCGTGGGTGAGCAGCGCGCTGTGCGGCAGGAACGGGTAGTCCTTGTCGAAGACGGCGCGCGGCATGCAATACACGCAGCGGAAGTTGCAGCGATCCGTCACCGAAATGCGCAGGTCGCGCAGCGGCCTGGCGAGCGTGTCGGCCAGCGTGCCGTCCGGGGCGTGCGCGACGCCGGAGACGTCCGGCATCCCGCTGACGTCGGCGAGAGGAATGATGCGTCGGGACATGTTGAAAGAAGTGCGAACCAGGCCTCTATTTTAGCCGCAAGCGGCGGGCCGGGCCGGTGGGCGGAAACCCGCAGCGCGGACGTGAAAAAGCCCGCCGGAGGCGGGCTTTTCCTGGTCGGGCGATGTGCCGGTCAGTGATGCGTCGTTTCGACCTGCTGCATCGGGGCCGTATCGACCGGCGGCAGTGCCTTGCGTTCGCGCGGCACGCGAGCCGGACGCGGGAGTCGCGACGCGGCTTCCTGCGCGGCGGCGAACTTGTCGGCGTCCGTGTTCACCCAGACGAGACCGGCCTGCTCCAGCACGACATCCAGGCTCGCCGAAGCGGGCGCGGCTGCCGGTTGCGCGGGAACCGGTGCCGGTGCTGCGACGGCCTCGACCGGCGCAGCTTCGACCGGTGCCGGCTCGACAGCCGCCGGAGCGGCTTCGATCGCCACGGCCGGCGCGGCTTGCTCGACGGGCGCGGACTGCGGTGCTTCGACCGCGGCAGGCGCTGCCGGCACTTCGAACGCGTCCGTCGGCGAAACCGCGACCGGAGCCGGACCGGCTTCCGTTTCGACGGCCGGTGCGACCGGAGCCGGTTCTGCCGCGTGGGCAACAACCGCCGGTTCGACCGGAGCCGCTTCGACGTGTACCGGTGCCGGCTGCGGTTCGACAGCGGCCGGCGCAACCGGTTCGGCGTGGTGCTCGACCGCTGCTTCGGCGACGACGGCGCCTGCCGCAGCCGCGGCCACGACGACTGCCGGTGCGGCCGTGTGGGCCGGTTCGGCAGCAGCCGGTGCTTCCGGCGTCACGGCTTGCACGGCGGTTTCGCCATCTGCGCCTTGCTCGGCGTGGTCGACGACTGCGCCGTCTTCCTCGCGCTCGCGGCGACCGCCGCGGCGGCCGCGACGGCGACGGCGACGTTCCTCGCCATCACGCGCGCCGGCTTCCGCGTCGGCTGCCAGCTCGGCGCCGGGCAGGGCCTCGGCGACGGCCTTGTCGGCTTCCGGTTCCGGATGCGTTTCGCCACGGTTGACCGTTTCGAGCGTAGCCGCATGCTGGGTCGGCTTGCGGCGCTCGCCGCGCTCGCCGCGCTCGCGACGTTCCTGGCGCTCGCCACGGCCGGCGGCTTCGACGCCTTCCGGCTGCTCGGCACGCTCGCGCGGTTCGCGGTTCTCACGCGGTTCGCGGCTTTCACGCGGCTCGCGGCCTTCGCGCGGGCCGCGGCCCTCACGGCCTTCGCGGATCTCGCGACCTTCACGCGGCTCACGGCCCTCGCGCGGTTCGCGGTTCTCGCGCGGCTCACGTGCTTCACGCACTTCCTTGCCTTCGCGTTCCTGGCGTTGCTGCTGGCCGCGGCCTGCCGCTGCCTGGTCGCGTCCGCCTTGTGCCTGCTGGGCGCCGCCGCGACGGTTGCGGTTGCGATCGCCGCCGCGTTCGCCGCGTTGCTCGGACTTCTCGGCGCGTTCGCCGCGAGCCGGGCGGGCTGCCTGCTCCTTCGCCGGTGCCGGGGCAACCGGTGCGGGCGCCGGAGCCGGCGCCACACCGAACAGGCCCTTCAGCCAGCCGATGAAACCGCCGCTTGCCGGCGCGACGGGCGCGGGCGCGGCAACGGGTTCGACCGGACGCTGCGGTGCCGGGCTCGGCGCCGGACGCTCGGGCGTGATGCCCTTGACCGCGGCTTCCTGCTTCGGTTTCACTTCCGCCGCGCGCTTGCTGTAGCCGGTTTCCGACTCGAGTTCGCGGGCCGCTTCCTCGGCCATCTTCCAGGATGCGCGCGGATCGTCGAGACGTGCGTCGTCGTGGCGCAGGCGCTCGAGCTTGTAGTGCGGCGTATCGAGGTGCTTGTTCGGGATCAGCACGATGCCGACCTTGAAGCGCGACTCGATCTTGTTGATTTCCTGACGCTTTTCGTTGAGCAGGAAGGCGGTCACCTCGACCGGCACCTGGCAGTGGATCGCCGCGGTGTTTTCCTTCATCGCTTCTTCCTGAATGATCCGCAGGACCTGCAGCGCGGACGATTCGGTATCGCGGATGTGGCCGGTGCCGTTACAACGCGGGCAGGTCACGTGGCTGCCTTCCGACAAGGCCGGACGCAGGCGCTGGCGCGACAGTTCCATCAGGCCGAAACGGGAGATCTTGCCCATCTGGACGCGCGCGCGGTCATGCTTGAGCGCGTCTTTCAGGCGCTGCTCGACTTCGCGCTGGCTCTTCGCCGATTCCATGTCGATGAAATCGATCACGATCAGGCCGCCGAGGTCGCGCAGGCGGAGCTGGCGGGCGACTTCGTCGGCCGCTTCGAGGTTCGTGCGGGTCGCCGTTTCCTCGATGTCCGCGCCCTTGGTCGCGCGCGCCGAGTTCACGTCGATCGCGACGAGCGCTTCGGTGTGGTCGATCACGATCGCGCCGCCCGACGGCAGCGGCACCGTGCGCGAGTACGCGGTCTCGATCTGGTGCTCGATCTGGAAGCGGGAGAACAGCGGCACGTCGTCGTGGTAGCGCTTCACCTTCGCGACGTTGTCCGGCATCACGATATCCATGAATGCGCGGGCCTGATCGTGGATCTCGTTCGTATCGATCAGGATTTCGCCGATATCGGGCTGGAAATAGTCCCGGATCGCGCGGATCACGAGGCTCGATTCCAGGTAGATCAGCATCGGCTGGCCGGCGTTGCCGCTTTGCGACGCCGCTTCGATCGCGCGCCACAGTTGCAGCAGGTAGTTCAGGTCCCACTGCAGTTCCTCGGCGCTGCGGCCGATGCCCGCGGTACGGGCGATCATGCTCATGCCGTCCGGAATCTGCAGTTGCGCCATCGTTTCGCGCAGTTCCTGACGCTCGTCGCCTTCGATCCGGCGCGACACGCCGCCGCCGCGCGGGTTGTTCGGCATCAGCACCAGGTAGCGGCCGGCGAGCGAGATGAAGGTGGTGAGGGCGGCGCCCTTGTTGCCGCGCTCTTCCTTTTCGACCTGGACGATCAGCTCCTGGCCTTCGCGCAGCGCATCCTGGATGCGCGCGGAGCGCATGTCGATGCCTTCCTTGAAATACTGGCGGGCGACTTCCTTGAACGGCAGGAACCCGTGGCGGTCTTCGCCGTAATTGACGAAGCACGCTTCGAGCGACGGCTCGATACGGGTGATGACACCTTTGTAGATATTGCCTTTGCGCTGTTCGCGCCCGGCGGTTTCGATGTCGATGTCGATGAGCTTCTGCCCATCGACGATGGCGACGCGCAGCTCCTCCTGCTGCGTCGCATTGAACAGCATGCGTTTCATGAACGGCTCCAGGCGGCTCCGCTGCCGGCGCCTCGCGGTTGTCAGTCGCGAGGGCGGGAACGACGGCAGGCCGCACCTTGTTGTGTTGTCACAAGCACGCTGGAGCGGGAACGATGGCGGGGAGAATTGCCTGAAGAGGCGCTTGGGCCCCGAAAGACGGGGCCGGCGGCCGTAGGGCACCTGCGAATACGGCTTCAAAGCACGGCGTTCACACACCGCACGCTGCACAAGCGCGCTAAGCCTGAGTCCGGGCATTGCCACGGGCGCGCGCAATGCGTCGCGCGCGCCGACGGGCGGCAGATGCTGCGGCTTGGGCCGCAGCGGGGAGTATCGAATCCAGCCCGACTTTCCCGCTTGGGGTGTACTTCCCTGGTTTGACGTCGCCAAGTCCCGCACGCTTCGCGGAACCAAATCGGGCGCAACGCCGTAATTTTCGCAACCGGCAGCTTGCGGACGCACTTCGCGCCGTCTGGCTGCCGATCAAATTCTTTTCAACCAACTTTCCGTTACCGCGGCACCTTGCCGACCGAATCCGCCTGTGGGCGCGATCCTTGCCGGCGAGCGGTGCCGTGCGTGCAACTTGCTGCATCTCTTTGATTAGGGGCGAGCAGCGGACCCCCGGCGCAAGTAAAATAGCGGTTTGCGCTTGCGCCTTGCCCGATTCGGTCGGGGCCGGCCGGTCAGGCCACCCACAACGTCAGGCTGGGCAAAATTATATTCAGTATGAATGAGTTAGGCAAAATATCCCAGAATTCGGTCGCAAGCGGCCAGGTATCGATGATCGAGATCGACGAAAACTCGGCCGGTCAGCGGATCGACAACTTCCTGTTGCGCGTCTGTAAAGGCGTGCCCAAAAGCCATATTTACCGGATCCTGCGCAGCGGCGAAGTGCGTGTGAACAAGGGCCGGATCGACGCGCAGTACCGTCTGGCCCTTGGCGACATCGTTCGCGTGCCGCCCGTGCGCGTGGCGGCGGCGGACCTCGCGCGCGCCGACACGCCCGTCGTGCCGCCCGCGAATTTCCACGTGCTGTACGAGGACGACGCGATGCTCGTCATCGACAAGCCGGCGGGGGTCGCGGTCCACGGTGGCAGCGGCGTCGCGTTCGGCGTGATCGAGCAGATGCGCCAGGCGCGCCCGCGTGCGAAGTTCCTCGAACTCGTGCACCGGCTCGACCGCGAGACGTCCGGGATCCTGATGCTCGCGAAGAAGCGCACGGCGCTGGTGGGCTTGCACGAGCAGATTCGCGAGAACCGGATGGACAAGCGCTACTTCGCGTGCGTGCACGGCGAATGGCAGCCCGACTGGGGTCGCCGTCGCGCGGTGAAGGCGCCGCTGTTCAAGTATTCGACCCCGGAAGGGGAGCGCCGCGTGCGCGTGCAGGACGACGGGCTGCCGTCGCATACGGTGTTCAACCTCGTCGACCGCTGGCCGGACTACGCGCTCGTCGAAGCGGAACTCAAAACGGGTCGGACCCATCAGATCCGGGTGCATCTCGCCCATCTCGGTCTGCCGATCGCCGGCGACGCCAAGTATGGCGATTTCGCACTGAACAAGGCGCTGGCGCGCGCGAATGCGCAGCCGTCGTTGAAACGGATGTTCCTGCATGCGCACCGGCTGCGGCTCGCCCACCCGCTGACCGGCGAGGCGCTGCAGTTCGATGCGCCGCTGCCGGACGAATGCCGGCGCTTCCTCGACCAACTCAGCGCATTGCGCGATACCGCCTGAACCTGAACCGCATGGCTCGACAGCAATTTGACCTGATCGTCTTCGACTGGGACGGCACGCTGATGGATTCGACTGCGCACATCGCGCACAGCATCCAGGCCGCATGCCGCGATCTCGGCCTGCCCACGCCGTCCGACGAGGCGTCGCGCTACGTGATCGGCCTCGGCCTGCGCGACGCGCTGCAGATTACCGCTCCGACCCTCGATCCGTCCGACTATTCGCGGCTCGCCGAGCGCTACCGCTACCACTATCTGCTCGACGACCAGCGCATCGAGCTGTTCGCCGGCGTGCGCGAACTGCTCGCCGAGCTGCGCGACACCGGTTATCTGCTCGCGGTGGCAACCGGCAAGGGCCGGGTCGGGCTGAATCGCGTGCTCGACCAGTCGAAGCTGACGAGCCTGTTCGATGCGACGCGCTGCGCGGACGAGACTTTCTCCAAACCCCATCCGGCGATGCTGCATGAGCTGTCCCGGGAACTGGGGCAGGATCTTTCTCGCACCGTGATGATCGGCGACACGACGCACGACCTGCAGATGGCCGCGAGTGCCGGGGCGGCCGGCGTTGGTGTCGCTTACGGCGCGCACACGGCCGATGCGCTGGCTGCGCTCACGCCGCGCTTCGTCGCGCCGGACGTCGAAGCGCTGGCCGCGTGGTTGCGGGAGCACGCATGAGCGCGGCGCCGGACGCGATGCGCGTGTGCGCATCGGATGCCCTGGCCGACGGCGGTGCCGGCGTGCGCGTCGACGCGACGCTGCGCGGCGAGCAGGCCGTCGTGTTCTTCGTGCGCTACGAGGGGCGCGCATACGGTTACCTGAACCGCTGCGCGCATGTGCCGATGGAGCTCGACTGGGCCGAAGGGCAGTTCTTCGAATCGTCGGGCCTCTACCTGATGTGCGCGACGCATGGCGCGATCTACGAGCCGAACACCGGCAAGTGCGTCGGCGGCCCGTGCCGGGGCGGCCGGCTGCGGCCTGTCGAGGTCGACGAGCGCGACACGGCCGACGGGCGTGCGGTATTCTGGGTGCCCGACGCCGACCTGCGTCCCGCCGTTTCCGCCACGACCGACTGACGACAACACCGCATGGCCGACCAACCGAATTCCCCGGATTCCTCCTCCCGTCCCGACAGCCGTGAACCGAACTGGGAGCGTGCGGCGCTCGAGCGGATCGCGCTCGCGGCCGTCAAGGAGCAGCGCGCGGCACGGCGCTGGAAGATCTTCTTCCGCTTCGCGTTCCTCGGCGTGTTCGTGCTGCTTGCGTTCGCGCTGATCGATTTCTCGAGCGATGCGAAGTTCTCGGCGAGCGGGCGGCATACGGCGCTCGTGACGATCGACGGCGAGATCGCCGCCGGCGTCAACGCGAACGCCGACGACATCAACACGGCGCTCGACGCCGCGTTCGACGACGACGGTACGGCCGGCGTCGTGCTGCGGATCAACAGCCCGGGCGGCAGCCCGGTGCAGGCCGGGATGGTCTACGACGAGATCCGGCGGCTGCGCGCGAAGCATCCGGACAAGCCGCTGTACGTCGTCGTGACCGACATGTGTGCATCGGGCGGCTATTACATCGCGTCCGCGGCCGACAAGATCTTCGTCGACAAGGCAAGCATCGTCGGGTCGATCGGCGTGCTGATGGACGGGTTCGGCTTTACCGGCCTGATGGGCAAGCTCGGCGTCGAGCGGCGCCTGCATACCTCGGGCGAAAACAAGGGCTTCTACGACCCGTTCTCGCCCGACACGCCGAAGATGGACGCGCATGCGCAGGCGTTGCTCGACCAGGTGCACGCGCAGTTCATCAAGGCGGTGAAGGATGGCCGCGGCAAGCGGCTGCACGAGACGCCCGACATGTTCTCGGGCCTGTTCTGGACCGGCGAGAAGAGCGTCGAGCTCGGGCTCGCCGACGGCTTCGGTACGACCGACACGGTCGCGCGCGACGTGCTGAAGGCGCCCGATCTCGTCGACTATACGGTGAAGGAAAGCCTGACGAACCGTGTCGCGCGCAAGTTCGGCGCGGCCGTCGGCGGCGCCGCGATGAAGGCGCTGACGGCCGGCGGCGCGTCGGTCAGCCTGCGCTGACCGGAAGCGGGCGGGCCGCGATGGCCCGCCGATCGGCTGCCGGGCAGCCGCCGGTCGCGGCTTCAGTTCGCCAGCAGCAGGAAGATCGCAGGGCGCTTGTGCAGATTCGGCGCAGGCGCCTTTTTCCAGTCCGTCACGGTGCGGCTCGCGATCGTCTCGGTCGCGAGGGTCAGGTCGGCCGCGACGCAGATCTGCGTCGACGGTGCGCAGGTCGCGACGAGCGTGTCGAGCATCGCCTGATTCCGGTACGGCGTTTCGATGAAGATCTGCGTCTGGCGCGCCTTGCGTGACAGCTGCTCGAGTTCGCGCAGGCGTTTCGCACGCGCGGCCGCGTCGACCGGCAGGTAGCCGTTGAACGCGAAGCTCTGGCCGTTCAGGCCCGATGCCATCAGCGCGAGCAGGATCGAACTCGGCCCGACGAGCGGCACGACCTTCACCCCGCGCTCGTGTGCGCGGCGCACCAGCAAGGCGCCGGGATCGGCGACGGCCGGGCAGCCGGCTTCGGATACGAGGCCGGCGTCCGCACCGGCCAGCACGGGCGCGAGCAGCCGGTCGATCTGGCCGGCCGGCGTATTGACGTTCAGTTCGCTGATTTCGATTTCCTGGATCGGGCGCGTCGTGCCGATCTTCTTCAGAAACGCGCGCGTCGTCTTCGCGTTCTCGCCGATGTAATAGCCGAGCGTGCCGGCGCGTGCCTGCACGGCCGCGGGCAGGACGGCCGCGAGCATCGATTCGTCGCCTTCGCCGAGCGTGTTCGGAACGAGATAGAGCGTGCCGGCCGTCATGCGCGGTCTCCACGGGTGGTTGCAAACAGCGGATATTCGGCGGCGCGCAGCATCCGCGTGAGCGCGATCAGCGGCAGGCCGACGAGTGCCGTCGGGTCGTTCGAGTCGATCGCGTCGAGCAGCGCGATGCCGAGCCCTTCCGACTTGGCGCTGCCGGCGACGTCGTACGGCGTTTCCGCGCGCAGGTACGCATCGAGTTCGGCCTCGGGCAGCGAGCGGAAACGCACGCGCGTGACGACGTCCTCGACCTGCGCTTCGCCCGTGCGGCTGTCATACAGGCAGAGCGCGCTGTGGAATTCGACTTCGCGGCCCTGCATCGACGCGAGTTGCGCGAGCGCGCGCTCATGCGTGCCGGGTTTGCCGATCTGGAGCCCGTCGAAGGTCGCGACCTGGTCGGACCCGATTACGAGCACGCCGTCCGGCGCGTCGATCGTCGCGGCGACGGCGCGCGCTTTCGCGCCCGCAAGGCGCAGTGCGGTCGCGGCCGGCGTCTCGCCGTCGTGCGGGGTTTCGTCGAGGTCGGGCGACACGACGTCGAAGGGGATGCCGAGGCGCTCGAGGAGCGCGCGGCGGTAGCGTGAACTGGAGGCAAGAATCAGCCGCGGCGGGCGGCAAACGGTATCCGGCATGGTCGGTGGGATTGGTGAGTCGTCGGGTGTTGCGCAGCGTTGCTGCGGACGCAAGCTTAAGTGATTGACTGCAAAAGGTAAAACAGGTATGCTTTCCCGCTTTTCGTCGGCAGGCTTCCGTTGTGGTGGCGCCTGCCGGGTCTTCGGAAGTAAAGTACGGTCACCCGTACGCGAGCGGTGCCAAGCCGGATCCGCAAGTCAGCCTGTAGGCAGGAGCGCACATGAACACTTCTTCTGGCAAACCTGCTGCGGCGCCACTTGATCCGCATGCAGTCGACCTGTTCGAGTTCGCCCGCAGCGGGCGGCAGGCAGCAGGCGCGGTGCACCTCTCGCAACTGCCGCGCATGTTAAACGAAGTGCCCGCGGACGCGCCAGATCGCGACACGGTCTTCACATGGCAGGCGGAAGGGTTCACCCAGAAGGAGTTGCAGGACGACGGCGCCGACGGGCAGCAGCCGTATCTGCGCCTCGCGGTGCACGGTCATGCATGGCTCACGTGCCAGCGCTGCATGACCCCGTACGACCAGACGTTCGACGTCGACATGACGTACCGGGTCGTCGCGACCGAAGAAGAAGCTGAAGAATTTCCGCTCGACGACGATGAAGCCGATGTGATCGTGGGCTCACGCCAGTTCGATCTCGTCGACTTGATCGAAGAGGAATTGCTGCTTTCGTTGCCGCTCGTGCCCAAGCACGAGGTTTGCCCGGCAGTTCACGAAAGCCTCGTGTCGGGTGCGAGCGGTCCCGCGGAAGAGACGGACGAGGAGTCCGACGAAGCCGGGGACGAAGGCAAACGGCCGAATCCGTTCGCGGCGCTGGAAGCGCTGAAGAAGGGCGGTGACGGCACCAAGAAACACTAAGCAGTTGTGGCGCGGGAAGGCGTAAAGGCTTTGGGCCAGGGTAGTTAAGCGCCGGATCGGGCTGTGTTAGAATCCGGAAAATTATTTAGGAGTTAGTCATGGCAGTCCAGCAAAACAAGAAGTCGCCGTCGAAGCGCGGCATGCATCGTTCGCACGATTTCCTGACGGCAGCGCCGCTGGCAGTCGAGCCGAGCACGGGTGAAGTGCACCTGCGTCACCACGTCAGCCCGAACGGCTACTACCGCGGCAAGAAAGTCGTCAAGACGAAGAACGACTAAGCGTCAAGTCACGCGTTGCGCGCTACGTTTGCCGTTCGCGTGACAACTGGTTCGCTTGACACTTTCCTGGCTCAACAAAAAGGCGGCATTCAACTGCCGCTTTTTTGTGCCTGAAATTCGTCGCATTCCATGACCGTAAAGCTCACAATCGATTGCATGGGAGGCGACCACGGCCCGTCCGTGACCGTTCCCGCGGCAGTCAAGTTCGTCCGCGCGCATCCCGATGCGCACCTGATGCTCGTCGGCATCGAAAGCGCGATCCGCGCTCAGCTGAAAAAGCTGAAAGTCCTCGACGATCCCGCGCTGACCATCGTTCCCGCCACCGAAGTCGTGGCGATGGACGACCCTGTCGAAGTGGCGCTGCGCAAGAAGAAGGATTCTTCGATGCGCGTCGCACTCAACCACGTCAAGGAAGGCGCGGCGCAGGCCTGCATCTCCGCCGGCAATACCGGCGCGCTGATGGCCGTTTCCCGTTACGTACTCAAGACGCTGCCCGGCATCGAGCGGCCCGCGATCGCGTTCGCGCTGCCGAACCCGACCGGCTACACGATGATGCTGGACCTCGGCGCGAACGTCGACTGCGAGCCGCAGCACCTGCTGCAGTTCGCGGAAATGGGGCACGCGCTCGTGGCTGCGCTGGAAGGCAAGGAGCGTCCGACGATCGGCCTCTTGAACATCGGCGAAGAGATGATCAAGGGCAACGAGACGATCAAGCGCGCAGGCGAACTGCTGCGCGCCAGCACGCTCAACTTCCGTGGCAACGTCGAAGGCAACGACATCTACAAGGGCACGGTCGACGTGATCGTGTGCGACGGCTTCGTCGGCAACGTCGCGCTGAAGACGTCCGAGGGGCTCGCGCAGATGCTGTCGGACATCATCCGCGAAGAGTTCGGCCGCTCGCTGATGTCGAAGCTGATGGCGCTGCTCGCGCTGCCTGTCCTGATGCGTTTCAAGAAGCGCGTCGATCACCGCCAGTACAACGGCGCGGCGCTGCTGGGGCTGAAGAGCCTCGTGATCAAGAGCCATGGTTCGGCCGATGCCTACGCGTTTGAGTGGGCAATCAAACGCGGGTATGATGCCGTCAAAAACGGCGTGCTGGAGCGCCTCACGCGTGCGATGGCGGATAATTCGGTGTCGCTCGGCGACGGCGAACACAACGCGGGCGGCGCGGGCCATGCAAGCCCCGCCGCAGGCCATCACGCCGAACCTTCCGCTGCGCAATCCTCTAAAGCATAAATGGCCCAATCGACTCTCTATTCCCGCGTGCTCGGCACGGGCAGCTACCTGCCGCCTGACCGCGTCACGAACCAGCAGTTGACCGATCGTCTTGCGAAGGAAGGCATCGAGACGAGCGATGAATGGATCGTTGCGCGCACGGGCATCCATGCGCGCCATTTCGCCGCACCGGACGTCACGACCAGCGACCTCGCGCTCGAGGCGTCGCGTCGAGCGATCGAGGCCGCCGGCATCGATCCGCAGTCGATCGACCTGATCATCGTCGCGACTTCGACCCCCGATTTCGTGTTCCCGAGCACCGCGTGCCTGCTGCAGAACAAGCTCGGCATCAAGAACGGCGGCGCGGCCTTCGACGTGCAGGCCGTGTGTTCGGGCTTCGCGTACGCGATGGCGACGGCCGACAGCTTCATCCGCAGCGGCCAGCACCGCACCGCGCTCGTGGTGGGCGCGGAGACGTTCTCGCGCATTCTCGACTTCAAGGACCGCACGACCTGCGTGCTGTTCGGCGACGGCGCGGGCGCGGTGATCCTGTCCGCGTCGGAAGAGCCGGGCGTGCTCGGCAGCGCGCTGCACGCGGACGGCAGCTACTCGCATATCCTCTGCACGCCGGGCAACGTCAACCGCGGCGTGATCGAAGGCAGCGCGTTCCTGTACATGGACGGGCAGGCCGTGTTCAAGCTCGCGGTCAACGTGCTCGAGAAGGTCGCGATCGAGGCGCTCGCGAAGGCGAATCTCGCGCCCGAGCAGATCGACTGGCTGATTCCGCACCAGGCCAACATCCGCATCATGACCAGCACCTGCCGCAAGCTCGGCCTGCCGCAGGAGCGCATGGTCGTGACGGTCGACCAGCACGGCAACACGTCGGCCGCGTCGATCCCGCTGGCGCTCGATACCGCGGTACGCGACGGTCGCATCCAGCGTGGCCAGCACGTGCTGATCGAAGGCGTCGGCGGCGGCTTCACCTGGGGCGCGTCGGTCTTCCGCTACTGATCCGCGGCGCGCGACTGCTGCGCGCGGATCCCACCGGCGCGCCATTCGTGCGCGCCGTCCGAATCGATTCAATTGGGGACGATATGAAATTTGCATTCGTATTTCCGGGGCAGGGCTCGCAGGCGGTCGGCATGCTCAACGCATTCGCCGATCTGGCCGTCGTGCGCGAGACGCTCCAGGAGGCGTCCGATGCACTCAATCAGGATCTCGGCAAGCTGATCGCCGAAGGCCCGGCCGAAGAGCTGAACCTCACCGCCAACACGCAGCCCGTGATGCTGACCGCGGCCTATGCGTGCTATCGCGCGTGGCAGCAGGCGGGCGGCCCGGCGCCGTCGATCGTCGCCGGCCACAGCCTCGGCGAATACACGGCGCTCGTCGCCGCCGGCGCGCTCGCGTTCAAGGATGCCGTGCCGCTCGTGCGCTTTCGCGCGCAGGCGATGCAGACGGCCGTGCCGGTCGGCCAGGGCGGCATGGCCGCGATCCTGGGGCTCGATGACGACACGGTGCGTGCGGTATGCGCGGAAGCCGCGGAAGCGGGCGTCGTCGAAGCAGTGAACTTCAATGCGCCTGCACAGGTCGTTATCGCAGGCAACAAGGCCGCGGTCGAAAAGGCCTGCGAGATCGCGAAGGCGAAGGGCGCGAAGCGCGCGCTGCCGCTGCCGGTGTCGGCGCCGTTCCATTCGTCGCTGCTCAAGCCGGCGTCGGATCAGTTGCGCGACTACCTCGCGAACGTCGACGTGAAGGCGCCGCAGATTCCGGTCGTCAACAACATCGACGTCGCCGTGGTCAGCGATCCGGCCGCGATCAAGGACGCGCTGGTGCGCCAGGCCGCGGGCCCGGTGCGCTGGGTCGAGTGCGTGCAGCACATCGCAGGCACGGGCGTCACGCACGTGATCGAATGCGGTCCGGGCAAGGTGCTCGCCGGCCTGACGAAGCGCATCGACAGCAACCTGACGGGTGCGTCGGTGTTCGATCCGGCGTCGCTCGACGAAGCGCTCAAGCTGGTGACCGCCTGACGCGGCGCCTTTTCTCAAGAGACGGATATTCGATTCATGGACAAGACTCTCGATAAACAGGTTGCGATCGTTACCGGCGCATCGCGCGGCATCGGCCGTTCGATCGCGCTCGAACTCGCGCGCCTGGGCGCGACGGTGATCGGCACGGCGACGAGTGAGTCGGGCGCCGCAGCGATCACCGCGGCGTTCGCGGAAGCGGGCGTCACGGGTCGCGGTGCGGTGCTGAACGTCAACGACGCGGCAGCCGCCGAGGCGCTGATCGACGCGACCGTGAAGGAATTCGGTGCGCTGAACGTGCTCGTCAACAACGCGGGCATCACGCAGGACCAGCTCGCGATGCGGATGAAGGACGAGGACTGGGACGCAGTGATCGACACCAACCTGAAGTCGGTGTTCCGCCTGTCGCGCGCGGTGCTGCGCCCGATGATGAAGGCGCGTGGCGGGCGCATCATCAACATCACGTCGGTGGTCGGCTCGGCCGGTAACCCGGGTCAGGTCAACTACGCGGCTGCGAAGGCCGGCGTCGCGGGCATGACCCGTGCGCTCGCACGTGAAATCGGCAGCCGCGGCATCACCGTGAACTGTGTGGCGCCGGGCTTCATCGACACCGACATGACGAAGACGCTGCCGGAAGAACAGCAGGCCGCGCTCAAGACCCAGATTCCGCTCGGCCGCCTCGGCAGCCCGGAAGACATTGCCCATGCCGTCGCGTTCCTCGCATCGCCGCAGGCCGGTTACATCACCGGTACGACGCTGCACGTGAACGGCGGCATGTACATGTCGTAACGATTTTCGTTTACCATCCGCGCCGTATCCCGTTTTTCAGGCGGATCGGCGCTTGATCGACCATCAAGCCAACGCGCGTTTTGGCGTCAGCAAACCTGATAAAATGCGCGCACTTGTAAATCTGAACTTTCCCTCGGAGGGGTAATGGACAACATCGAACAACGTGTCAAGAAGATCGTCGCTGAACAACTGGGCGTCGCGGAAGCCGAGATCAAGAACGAAGCTTCGTTCGTGAACGACCTGGGCGCCGACTCGCTCGACACCGTCGAACTGGTGATGGCTCTCGAAGACGAGTTCGGCATGGAAATCCCGGACGAAGAAGCAGAGAAGATCACGACCGTTCAGCAAGCGATCGACTACGCTCGCGCAAACGTCAAGGCGTAACAGGCGCCTTTCGCGCTTGTCCGCCACGTCGCCGCGATCTTCGCGATTGACGCGCCATCCTGCCGGCCTCGCGCCGGACGGACTAACAGCCACAGGGCTCGCAGGGCTGGTTCCTGTGGCCACTGTGGCTTTTGTTTTTGTCATCCAATAATGGAAAAGAGGTTACCGTGAGCCGCCGTCGTGTTGTTGTTACAGGCCTGGGGCTGATTTCGCCTGTTGGCAATAATGTTGCCGACGGCTGGGCCAATCTCGTCGCCGGCAAGTCCGGCATTGCCACCGTCACGAAGTTCGACCCGTCGAACCTCGCCGTCCATTTTGCGGGCGAAGTGAAGGGGTTCAGCGCCGAGGAGTACATCCCGGCGAAGGAAGCCCGGAACATGGATACGTTCATCCATTACGGCATCGCCGCCGGCGTCCAGGCCATCAAGGACAGCGGGCTGGAAGTGAACGAAACCAATGCGGAACGCATCGGCGTGCTGGTCGGTTCCGGCATCGGCGGCCTGCCGATGATCGAAGATACGCACCAGACCTACGTCGATCGCGGCGCGCGCCGGATTTCGCCGTTCTTCGTGCCGGGCTCGATCATCAACATGATCTCGGGTCACCTGAGCATCATGTTCGGCCTGAAGGGCCCGAACCTCGCGGCCGTCACGGCCTGCACGACCGGCCTGCACAGCATCGGCCTCGCGGCGCGCCTGATCCAGGCCGGCGACGCCGACGTGATGGTCGCGGGCGGCGCCGAATCGACGGTGTCGCCGCTCGGCATCGGCGGTTTCGCGGCAGCGCGCGCGCTGTCGACCCGCAACGACGATCCGGCCACCGCGTCCCGACCGTGGGACAAGGACCGCGACGGCTTCGTGCTGGGCGAAGGTGCGGGCGTGATGGTGCTCGAGGAATACGAAGCGGCGAAGGCGCGCGGTGCGAAGATCTACGCGGAAGTCTCGGGCTTCGGCATGACGGGCGATGCGTACCACATGACCGCGCCGAACATGGACGGCCCGCGCCGCTGCATGGTCGCGGCACTGCGCGACGCCGGCGTGAACGCGGACGAGGTCCAGTACCTGAACGCGCATGGCACGTCGACGCCGCTGGGCGACAAGAACGAGTCCGACGCGGTGAAGGCGGCCTTCGGCGAGCATGCGTACAAGATCGTCGTGAACTCGACGAAGTCGATGACGGGCCACCTGCTGGGCGGCGCGGGCGGCCTCGAGTCGGTGTTCACGGTGCTCGCGCTGCACAACAACGTGTCGCCGCCGACCATCAACATCTTCAACCAGGACCCCGAGTGCGATCTCGATTACTGCGCGAACACCGCACGTGACATGAAGATCGACGTGGCCGTGAAGAACAACTTCGGCTTCGGCGGTACCAACGGCACGCTGGTGTTCAAGCGCGTCTGACGCCGCAGTCACTTGACGAGTCCATTCGATGCGCCGGCCGGGCGTCCGCAGCGCTTTGCGTTGCGGGCCTCGGCCGTGTCATATGTCGTGCTGGCCGCGTTCGTCGCGTCGGCTGCCGCGTCGGCCTACCTGTTCTGGGCGCCGCGCGCGGGCGCTGCTGCGGGCGCATGCGTGTCGGCCGTGACGGCCGCGCTGCTGGCCGTATGCGCCGCACGGGCCTGTGCCCGCCGGCTGCCGGCCGAGCTGCGGATCGACGCGTTCGGGGAAATTGCGGCGTTTGGCCGCACCGGGCGCCTGCTGGCCCGTGGCCGCGTGACGGGGCATGCGCACTGGAGCAGCCTGCTGCTGGTGCTGTCGGTCGGGCAGGGTGCCCGGCGGGCCCGGCCGCTGCTGATTCCGGCCGATGCGCTCGACGCCGCATCGTTCAGCGCGCTTTCCGTGCTGGCGAAGACGGCGGGCGCGGTGGGGCGGGCATGACGGCGGCGCGGTTACGTACCGTAACCAGCGTCCGGCGCGGGAACGTTACAATGACGCTCCGCGTTGCATCCCTAGTTAACGGATTTGTCAGGTGAGTGAAAAAGAAATCGATCAGGCTCTGGTCGAACGCGTACAGAAGGGCGACAAGGCGGCGTTCGAACTCCTGGTCTCCAAATACCACCGCAAGATCATTCGGCTGATCTCGCGCCTCGTGCGGGATCCCGCCGAGGTCGAGGATGTGGCCCAGGACGCGTTCATCAAGGCGTATCGTGCGCTGCCGCAATTCCGCGGCGAATCGGCGTTCTATACGTGGTTGTACCGAATTGCCGTCAACACGGCGAAGAACTACCTTGCGACGCAAGGCCGCCGGGCGCCGACCTCGACCGAGGCCGATGCGGAGGAAGCGGAAACTTTCTCCGACGCAGACCAACTAAGGGATATCAACACGCCTGAGTCGATGTTGATGAGCAAGCAGATTGCCGAGACGGTCAACGCTGCCATGGCTCTGCTGCCCGAGGAACTGCGCCAGGCAATTACGCTGCGCGAGATCGAGGGCCTGAGCTACGAAGAGATCGCGGAAATGATGGGCTGTCCGATCGGGACGGTCCGGTCGCGGATCTTCCGTGCACGCGAGGCAATCGCTGCCAAATTGCGTCCGCTGCTCGATACGCCCGAAGGCAAGCGCTGGTAAGCGCGACAGGCGGAGCGACGCGGGTCGGGGTCTAGTTACGGTTAGAGTCGTGAAGTCACGACGGGGTGTGCAAGATGGGGAGCATCATGGGGTCGGTCAATACGCAGTCGCAAGCGTGCTCGCGCGGCGAGCGCCTTTCCGCGCTGGTCGACGGCGAAATGTTCGATGGCCCGGACAACGGGCAGTTTCTGGCTGAGCTCAACCGCGCGGATCGCGCTGCGTGGGCCCATTACCACCTGATCGGCGATGCGCTGCGCTCGGACGAACTGGCGCTGTCGCCCGCGCTGAGCGTCGCGTTCACCGCGCGCATGTCGGCTGCGCTCGAAAGCGAGCCGCACCTGCTCGCGCCGGCGGCAGCGCCCGTCGCGCGCAAGCTGCTGTCGCTGCGCCGGCGCGTCGTGCCCGCGTTCGCGGTTGCCGCCGCGGCGGCCACGCTGACGTGGATCGTCGTCCCGCAAATGCAGACGGCCGGTGCCCCGGGCGCCGTCCAGGTCGCGTCGGCCGGTGCGCCGCAAGGCGGCAACCTGCAGCGCGTGACGGTTGCGCAGGCATCGGCCCAGCCGGGGCTGCAGGACGTCAACATCATCCGCGACGCCAGCCTCGACCAATACCTTGAAGCGCACCAGCAATTCGCGCAGCAGCCCGTCGTCACGGGTTCGATGCCGCTGATCCGCGCTGCCGTGACCACCACGCCAGGCCAATAAACCCGATGCGGACATTGCAGTTGAATCAAGCCATCTCCGGATGGAAGCGGCTGCCGGCCCTCCTGCTTTGCGCAGCCGCCCTGTTGTCCGTTCAATCCCTTCCTGCCAGCGCCCAGCAACCGGACGATCCCGTCGCGACCCGCAAGGGTGCCGCGGACTGGCTCGACCGCGTCCAGCAAGCGGCGCAGCAGCAGAGCTACGAAGGCACGTTCGTCTATCAGCGCGGCGGGTATGTGCAGTCGTCGCGCATTGCGCACGTCGCGTCCCGCGACGGCGAGTTCGAACGCATCGAGACGCTCGACGGCAAGCCGCGCAAGCTGCTGCGCCACAACGACGAGCTGTACACGTTCGTACCCGAGCGCAAGCTGTGCGTGGTCGAGCGCCGTCAGACGCGCGACTCGTTCCCCGCGCTGCTCGGCGCGAGCGGCGAGCACGTGATGTCCGTCTACGACGCGAAGTCGCTCGGCAAGGATCGTGTCGCGGGGATCGACGCGCAGGTCGTCGAGCTCGTGCCGAAGGACGCATACCGCTTCACGTACAAGCTGTGGGCCGATGCGCGCACGGGGCTGCTGCTGCGTTCGCAGACGCTCGATGCGAACGATCACGTGCTCGAGCAGATCGCGTTCTCGCAATTGCAGACGGGCGGCGCAAACGGCGACAAGGCCGCGATCGCGGCCGGCATGCGCAACCTGAGCGGCTGGACGGTCGTACGTCCGCCGGTCGCGACGGTCGACATGGAAGCGCAGGGCTGGCAACTCGCACCGAGTGTCGCCGGTTTCCAGAAGATTCGTGAGGTGCGCCGGCCGATGGCCGCGCGCGACGCGGGTGAGCCGCCGATTCCGGTCGATCAGGCCGTCTTCACCGATGGTCTCGCGACGATCTCGGTTTTCATCGAGCCGGCCGAAAAGAATACGCGCAAGGAAGGCGCGGGCAGCACCGGTGCAACGAACGTTCTCGTGAAGCGCCGCGGCGACTACTGGATCACCGTGCTCGGCGAAGTGCCGCCGGCTACGTTGCAGCAGTTCGCGTCTGCCATAGAATACAAGGCTTCCAAGTAACGCTACGGCTTCCGACATGATGAAACTCACGCTGCGCAAATGGCTCGCGGCGGCGGCGCTGTCTGCCTGCCTGCCGCTCGTGCCACATACCGCGGTCGCGGTGACGGCTCCCGCTGCCAGCCTGCCCGACTTCGCCGATCTGGTCGAAAAGGTCGGGCCGGCCGTCGTGAACATCCGGACCACCGCCAACGTGCCGACGAGCAGCGGCCCGCGCGGGATGCTCCCGCCGGGCTTCGACAACGGCGACATGTCGGAATTCTTCCGGCGCTTCTTCGGCATTCCGCTGCCGCAGGCGCCCGGCAATGGTGGCGGCAACCCGAAGAACGCGCCGGCGCCGGACAATCCGCCCGACACCGAACAGAATCGCGGCGTCGGCTCGGGTTTCATCGTGTCGGCCGACGGTTACGTGATGACCAATGCGCACGTCGTCGACGATGCGGACACCATCTACGTGACGCTGACCGACAAGCGCGAATTCAAGGCGAAGCTGATCGGCGTCGACGATCGCACGGACGTCGCGGTCGTCAAGATCCAGGCGTCGAACCTGCCGGTCGTCGCGATCGGCGATTCGAACAAGGTGCGTGTCGGCGAGTGGGTCGTCGCGATCGGTTCGCCGTTCGGCCTCGACAACACGGTGACGGCCGGCATCGTCAGCTCGAAGAGCCGCAACACGGGCGACTACCTGCCGTTCATCCAGACCGACGTCGCCGTGAACCCCGGCAACTCGGGCGGCCCGCTGATCAACATGCAGGGCGAGGTGATCGGCATCAACTCGCAGATCTACAGCCGTACCGGCGGCTTCATGGGCATCTCGTTCGCGATTCCGATCGACGAGGCGATGCGCGTGGCCGACCAGCTGAAGGCGACGGGCAAGGTCACGCGCGGCCGGATCGCGGTGGCGATCGGCGAAGTGACGAAGGACGTGGCCGACTCGATCGGGCTGCCGAAGGCGGAGGGCGCGCTCGTCAGCAGCGTCGAGCCGGGCGGTCCGGCCGACAAGGCGGGCATCCAGCCGGGCGACATCATCCTGAAGTTCAATGGCCGTTCGGTCGACACGGCGTCGGATCTGCCGCGCATGGTCGGCGACACGAAGCCGGGCACGAAGGCGACGGTCAGCTTGTGGCGCAAGGGTCAGGCACGCGATCTGCCGATCACGATCGCGGAAACCCCGGCCGAATCGACGGCGAAGGCCGAGCAGCGCAAGAACGCGCCGCAGAAGCCGCGCCAGGCCAACTCGCTCGGTCTGACGGTCAGCGACCTGACGGCGGAGCAGATGAAGACGCTGAAGCTGAAGAACGGCGTGCAGATCGACGGCGTCGACGGCCCGGCCGCCCGTGCGGGCTTGCAGCGCGGCGACATCGTGCTGCGTGTCGGCGACACCGACATCACGAACGCGAAGCAGTTCGCCGAAGTGACCGCGCAGCTCGATCCGCAGAAGGCGGTCGCGGTACTCGTGCGGCGCGGCGACAATACGCAGTTCGTGCCCGTGCGGCCGCGCCAGAAATAACGCGCCGATGTTCACGCTCTACGGCCGCGGCTGGTGCCACCTGTGCGACGACATGCGCGACGCCCTGGCGCCGGTGGCGGCCGAATTCGGTGTTGCGGTCGATTACATCGACATCGATACCGATGCGGCACTCGTCGCCCGCTACGACGAGGACGTGCCCGTGCTGCTGCTGGACGGTGCGGAAGTGTGCCGCCACCGGTTCGACGCCGCGAAGGTGCACGACGCGCTCGCGGCCCGGCGCTGAAGCCGGGCTGCTGCCTAGCGGCGGCGCCTGGCACCGGGCTTTGCCCGGCGGGCGGCCCCGGTAGGGTGCCGCGCGGGCCGGCGTCGGAAATACCGCCCGGCGAAGGCCTTTTCGGCTAAAATAAGCCGTTTTTTCACCGACTTACACAAGGCGTGCTCAGCGGTCGTCGAGCGCGCCTTTTTCGCTTGATCGGCACTGAATGGATCATATTCGCAATTTCTCGATCATCGCGCACATCGACCATGGCAAGTCGACGCTCGCGGATCGCATCATCCAGGTATGCGGCGGCCTCGCCGACCGTGAAATGGAAGCGCAGGTGCTCGACTCGATGGATATCGAGCGCGAGCGCGGCATCACGATCAAGGCGCAGACAGCCGCGCTGTCCTATCGCGCGCGCGACGGCAAGGTCTACAACCTGAACCTGATCGACACGCCGGGGCACGTCGACTTCTCGTACGAAGTCAGCCGTTCGCTGTCCGCGTGCGAAGGCGCGCTGCTGGTCGTCGATGCGAGCCAGGGCGTCGAGGCGCAGACGGTCGCGAACTGCTATACGGCGATCGAGCTCGGCGTCGAGGTCGTTCCCGTGCTGAACAAGATCGACCTGCCGGCCGCGAACCCCGAGAACGCGATCGAGGAGATCGAGGACGTGATCGGCATCGACGCGACCGACGCGACGCGCTGCAGCGCGAAGACGGGCCTCGGCGTCGAGGACGTCCTCGAAGCGCTGATCGCGAAGGTGCCGCCGCCGAAGGGCGATCCGGCCGCGCCGCTGCAGGCGCTGATCATCGACTCGTGGTTCGACAACTACGTCGGCGTCGTGATGCTGGTGCGCATCGTCAACGGCACGCTGCGTCCGAAGGACAAGATCAAGATGATGGCGACCGGCGCGCAGTATCCGGTCGAGCACGTCGGCGTGTTCACGCCGAAATCGCGCAATCTCGAATCGCTGTCGGCGGGGCAGGTCGGCTTCATCATCGCCGGCATCAAGGAACTGACGGCCGCGAAGGTCGGCGATACCGTCACGCATGCGACCAAGGCTGCCGCCGAGCCGCTGCCGGGCTTCAAGGAAGTGAAGCCGCAGGTGTTCGCGGGGCTGTATCCGGTTGAAGCGAACCAGTACGACGCGCTGCGCGAATCGCTCGAGAAGCTGAAGCTGAACGACGCGTCGCTGCAGTACGAGCCGGAAGTGTCGCAGGCACTCGGTTTCGGTTTCCGCTGCGGCTTCCTCGGGCTGCTGCACATGGAAATCGTGCAGGAGCGGCTCGAGCGCGAGTTCGACATGGATCTCATCACGACCGCACCGACGGTCGTCTACGAGGTCGTGCAGAGCGACGGCTCGACGATCATGGTCGAGAACCCGGCGAAGATGCCGGAGCCCGGCCGCATCGCCGAAGTGCGCGAGCCGATCGTCACCGTGAACCTGTACATGCCGCAGGACTACGTGGGCTCGGTGATCACGCTGTGCGAGCAGAAGCGCGGCTCGCAGATCAACATGCAGTATCACGGCCGCCAGGTACAGCTCACGTACGAGATCCCGATGGCCGAGATCGTGCTCGATTTCTTCGATCGCCTGAAGTCGGTGTCGCGCGGCTACGCGTCGATGGACTACGAGTTCAAGGAATACCGTTCGTCGGACGTCGTGAAGGTCGACATGCTGATCAACGGCGACAAGGTCGATGCGCTGTCGATCATCGTGCACCGCTCGCAGTCGCAATACCGCGGCCGCGAAGTGGCCGCGAAGATGCGCGAGATCATCCCGCGCCAGATGTACGACGTGGCGATCCAGGCCGCGATCGGCGCGCACATCGTTGCGCGCGAGAACATCAAGGCGCTGCGCAAGAACGTGCTTGCGAAGTGCTACGGCGGCGACATCACGCGAAAGAAGAAGCTGCTCGAAAAGCAGAAGGAAGGCAAGAAACGGATGAAGCAGGTGGGTTCGGTCGAGATCCCGCAGGAAGCGTTCCTTGCGATCTTGCGCGTCGAAGACAAATAACAGGACTGTTCCTTTTATGAATTTTGCGCTGATTCTTTTTGTGCTCGTCATCTTGACGGGCGTAGCGTGGGTGCTGGACAAACTGGTGTTCCTGCCGCAGCGACGCAAGGCGGCCGACTCGGCGATCGAGGAGTTCGATCGCCAGCAGTCGCGCATCGACAAGCGTTTCGCGGATGAAAACGCGGTGCAGACGCGTTCGAAGCTGCGCGACGAAAAGCTGCGCCAGCCATGGTGGCTCGAGTACACCGCGAGCTTCTTCCCGGTGATCCTGGCGGTGTTCGTCGTGCGTTCGTTCGTCGTCGAGCCGTTCAAGATTCCGTCGGGCTCGATGGTGCCGACGCTGCTCGTCGGCGACTTCATCCTCGTCAACAAGTTCGAATACGGGCTGCGCCTGCCGGTGACGAACACGAAGATCACGCAGGGCAGCCCGCTGTCGCGCGGCGACGTCGTCGTGTTCCGCTATCCGAAGGATGAGTCGGTCGACTACATCAAGCGCGTGATCGGCCTGCCGGGCGACACCGTCGCATATCAGGACAAGCAGCTCACGATCAACGGCCAGCCGGTGCCCGAAACGCCGCTGCCCGATTTCTTCGACGACGAGCGCCAGAATTACGCGAAGCAGTTCGAGGAAACGATCGGCAACAAGAAGAACGCGATCCTCAACAACCCGGCCGTGCCGCCGTTCGTGATGGGCGCATACGACTATCCGTTTCGCGACAACTGCACGTACAACAGCCGCGGCGTGATCTGCAAGGTGCCGCCCGGTCACTACTTCATGATGGGCGACAACCGCGACAACAGTGCGGACAGCCGCTACTGGGGTTTCGTGCCGGACCAGAACATCGTCGGCCGCGCGTTCTTCATCTGGATGAACTTCAGCGACCTCAAGCGCATCGGTTCCTTCAACTGATCGCATCCGGGTCACTCGCAATACGCGACGCACGGGCCGCGTCGCGTATTGCCGAACTACTTTAAGAACCGGCGGTAACACCGCCTCGTCACGCCTTTTCGCGTCCGGCCGTGCCGTTTCGGCCCGACCGGCGCCCGCGTTATACTCCTGCACATGCCCCTATCCCAGTTGGAAAGCCGGCTGCGCTACGAATTTCGCAATGCGGAATTGTTGCGCCAGGCTTTGACCCATCGTAGTCACAGTGCCACGCACAACGAACGGCTCGAGTTTCTCGGCGATTCCGTTCTGAATTGCGCGGTGGCTGCCCTTTTGTTCCAGCGTTTCAGCAAGCTGGACGAAGGCGATCTGTCGCGCGTACGCGCCAACCTCGTCAAACAGCAGTCGCTGTACGAAATTGCTCAGGCCCTGAATATCTCGGACGGGCTGCGGCTCGGCGAGGGGGAGTTGCGCAGCGGCGGGTTCCGCCGCCCGTCGATCCTCGCGGACGCGTTCGAAGCCATCATCGGGGCGGTGTTCCTCGATGGCGGCTTCGAAGCCGCCCAAGGGGTCATCAAGCGCCTCTATATCCCGATTCTCGACCACATCGATCCGCGCACGCTCGGCAAGGACGCGAAGACGCTGCTGCAGGAATACCTGCAGGGGCACAAGATCGCGCTGCCGACCTACACGGTGGTCGCGACGCATGGTGCGGCGCACAATCAGCAATTCGAAGTCGAATGCACGGTGCCGAAGCTCGACGTGAAGGTGTCGGGCTCCGGGGCGAGCCGGCGCGCGGCCGAGCAGGCCGCCGCGAAGAAGGCGCTCGACGAGGTGATGGCGGCCGCGCCGATGCTGGCCGCCAAGCCGAAGCGCTCGAAAAACGCACGCGGGTCGAAGCATGTCGAGCCCGAAATCGTACCGGGCGTGAAGGGCGTGCAGGAAGCACTCGACCTGCGCTCGCCGGAGCGCAAGGAACGCGCGGCGGCGCGCGAGGCGAGGGCGGCTGGTGCAGCGCCCGCGGCAACCGCGGCGGCCGCAGCGACCGGTAATGAGCCGGCCGCGGCGCCGATGGCCGCGATTCGCGCGGCGCATGTCGACGCATCTGCCGAGAAGGGTGAGCGGGCGGCGAAGCCGGCGGTCGACAAGGCTGCTGAAAAGCCGGCCGAGAAGCCGGCCGAGCGACCCGACAAGTCCGCGGAGAAGCCCGCTGAAGCCGTGCCCGCCGCACGCGCAGCCGACAAGCCGGCTGCGCAGGCCGCCGATCCGGCCCCCGCGTCTGCCGACAAGACTTCCGCCGGTACCGACTCCGCTTCGCGCACGGCTGCGCGCACGCGCGACACGGCGGCACCGGATTCCGAGACGCCGCCGGGCGGCGTGAGCCTCGCTGCCGCGCAGGCGCGCGTGGCCGATGCCGACCACTGAATTGCCCATCGATCGTGCCGCGCGCCGCGCGGCCGTTTCCGAACCTGTCTCCCAAACGATATGAACACTCCCGCTCCTACCGGTTTCCGTTGCGGCATGATCGCGATCGTGGGCCGCCCGAACGTCGGCAAGTCGACGTTGATGAACGCACTCGTCGGCCAGAAGATCAGCATCACGTCGCGCAAGGCGCAGACGACCCGCCACCGCATCACCGGCATCAATACGTTCGACGACGCGCAATTCGTGTTCGTCGACACGCCGGGCTTCCAGACCCGCCACAGCACCGCGCTGAACCGTTCGCTGAACCGCGCGGTCACGTCGACGCTCACGTCGGTCGACGTGATCCTGTTCGTGATCGAGGCCGGCCGTTTCGGGCCCGACGACCAGAAGGTGCTCGACCTGATCCCGCCGGGCATGCCGACGCTGCTGATCGCGAACAAGATCGACCGCGTGACCGACAAGGCGTCGCTGTTCCCGTTCATGCAGCAGATGAGCACGCTGCGCGAATTCACCGAACTCGTGCCGCTGTCGGCGCAGCGTCCGGAAGACATCAAGCGCCTGCTGGACACGATCAAGCCGTACCTGCCGGAAGGCGAGCCGATCTACGGCGAGGACGAGCTGACCGACCGCAGCTCGCGTTTCCTCGCCGCCGAAATCCTGCGCGAGAAGGTGTTCCGCTGGACCGGCGACGAACTGCCGTACACGAGCACCGTGCTGATCGACAAGTTCGAGGAGGAAGGGCGCCTGAAGCGCATCTTCGCGACGATCCTCGTCGAGCGCGATTCGCACAAGGCGATGGTGATCGGCAAGAAGGGCGAGAAGCTCAAGCAGATCAGCACCGAGGCGCGGATGGACATGGAGAAGCTGTTCGACGGCCCCGTGTACCTCGAGACCTTCGTGAAGGTGAAGAGCGGCTGGGCCGACAACGAGGCAGGGCTGCGCGCCTATGGGTACGAATGACGCACTGACGTCGACCGAAGACGCGGTGACGGCCGGCGCGAACGACGCGCCGCTGCCGGCACCGCCCGAACCGCCGCGCAAGGCGCGGCGCGCGACGTCTCGCACGTCCGATTTCCGCGTCGCCGAGCAGCCGGCGTTCGTGCTGCACAGTTACCCGTATCGTGAAACGAGCCTGATCGTCGACGTGCTGACGCGCGATCACGGCCGGCTCGCGCTCGTCGCGAAGGGCGCGAAGCGCCCGCACTCCGCGCTGCGCGGCGTACTGCAGACTTTCCAGCCGCTGCTGCTGTCGTGGTCGGGCAAATCCGAGGTGCGCACGCTCACGGGCGCCGAGTGGGTCGGCGGGATGCTGCCGCTCGGCGGCGACGGGCTGCTGTGCGGCTTCTACGCGAACGAGCTGCTCGTGAAATTCTGCGCGCGCGAGGATCCCCAGCCGCCGCTCTTCAACCACTACGTGCTGACCCTCACGCGCCTTGCCCACGGCGAGCCCGCGGTGCAGGTACTGCGCTCGTTCGAGCGCGTGCTGTTGCGCGAGACCGGCTACGCGATGGCGCTGAACCGCACGGTCGCGCGCCGCGCGGTCGAGCCCGACCGCCGCTACGTGTTCGATCCCGAGCGCGGCGTGCGCAACGCGGACGACGAAGTTCCGTCGCACTGGCCGGTCATTTCCGGGCAGACGTTGCTCGACATGGAGCAGGACGATTACCATCGAGCCCAGACGGTTGCGCAAAGCAAGACGCTGATGCGCTTCCTGCTGAACACCTATCTCGGCGGTACGCCGCTTGCCACGCGTCAGATCCTGATCGACCTGCAAAACCTATGAGCTTCTTCCTGACAACGCCCACCGCCATCGACCTCGGCGTGAACATCGACCACGTCGCGACGCTGCGCAATGCGCGCGGCACGACCTATCCCGATCCGATCCGCGCCGCGCTCGCCGCCGAGGAAGCCGGCGCCGACGCGATCACGCTGCATCTGCGCGAGGATCGTCGCCACATCGTCGATGCGGATGTGCGCAAGCTGCGCCCGCTGCTGAAGACGCGCATGAATCTCGAATGCGCGGTGACGGCCGAGATGCTCGATATCGCCTGCGAAGTGCGCCCGCACGACGCGTGCCTCGTGCCCGAAAAGCGCGAGGAACTGACGACCGAAGGCGGTCTCGATGTCGCCGGCCGCTTCGAGGCCGTGCGTGCGGCGTGCAAGCAGCTTGCCGACGTGGGCGTGCGCGTGTCGCTGTTCATCGACCCGGACGAGACGCAGATCCGTGCCGCGCACGAAGCAGGCGCGCCGGTGATCGAGCTGCATACGGGCCGTTATGCCGAAGCGCACGACGAAGCCGAGCAGCAGCGCGAATACGAGCGCATCGTCGCGGGCGTACAGGCCGGTGCGCAGCTTGGCCTGAAGGTCAATGCCGGTCACGGGCTGCACTACACGAACGTGCAGCAGATCGCCGCGATCGACGGCATCGTCGAGCTGAACATCGGCCATGCGATCGTCGCGCACGCGATTTTCGCGGGCTGGGACAATGCGGTGCGCGAAATGAAGGCGATCATGGTCGCCGCACGCGTTGCCGCGCTGCATGGCGGCGCGCGTTGAAGATGAAAGGCCGCTGCGCATCGCGCGTCATGCCTGACCCGGCTCAGCCGGGCCACACCGGCGCGTACTGACATGGCGATCTACGGTATCGGTACCGACATCGCACAGGTGAGCCGCGTCGCGGCCGTGCTCGAACGCACGGGCGGCCGGTTTGCCGAGAAGGTGCTGGGCCCCGACGAACTGCGCGTGTTCCATGCGCGCCGCGCCCGCTCCGAGGCGCGCGGCATCGCGTTCCTCGCGACGCGCTTTTCCGCGAAGGAAGCGTTCTCGAAGGCGATCGGGCTCGGCATGCACTGGCCGATGACGTGGCGTGCGCTGCAGACCCTCAATCACCCGAGCGGCGAGCCGTACGTGGTCGCGTCGGGCGAGCTGGCCGACTGGCTTGCCGCCCGCGGCATCACGGCACGCGTGACGGTCAGCGACGAGCGCGACTACGCGGTGTCGTTCGTGATCGCCGAGACGGACGCCGTGCCTGCCCCTGTTTCCCGAACCTCCTCCTGACGGAATTCCCGATTCGATGAAAACGACTCCCGGCCCGGTCATGCTCGACGTCGTTGGCACGGCCCTGTCGCGCGACGATGCGCGGCGCCTCGCGCATCCGAATACCGGCGGCGTGATCCTGTTCGCGCGGCACTTCCAGAACCGTGCGCAACTGACCGCGCTGACCGACTCGATCCGCGCGGTGCGCGAAGACATCCTGATCGCTGTCGATCACGAAGGCGGGCGCGTGCAGCGTTTCCGCACCGACGGCTTCACCGTGCTGCCCGCGATGCGGCGTCTCGGCGAGCTGTGGGATCGCGACGTGCTGCTCGCGACGAAGGTCGCGACGGCCGTCGGCTATATCCTGGCCGCGGAATTGCGCGCATGCGGGATCGACATGAGTTTCACCCCCGTGCTCGACCTCGATTACGGGCACTCGAAAGTGATCGGCGATCGCGCGTTTCATCGCGATGCGCGCGTCGTCACGCTGCTCGCGAAGAGCCTGAACCACGGGCTGTCGCTCGCCGGGATGGCGAACTGCGGCAAGCATTTCCCGGGGCACGGCTTCGCGGAGGCCGACTCGCACGTCGCGCTGCCGACCGACGACCGCACGCTCGATGCGATCCTCAAGCAGGACGTCGCGCCTTACGACTGGCTCGGCTTGTCGCTGTCCGCGGTGATTCCCGCGCACGTGATCTACACGCAGGTCGACAAGCGGCCGGCCGGTTTTTCGCGCGTGTGGCTGCAGGACATCCTGCGCGGGCGGCTCGGCTTCACCGGCGCGATCTTCAGCGACGACCTGTCGATGGAAGCCGCGCGCGAAGGCGGCACGCTCACGCAGGCGGCCGACGCCGCGCTCGCTGCCGGTTGCGACATGGTGCTCGTCTGCAACCAGCCGGACGCGGCCGAGGTCGTGCTGAACGGGTTGAAAGCGCGGGCAACGGACGAGTCGGTGCGACGCCTCAAGCGGATGCGCGCGCGCGGCAAGGCACCCAAGTGGGACAAGCTGATCGCGCAGCCCGAATACCTGCAGGCGCAGGCGCTGTTGAGCAGCGCACTGGCATGAGCGGGGAGGGGATGGCGCGACGTGTGCCATTCCCCGGTCGCCGAAACAAAAAGCCGCGCAGTTGCGCGGCTTTTTCATGAGTTACTGCAGGTGCGAACCGGGTAGCGTCACGAGTCAAGCGGGCGGGGACGGTGATTCTCTTGGCGCAACTAACGGTCTGATTCCGCCAGTGCCTGCAAGCATCGACGCCCGCTCAGTTCACCTTCATCCGCTGCAGCTTGTTGTACAGCGTCTTCGGGCTGATGCCGAGCAGCGTGGCCGCGCGGTGGCGCGTACCGCCGACCGCATCGAGGGTCGCGCGGATCAGCAGATCCTCGACGTCGGACAGCGGCGTGCCGACCTTGATCTGCACGCTGCTGCCGTTCAGCGCGGCGCCGGCCGAGAAACTCGGCTCGCCCGCGCGCAGCGTCTCGATGAAATCGCCCGATGCGTCGTACGCGAAGCGCACGCGTTCCTGCAGTTCGCGCACGTTGCCCGGCCATTCGTAGGACAGGCATTCGCGCACGAAGCCCGGTGCCGCGCGTTTGTCGGTCGTGCTGCGGCCGGTTGCGCGCGCTTCGCGGTTCAGCTCGTCGATCAGCGCGTCGCCGATCGCGAGTGCATCGCCGTCGCGCTCGCGCAGCGGCGGCATCGTGATCGACGCCGCGTCGAGGCGCAACCACAGATCCTCGCGCAGCGTACCGTTCGCGACCGCTTCGCGCGCCGGGCGGCGGGTGGTCGCGATCAGCCGGAAATCGCTCGTGATCGAACTCGTGCCGCCGATCCGCATGAAGTTCTGCGAATCGAGTGCATGCAGCAGCGCTTCTTGCAGCACGAGCGGCAGCGCGGTGATTTCGTCGAGGAACAGCGTGCCGCCGCCGGCCTGCTCGAACAGGCCCGATTCGCGGCGCTCGGCGCCGTCGAACGCGCCGCGCTCATGGCCGAACAGTACGCTGTCGAGCGATGCGCCGTGCCGACCGGCCTGCGCGATCGTCCTGCAGTCGAACGACACGAACGGCCCCTTGCGGCGCCGGCTCAGGTCGTGCAGCGTGCGCGCGGCCAGCTTCTTGCCGGTACCGGCTTCGCCGGAGAACAGGACGGCCGTTTCGGTGCGCGCGTTGTGCTCGATCATGTCGTACACGTGCTGCATCGCGTCGCTGCGGCCGACCAGTGCGCCGAAGCGGCCGAGATGGCGCAGCGATGCGCGCAACGACTGCACTTCGTCGATCAGTTCGTAGGGGCGGGGAATCCGCGCGAGCAGACTGCGCAGGCGCGGAATGTTGATCGGCTTCAGCAGGTAGTCCCAGATGCCGTGACGCAGGCCCTCGATGGCGCTCTCGACCGTCGCATTGCCCGTCAGCACGATGACGGGCAGCGAGCCGTTCGGCTGTTGCTGCGGCAGGTGCTGGAGCAGGTCGAACCCGCTGCCGTCCGGCAGGTTCAGGTCGACGAGCACGACATCGGGAATCGAACGGCCGAGCGCCGTGCGCGCTTCGGCGAGCGACGTGGCCGTGTCGACCGAGAAGCCGTCCGCGGCGAGCAGCGCGGTGAGGCCGGACAGACTGTTGGGATCGTCTTCGACAATCAGGGCGTGTGGCATGGTGGACGCGAGTCGAGTCAAGAGAGGCGGGCTGTCGGTCATCGGGGCCGCAGCCGCATGTCAGATTAAAGACTGATTTTATGCCCCGCTGAACGCGTAACGAGCATTATTTCTCCGGCGCTATAAAACAGTTACCGATGATACAAATTGAATATCTTTACCGGTGGCTTTTGTGCTTTACATGAGCCTGGCCCGCGCTCGCTTGTTGGCGCCGGACAAACAAAAAGCGCCCCGAAGGGCGCTTTGTTCGATGCGGGCATCGCCGGCGATTACGCGCGGCTGCGGTATTCGTTCGTGCGCGTATCGATTTCGATCTTGTCGCCGGTGTTGCAGAACAGCGGCACTTGCAGTTCGAAGCCCGTTGCGAGCTTGGCGTTCTTCAGCACCTTGCCCGACGACGTGTCGCCCTTGACTGCCGGTTCCGTGTAGGTGATCTCGCGAACGAGGACCGTCGGCAGTTCGACCGAGATCGCCTTCTCGTTGTAGAACACGACTTCGCAAGCCATGCCGTCTTCGAGGTAGTTCAGCGCTTCGCCCATCATTTCGGCTTCGACTTCGAACTGGTTGTAGTCGGCGTCCATGAACACGTACATCGGGTCGGCGAAGTACGAGTACGTCACTTCCTTGCGGTCGAGCACGACGACGTCGAACTTGTCGTCAGCCTTGTAGACCGCTTCCTGGCCTGCATTCGTCAGCAGGTTCTTCATCTTCATCTTGACGACGGCGGAGTTACGGCCCGACTTGTTGTATTCAGCCTTGGCGATGACCCATGCGTCGCTGCCGATCTGCACGACGTTGCCTACGCGGAGTTCCTGTGCGGTTTTCATAAAAAACTGTCCTGATCAAATCAAATAAATAGGTGCCTGAGCGTTGCACAACGGGTGAGGCGCCAAGCAGACGCGTTCCGGTGGGCGCCAAAAGCAAGCGCTTGCGCGGTCGGCCGTCGGATAACCGATTATTTTAACTGAGATTTTGCGTAATCCGCCAGCTTTCCCGTGAGATCGCCGACGGCCGCGAGCGCATCGGCCCAGCGGGCCGCGTTGGCGTCCAGTGCGGCGCGGTGCTGCCAGAAATCCGCCCAGTCGGGCGTGCCGGCGCCGTTCCAGGCATGCCAGAACCGCTCGAGCGCCGCGCGCGGCGCGTCGGCGAGGCCGGCCGACAGGTGCGCGAGCGCGGCGTCGAGCTTCGGCAGGTGCACGTCGTCGGCCTGCGGATAGATGTGCCACACGAACGGCTTGCGTGCCCACTGCGCGCGGACGAACGAATCCTCGCCGCGCACGAAATTGATGTCGGCCACCCACAGCAATGGATCGTAGTCAGCCTGGGGGACGAACGCGAGCCCGTGAGCCGTCAGGTTGCCGCTGTGCGCATGCGTGCCCGCGTCGAACGACTCGACCCCGAAAAAACGCGCGACGGCAGGCGACACGCGGCCGGCCGGCACGAGCGCGACGACCGGCGACGGGCCGTCGCGCCACTGCGCGAGCAGCGCGTCGACGGCCGGATTCTCGTACGCGAACAGGCTGACGACCGTCGTGCCGGCAGCCGGCGGCGCGCCGCCGGTCGCGCGCCGCCACCATGCGTCGCGCGCCGCCGCGTCGGCTTCGAAGGCCGCGCGGCGCGAATCGAGGTCGTGCTCCTTCAGGACGCCGCCGGTGCCGGCCGACAGGCCGGGGAAGAAGAACGTCTTCAGCAGCGGGTAGCGCGGATGCGGCGACGGGCGCAGATGGAAGTCGGCGACCCAGTCCTCGGCGCTCAGGTATTCGAGGTTGATCCACACCGGGCGGCGCGCGCGGCGCGCCATCGCCGCGAGATACGCGCCGGGCAACTCGCACGCGAACGCTTCGATCACGACATCGGCGATCTCCAGCGCGTCGCCGACTTCCGCATGCCAGTGCTCGACCACGATCGTGTCGACCGTCTGCCGACCCGCGTCGGGATCGACCCCGGGCAGCAGGCGCGAGAACGTGCGCAGGTCGTCGATGAACAGGCGAACCTGCCAGCCGTGCTCGTGCGCGAGCTGGCGCGCGAGGCGCCAGCAGACGCCGATGTCGCCGAAATTGTCGATCACGGTGCAGAAGAGGTCGCAGGCGATCGGTTCGCCCGGCGCGGCGGGCAGGGGGGCAGCGGTGGTGCGTGGCATCGAAGCGGGCCGGTGAATGCTCTAAACTGGCGATTCTAATAGACCCGTTCCGCGTTACAAGGCGCCCGGATCACGCATGACATCCCCTGAAGCTTCCGATACCCCGTTCGAACCGAAGAAGATCCTTGCGCAGTTGCCGCACATGCCGGGCGTCTATCGCTATTACGACACGACGGGCGCCGTGCTCTATGTCGGCAAGGCACGCGACCTGAAGAAGCGTGTATCGAGCTATTTCACGAAGACGCAGCTGTCACCGCGCATCGCGATGATGGTCACGCGCATCGCGCGCATCGAGACGACCGTCACGCGTTCGGAGGCCGAAGCGCTGCTGCTCGAGAACAACCTGATCAAGGCGCTCGCGCCGCGCTACAACATCCTGTTTCGCGACGACAAGTCGTATCCGTACCTGAAGCTCACCGCGCACCGCTTTCCGCGCATGGCCTATTACCGCGGCTCGGTCGACAAGCAGAACCAGTATTTCGGGCCGTTCCCGAGCGCCTGGGCCGTGCGCGAGAGCATCCAGATCCTGCAGCGCGTGTTCCAGTTGCGCACTTGCGAGGATTCGGTCTTCAACAACCGCACGCGGCCGTGCCTGCTGCATCAGATCGGGCGCTGCACGGCGCCGTGCGTCGGCGCGATCTCCGACGAGGATTACGCGATCGACGTGTCGAACGCCGCGCGTTTTCTGCTCGGCCGGCAGTCCGAAGTGATGAAGGAGCTCGAGCAGAAGATGCACGCGTTCGCGTCCGAGCTGAAATTCGAGCAGGCGGCGGCCGTGCGCAACCAGATGAGCTCGCTCGCGACGGTGCTGCACCAGCAGGCGATCGAGGTCGGCAGCGACAGCGACGTCGACATCCTGGCGGTGGTCGCGCAGGGCGGGCGCGTGTGCGTGAATCTTGCGATGGTGCGCGGCGGCCGGCATCTCGGCGACAAGGCGTATTTCCCGACGCACGTCGAAAGCGCGCTGACGCTCGCCGAAGGCGGTCTCGGCGACGAGTCCGAACTGCCGGAGGCGGCCGCCGCGCCGGCCGACGCATTACCCGACCTGCCCGCCGAAGAATCCGGCCGCGCGCGCGGCGACGCGGCGGCGTCGGTCGAGGCCGAGGTGCTCGACGCGTTCATCGCTCAGCACTATCTCGGCAATCGCGTGCCGCCCGTGCTGGTCGTGAGCCATGCGCCCGCGAGCCGCGACCTGCTCGAGTTGCTGTCCGAGCAGGCCGGCCACAAGGTGTCGCTGGTGCGGCAGCCGCAGGGGCAGCGGCGCGCGTGGCTGTCGATGGCCGAGCAGAATGCGCAGATCGCGCTCATGCGGCTGCTGTCCGAGCAGGGCTCGCAGCAGGCGCGCACGCGTGCGCTCGCGGAGACGCTCAGCTACGAATGCGACGATCTCGCGACGCTGCGGATCGAATGCTTCGACATCAGTCATACGATGGGCGAGGCGACGCAGGCGTCGTGCGTCGTCTACCACCATCACAAGATGCAGTCGGGCGAGTACCGTCGCTACAACATCACCGGGATTAGGCCGGGCGACGACTACGCGGCGATGCGGCAGGTGCTCACGCGCCGCTACGAGAAGATGGTCGAGCAGGCGGCCCAGGCGGCGGCTGTCGACGAAGCGGCCGGCATCGACGGCGAGTCGACGCGCCAGGCCGAGGCGTCGAGCCTGCTGCCGAACATCGTGCTGATCGACGGCGGCAAGGGTCAGGTCGAAATCGCGCGCCAGGTGTTCACCGAGCTCGGCCTCGATACGTCGATGCTGGTCGGCGTCGCGAAGGGCGAGGGGCGCAAGGTCGGCCTCGAGACGCTCGTGTTCGCGGACGGCCGCACGCCGCTCGAACTCGGCAAGGAGAGCGCCGCGCTGATGCTCGTCGCACAGATTCGCGACGAGGCGCACCGCTTCGCGATCACCGGCATGCGCGCGAAGCGGGCGAAGGCGCGCCAGACGTCACGGCTCGAGGAGCTCGAGGGCGTGGGCGCGAAGCGCCGGCAGCGGCTGCTCGCGCGGTTCGGCGGGTTGCGCGGTGTCGTTGCCGCGAGCGTCGAGGAACTCGCGAGCGTCGAGGGCATCTCGCATGCGCTCGCCGAGCAGATCTACAAGCAGCTTCACTGACGCGGCCGTGCGGCCGGCTGCCTTGCCAGCGTTCTTGTGGCAGGCCGGTCGACACGGCACAATTGCGAATCCTTTACTGTCCCGCATGCCATGCCGTTCAATTTCCCGATTTTCCTGACGTGGGTACGGATCGTGCTGATTCCGCTCGTCGTCGGCGTGTTCTATCTGCCGGACACGGTGATGGGCGGCGCGCACCGCAATCTCGCGGCGGCGGCGATCTTCATTCTCGCCGCGCTGACCGATTGGTTCGACGGGTTTCTAGCCCGCAAGTGGAACCAGACGTCGTCGTTCGGCGCCTTTCTCGATCCGGTGGCGGACAAGCTGATGGTGACGGCGGCGCTGCTGATCCTCGTGCAGATTTCGCGCGTCGATGCGGCGATCGCGCTCGTGATCGTCGGCCGCGAGATCGCGATTTCGGCGCTGCGCGAATGGATGGCTCAGATCGGCGCGTCGAAGAGCGTGGCGGTGAATCAGCTCGGCAAGTTCAAGACCGCATGCCAGATGGTCGCGATTCCGATGCTGCTGTTCTACGGGCCGCTGCCGCTCGGCATCGCCACGATCGATACGCGCGTGTGGGGCGAGTGGCTGATGTATCTCGCGGCGGTGCTGACGATCTGGTCGATGCTGTACTACATGAAGCTCGCGTGGCCGCAAATTCGCGAGCGCGGCGGCGCGTGATGCGTGTCACGCGTTCGGTCGAGCAGGTTTTTTGGAAAAAGGGCTGGAAAAGCCCTTGACACACGAATGTGCCTTCGACATAATCTCGCTTCTCCGCTGCACGACGAAGTAAGTGTGTGACGGGGAAGCAGTAGCGCAGCAATATGCGGGAGTAGCTCAGTTGGTAGAGCGCAACCTTGCCAAGGTTGAGGTCGCGAGTTCGAGACTCGTCTCCCGCTCCAGATTTTTTCTGGCAGCGTGTAGTACGGCAAAGCGCTGCAGATGCAGGACACATGCGGGAGTAGCTCAGTTGGTAGAGCGCAACCTTGCCAAGGTTGAGGTCGCGAGTTCGAGACTCGTCTCCCGCTCCAGATTTTTCTGGCAGCGTGTGGTACGGCGAAGCGCTGCAGATGCAGGACAATGCGGGAGTAGCTCAGTTGGTAGAGCGCAACCTTGCCAAGGTTGAGGTCGCGAGTTCGAGACTCGTCTCCCGCTCCAAGTAATGGGGAAGCCACGCTTCCCTTTTTATTTGATGGACCTCCGGTCCTCGAATAAAAAATCTGTCTCTTGCCTCACGGCATCCGGACAGTCCGCTTTTGGCGCGATAGCAAAGCGGTTATGCAGCGGCCTGCAAAGCCGTTTAGGCCGGTTCGACTCCGGCTCGCGCCTCCAAGTAAGAAGAGAAAAAGCCCCGCTTCGGCGGGGCTTTTCTTTTTTCCGCGCCCGTTGCGGAGATGGTTCGTGAGACGGGCGAGATGGATGCGGTAGCATGACGCGACGCCGCGGGCGTTCGAGCCCTGCGCGAAACGTCGAGGCTATCGATGCAGAAACCTGGTGAGGCGGATTGAACACCCCGGAGCCCGAAACGAGGGAGGCGCGGCTTTCCGACTGCACCGCAATCGCGAGGCTGTTGTGCCAGCTCGGATATGACGTCACGTCCGCGCTGATCCATGAAAAATTGCTGTCGCTGGCCGACAAGTCGAGTGACCGGGTCTGCGTGGCGATTCTGAATGGCGAGATTGTCGGCAGTATCAGCCTGCATATCCTTCCGCTCTTTCACGCGGCCGGTAATCTCGGGCGCATTACGAGCATGGTCGTCGACGAGCGTCACCGGGGATGCGGAATCGGCGCTGCGCTGATGGCGGACGCGCAACGTTGGTTCGAGCGCGGCCGATGCGTGAAGCTGGAGGTGACGAGTGGTGACCAACGTCCGGACGCCCACCGTTTTTATACGCATCACGGTTTCGCGCGCGACGGGCAGCGTCTTTCCAGGAAAATGCGCACGTAGCGCATGTTTGAAAACAAAAGCCCGCTGCGAGCGGGCTTTTTGATTTCGGCAGATGCAGCGGGATTCTCGAGCAGGCTTCGGCCATGCGATGCCGCTCGTCCATCGCGACATCCGCTCAGCCGTCCACCGGTTGCGCAGGCGTGTCGAGCGTCAACTGATAGAACGCCGCATCGAGCCAGCGGCCGAACTTGAAGCCCGCTTCCTTGATCGTGCCCGAGTGCACGAATCCCAGCTTCGCATGCAGTGCGATGCTCCCCGCATTGGCCGCATCGATGCAGCCGACCAGTACGTGTACTTCCGCTTCCCGCGCGCGCCGGACGACTTCGCGCAGCAGCACTTCGCCAAGCCCGCGGCCACGCTGGTCGTGATGCACGTACACGCTGTGTTCGACCGTGTACTTGAACGCGGGAAACGCGCGGAACGTGCCCCAGCTCGCGAAGCCGAGCAGCGTGCCCGACGCGTCGACCGCGCCGATGACCGGGAAGCCGCCTGCGCGTTTCGCCGCGAACCACGCGACCATCGCTTCCGGCGGACGCGGCTTGTAGTCGTACAGCGCGGTCGAGTTCGCGATCGCGTCGTTCAGGATCTCGAGAATGGCCGGCGCATGCTCGGCCTCGCTGCAATCGATCAGGCGCACGTCGTCGCGCTGTTTCTGGGAATTCATACGGACTCCTGTGGGCAGTAAGTGGGTCGCGCGCACGGCTGCTGCGACGACGCGTTCATCAGAGGGTGCGCATACCGGCGGCGGACGCGTCGCAGACCACGACGACATAACGCGCGGCGTGCGGCGACGGATTGCTGAAAATCAGCGGCTGGTCGAGCCGCATGGCCAGGCAGTCGCCTTCGTGAAGTTCGTGAAGCGTTTCGCCGAGCGTGACGTCGACGCGGCCGCTGATGATCCACACCTGCTGATGCAACGCGCTTTCGCGCCCGCCACTGTCGTACGCGACGCGCGCACCGGGCGGGAAATCCACCTCGACGAGCTGGATCGGCGACGGCCAGCCAGCCGGGGAGAGGTTGCGGCGCACATAACCGGACGCCGGATCCCGCCATTCGGCCTGCTGCGCGCGGCGTGCCAGCGGCTGCGCGGGCGCGTCGTCGTGGTCGCCGCCGAACAGCCCGGCCAGCGACACGCCGAGACCGGCTGCCAGCTTGTCGAGCACGACGGCCGTCGGGCTGGCCGATGCACGTTCGATGAGCGAGATCATCGAACGGCTGACGCCGGAGCGCGCAGCCAGCGCATCGAGCGTGTAGCCTCGTACGGTGCGCAGGTCGCGTACGCGCCGGGCGATGCGTTCGTTGATGCCGGTGTCGTCGGCAGCGGCGGTGACGGATTCTTTCATGGTGGATTTATTTTCCAGCAAACTGGAATTCAGTGTCAACGCTGGTGACGGGCTGGCGGCCGGCCGACGGCTCAACGAAATCCGCATGGCTTGCCCGTCAGCCGACCGCAGCGTAATATACGAACCGACTACGTTTCGTTTAATTGGGGATATATGGGCATCATCAAGATTTCCGAGCACATGCACGAGCGGCTTCGCTCGACCAGCACGGCGCTGAGCCGCTCGATCAACGCACAGGCCGAGCACTGGCTGCGCGTCGGGATGCTGGCGGAACTCAATCCGGCGCTGTCCTACGGCGACATCTGCCGGATGCTGATCGAGGCCGAAGCGCGGGGCGGCGACGCGGGGACGGCGGAACCGGTCGAACACGCCATCGAGCAGGTGGCGTAATGGCGAAGCGAGACATCCCGATCCGCGGCATGGCGGAAATCGCCAAGTCGCGCGAAGCCGCGAAGCTGGCGTCGCAGGTGCTGACGATGATCACCGAGCACGTGAAGCCGGGCGTCACCACCGACGAACTGGACGCACGCTGCCGCGAATACATCGTCGACGTGCTCGGCGCGATCCCGGCGAACATCGGCTACCACGGTTATCCGAAGACGCTGTGCACGTCGGTCAACCACGTGGTGTGTCACGGTATCCCGACGTCGCGGCCGTTGCGCGACGGCGACATCGTGAACCTCGACATCGCGGTGATCAAGGACGGCTGGTTTGGCGATACGAGCCGCATGTATTTCGTCGGCGAACCGAACGAACTCGCGCGGCGCCTCGTCGCGACGACCTATGAGGCGATGCATGCGGGCATCCGCGCGGTACGCCCGGGCGCCACGCTCGGCGACGTCGGCTACGCGATCCAGCAGGTCGCGCATCGCGAAGGATTCAGCGTGGTTCGCGAGTACTGCGGGCACGGCATCGGCGACGTCTATCACGACGAGCCGCAGGTGCTTCACTACGGCCGCCCGGGCACCGGCGTACCGCTGCGGCCGGGGATGATCTTCACGATCGAGCCGATGCTCAACGCGGGCAAACGCGACACGCGCATGCTGGGGGACGGTTGGACGGTCGTCACGAAGGACCATTCGTTGTCGGCCCAATGGGAGCACATGGTCGTGGTGACGGAAACGGGCTTCGAGGTGCTGACCGAGGATGTGAAGCCGCAAGCGTTCCCGGCGCTGTCCGGCACGCATGCTGCCTGACGCGTAAAGTGCGCCGCGAAGGGCGGTGCGGCGGCACAGTGAAACGGGCTCCTTTGCGGAGCCCGTTTCGTTCGAGGTCATGCGGCGCGATTCATACGTGAACGCGGCGACCTGCCGCGCGCCGCGCAGTGGATGAACGCGGCTCAGCAGCCGCTCAACCGCGCGCCTTCTGCCAGGCGGATTCGACGAATACGCGGCAGAGCGCCTCCATCCCCTGGCGGTCTTCTTCGTCGAAGCGCGCGGCTACCGGGCTGTCGACGTCCCACACGCCGATCAGCGTGCCGTCGCCGGCCACCAGCGGCACGACGATTTCCGATTCCGACGCGGCGTCGCACGCGATATGGCCGGGGAAGTCATGCACGTCGCGCACGACCTGCGTCTCGCGCGTCTGCGCAGCCGTGCCGCACACGCCCTTGCCGAGCGCGATCCGCACGCAGGCGGGCTTGCCCTGGAACGGCCCGACCACGAGCTCCGTCCCGTCGAAGAAGTAGAAGCCGGCCCAGTTGAGACGGTCGAGCGAGTGGTAGACCAGCGCGGCGAAGTTGGCCGCGTTCGCGGTCAGGTCGCGTTCGGATTCGACGAGCGCGCGTGCTTGCTCGACGAGCGTCGCGTATTGATCGGCCTTGGAGGCGTTGGGGTCGTTGGACAGCGTGAACATGGCGGAAAAGCGATCAGGGTTGTGGAATGCGCGATGCGCGTACCGCAGTCTACGGCACGCACGCACGGTTTGCAGCGCGCGGTTGCGCGTGACGCGGCAAGCTCAGTCGGGTTCGAGTTCGGCAAACCGCGCGGCCAGAAAATCGAGCAGCGCGCGCACGGCGGGCAGCAGCCCCCGGCGCGACGCGAACACGGCATGCACGATCTCGCGGCGCGGTGCCCAGTCGGGCAGCACGGTTACCAGCGCGCCGCGCGCGACCTCGTCGCGCACCATCATCGTCGGCAACTGCACGATGCCGACACCCGCGACGGCCGCCGCGCGCAACGCGAGCATGCCGCCGGTCACAAAGCGCGGCAGGTGGTGGATTTCCGCATGCGCGCCGTCGGGCCCGCGCAGCCGCCACACGTGCGTGGACTGCGGGACGCCGTGATCGAGGCTCGGCAGGCGCGCGAGATCGGCGGGAACGGCCGGTGCGCCATGCTCGCGCAGCAGCGCGGGGCTCGCGACGAGGCACTGGCCGCGCTCGGCCAGCACGCGCAGCGCGAGATCGCTGTCCTCGAGCGGCGGCGGGCGTACGCGGATCGCGACGTCGATCCCTTCGCCGACCACGTCGACGCGCCGGTTGGTCGCTTCCAGATGAATCTCGACGCGCGGGCACGCGACCATGAACGCGGCGATCATCTCGCCGACGAGCGAATCGAGCAGCACAATCGGGCAACTGACGCGCACGATGCCACGCGGCTCCTCGTGCAGCAGCGCGATCGCCTCGTCGGCCGCATCGGCCTCGACGAGCATCGCGCGGCAATGCGCGTAGTAGGTCTGGCCGACGTCGGTAACGGTGAATCGGCGCGTCGAGCGCTGAATCAGCCGCATCCCGAGCCGCGCCTCGAGCAGCGCGATGCGGCGGCTCAGCTTCGATTTCGGCATGTCCAGCGCACGCCCGGCCGGTGCGAAGCCGCCGTGTTCGACGACCTGCACGAAATAATAGAGATCGTTCAGATCCCGCGCTTTATCGTTCATGAAATGGAACGCTGAGTGCGATTTTGGCAGTCTACCGGATCGATCGTTCCACCTCTATATTCCTGTCCAGGATGCGAAACACGTGTTTCGCCGCAATTCGGAGAAGGCAATGAAGAAGATCCAGGGTGTGTACAGTGCGCCGCGCGGCCATTGGGTCGGCGACGGTTTCCCGGTGCGTTCGATGTTCAGCTACCAGTCCCACGGCGCGCATCTGAGCCCGTTCCTGCTGCTCGACTATGCCGGCCCGGCCACGTTCGAGCCGGGCTCGGCCTCGGCGCCGCGCGGTGTCGGCCAGCATCCGCACCGCGGGTTCGAGACGGTGACGATCGTCTATGACGGCGAGGTCGCGCACCGCGACTCGACCGGCGCGGGCGGCGTGATCGGCCCGGGTGACGTGCAGTGGATGACGGCCGCGAGCGGGATCCTGCACGAGGAATTCCACTCGGAAGGGTTCACGAAGCGTGGCGGCCCGCTCGAGATGGTCCAGCTGTGGGTGAACCTGCCCGCCAGGGACAAGATGGGGGCGCCCGGCTACCAGACGCTGCTGGACGCGGACATCCCCGTGGTCGAGCTGCCGGACGGCGCGGGGCGAGCGCGGATCATCGCGGGCGAGCTCGACGGGCGGCGCGGCCCGGCCCGCACGCATACGCCGATCGACGTATGGGACGTGCGGCTCGTGGCCGGCGGCCATGCGCGGTTCCCGGTCGCCGAAGGGCGCACGCTCGCGGTGGTCGTGCTGAGCGGTACCGTGCAGGTGAACGGCGAGACGGTCGCCCGCGAAGCGCAGTTCGTGCAGCTCGGCCGCGATGGCAGCGACGTCGAGATCGAAGCGAACGGCGACGCGAAGCTGCTGATCCTGAGCGGCGAACCGATCGACGAGCCCGTCGTCGGATACGGGCCGTTCGTGATGAACTCGCAAGCGGAGATCCGCACCGCGATCGAGGACTTCAACAACGGCCGCTTCGGCCAGATGCCGGCATGACGGACAGGCCCCGCGCAATGCGGGGCCTTTTTTTCGGGTGCGGGCAGCCGGTCGCGCGGCGCGTGCGCTTCGGGGCATAATCGACGATTGCCGCGCGCCGGCCGGCGCGCCCGAATCAGGACCGACCATGAACGCATCCGCCGCATCCCCGAGCGCCGCCGATCTCGACTGGCGCTGGAAATCCTTCGACGCGCTGACGGCGCGCGAAGTCTATTCGATCCTCGAAGCCCGCAGCGCCGTGTTCGTCGTCGAGCAGAATTGCGTGTATCGCGACATCGACGACGCGGACCAGGCCGCGTGGCACCTGGCTGCATTCGATCCGGCCGGGCGCCTCGCCGGCTATCTGCGCGTGCTGTTGCCGGATGCGCAGAACACCGATGTCCGCATCGGCCGCGTGCTGACGACCGCCGCGTTTCGCGGCGCCGGCCTGGGCAACGGGCTGCTGTCGCGCGCGCTCGAGCATATTCGCGCGCAGTGGCCGGATACGCCGGTGAGCCTGCATGCGCAGGCTCACTTGCAGCGTTTTTACGGGGCATTCGGCTTCGCGCCGAGCTCGGACGTGCACGACGAGGACGGCATCCCGCACGTGTGGATGAGCAGCGCACGCGCGTAATGCGCGCCGCGCCGCGCGGCAGTCAGTGCGCGGCGCGCGCGACCGACGGCGCGTCCGCGCGCTGCGCGGCCCGTTCGCCGATCAGGCGGCCGCGGGCGGACAGCCGCAGCCAGTGCCGCAGCGCGATCAGCGCGCCGATCACGCTCATCATCGAGCCGGGAATCCACAGCAGCAGGCCGCCGATCTGCTGGTCGCGCAGCGGGCTCAGCCACGTGAACGCGCGGCCGCAGATCGAGTAGATCGGATACAGCTCGTGCGGCGTGAAGAAGATCAGCGCGCCGAGTGCGATCTGCGGCGGGATCGCCGCGACGACGATCAGGATCCGGCGGCCCGGCGACAGCCGCGCAGGCGGCGCGGGGCGCGGATCGACGACGAGCCACCAGAACAGCAGCCCGTCGATCACCATGCTCCAGTTCATCACGCGATAGAGACGCCAGTCGAGCATCGCGATGAAGTGGATCGGCGACAGCAGCCAGAAATAGATCAGCCCGACGAACAGCACGACCGCGACGACGGGATGGAACACCACGTCGAGTGTCGCGCGCACGGGCGCCCACGCGAGGGCGGGGCGCACGAAGCGCTGCCGCCAGCGAAACGGGATGCCCGCGCGAATCGCCGCGCCCGGATAGGACAGCGCGATGAAGAACGGCCCGAGGTGGTGCAGCACGAGGTGCTGCGCGCGGTGCAGGAAGAACTCGTGTTCGAAGAAATAGTCGAGCCGTGTATGCAGTGCGATGTAGAGCGCCGTCAGCCCGAACCAGAACGAGAACTGCCGCAGCGGCGACACCTTCGCCTTCTTCACGCCGCGCGCGAACAGCACGGCAGCGGTGAGCACCGCGATCACCACGGTCGGCGACGGTTCCCACGGATCGAGCCAGTACAGGAGGTTCATCGCGCGCGCATCACTTCGCCTGGGCCGGCGATTTCACGGCGAACGGCGCATCGACCGTTTCGCCGTCGGAGAATTTCAGGCGCAGGTGCACGGTGTCGCCCGGCTTGATCGCGTGCTTCGGCTCCTCGAGCATGAAGTGGTAGCCGCCCGGCGCGATGTCGACCTTGCCGCGCGCCGGAACCGTCAGCTTGTCGACCATTTCCATTTTCTGCGTCGAGCCGTTCGAGACGGTCTGGTGCAGCATCGCCATCCCGTAGTCGGGGCTGTCGACGTCGACGAGATCGACCGGCTTGTCGCCCGTGTTCACGATCGTCACGTAGCCGCCGGCCGGCAGCTTGTTCGGCAGCCAGCGCACCCAGGCGTTCTGCGCGGTGATCGCGCCGGCGGCATAGGCGTGGGTGCCGGCGCACAGCGCGGCGAGGAGGGCGAGCGTCTTGAGTGTCGTCTTCGTCTTCATGTCGTGAGAGGAATTCAGGTGGTGGAGGCGGTGTCGATGATCCGGCGCACATCGGCGGCGATGGCGTCGGGCGAGTCGCGGTCGGTCGCAAGCAGGCGGGCGCGGCCGGTTGCGTCGAAGATGTAGACGGCCGAGCTGTGCGTGACTTCGTAGCCGCCGGACGGATCGCGCTGTTCCATCTGGTACGCGACGCGATAGCGCTTCGCGAGCGATTCTATCTGGCGGTCGGTGCCGGTCAGGCCGCGCGCATGCGCGGCGTCGAACGCGGCGACATACGATTGCATCGCCTGCGGCGTGTCGCGCGCAGGATCGACCGAGACGAACAGGATGCGCACGTCGTTGGCCTGCGGGCCGAGCTTCGCCAGCACTTCCATCAGCCGTGCCATCGTTTCGGGGCAGACGTCGGGGCAGTGCGTGTAGCCGAAGTAGACGAGCGCGACCTGGCCGTGGAACGCATCGGCGTCGACGGGATGGCCGTCGCCGCCCGTCAGTGTGAACGACAGGTCGGGCAGGTGGCCGGTGACGTTGGTCAGGTTCCAGCGCGGCTCGTCGTGCGTGCACGCGGCGAGCGCCACGGCGGCGGCGAGGGCCGCGGCCGTGCGGATGAGGCGGGAGAAGCGCCGGTGCGGCGCTGGGCGGGCAGACGACATCCTGGGGCTCGATCGGACGGAAAGGTGACCGGCCGGCGCGATGCCATGCGTCGCGCGGCAGGCGGTTGCGACTGTAGCGCAATTCGCGCGCCCGCGTCCTTTCGAAACCCGTACGGGGCGGGCGAGCGGGGCAATATGTCGCAGTTGACGCAATCGGCGGCGCGCGGCCGGCGATGCGCCGGTTTCGCCCATCTCGGTGCGCAGGCGCGGTAAGATGCGCACAATTCCATCGCGCAGCGGCGGTGCGGCGTTTGCCGGGCCGCCTCTCAGACTATCGAATCGATGCAATCCGTTCCGGCTTCCCTGTCCCTGACCGATACCGCGTTCTTCTTCGACTTCGACGGCACGCTCGTCGAACTGGCGCCGACGCCCGACAGCATTCACGTTCCGCCGTCGCTGCTGACGCTGCTCGACGAGCTGCGGCGCCGCTCGCACGGTGCGGTCGCGATCGTGTCCGGGCGCGGTATCGACAACCTCGACACGTTCCTCAAGATGCCCGGCCTGCCGATCGCCGGCCTGCACGGCGCGGAGCGCCGCGATGCGAACGGCGACACGCAGCGCATCGGCTTCAACGACGAACGCCTGCTGCGCATCGAGCGCGAGCTGGCGGCCGTCGTCGACCGTCATCCGGGCATGCTGCTCGAAATCAAGGGCGCGGCCGTTGCGCTGCACTACCGCAACGCGCCCGAGCGCGAGGCGGCTGCGCGGGCGGCCGCCGAGCGCCTCGTCGCCGACTATGCCGATGCGTATGTGCTGCAGCCCGGCAAGATGGTGTTCGAGATCAAGCCGAAGGGGGTCGACAAAGGGCGCGCGCTGGCCGCGTTCCTCGACGAGCCCCCGTTCGCGGGCCGCGTGCCGCTGTTCGCGGGCGACGACCTGACCGACGAGAAGGGCTTCGCGGTGGTCAACGCGCGCGGCGGCCTGTCGATCAAGGTCGGCGCGGGCGAGACGTCCGCCCGCACGAGGCTCGATTCGGTCGACGCGCTGCATGAGCAGATCGCGCACTGGCTCGGTGCGGGGCAGCCGCACGCATGAGTCGCCTCATCATCGTTTCAAACCGCGTCGCACCGATTTCGGAAGGCGAACCGGCGGCAGGCGGCCTCGCGATCGGTGTCTACGATGCGCTGAAGGAGACGGGCGGCATGTGGTTCGGCTGGAGCGGCGAGGTCGTCGCGTCCGGCGCGCCGCAGATTCGCGTCGAGGAGCACGGGCCGGTCACGTTCGCGACCATCGGCCTGTCGCGGCGCGACTACGACCAGTATTACCGCGGCTTCTCGAACGCGACGCTGTGGCCCGCGTTTCACTACCGCACCGACCTGATCCAGTACGACCGTCACGAGTTCGAAGGCTATAGCCGGGTGAACGTGTGGCTCGCGCAGCAGCTCGTGCCGCTGCTGCAGGACGACGACGTGATCTGGGTGCACGACTATCACCTGATCCCGTTCGCGCGCGCGCTGCGCGCGGCCGGCGTGAAGAACCGCATCGGTTTCTTCCTGCACATCCCGTTTCCCGCCGCGCAGGTGCTCGTCAACGTGCCGCCGCATCGCGACCTGGTCGAATCGCTGTGCGCGTTCGACCTGCTCGGCTTCCAGACCGAACCCGACCTGCGCGCATTCTGCGATTACGTCGAATCCGAAGCGGACGGCGTGATCGAGCGCGACGGCCACCTGGTGACGGTGCGCGCATTCGGCCGGACGCTGCGCGCGGCCGCGTATCCGATCGGCGTGCATCCGGACGAGATCGCGTCGCTCGCGCAGGCCGGCGAGCACGGCAAGGCGGTGCGCACGCTCGCGACGTCGCTGCGGGGCCGCAAGCTGATCATGAGCGTCGACCGGCTCGATTACTCGAAGGGGCTCGTCGAGCGCTTCCGCGCGTTCGAGAAGTTGCTCGAGCACGAGCCGTCGCATCGCAATCGCGTGTCGTTCCTGCAGATCGCGCCGTCGACCCGTGCGGAGCTGCGCGCGTACCAGGACATCCGCCTGCAGCTCGAAGGAGAGTCGGGGCGCATCAACGGACGCTTCGCCGAGCTCGACTGGGCACCGATTCTCTATATCCATCGCCAGTACGACCGCCAGCTGCTCGCGGCGCTGTACCGGCTCGCGCGGGTCGGCTACGTGACACCGTTGCGTGACGGGATGAACCTCGTCGCGAAGGAGTACGTATCCGCGCAGGATCCGGACGATCCGGGCGTGCTCGTGCTGTCGCGCTTCGCGGGCGCCGCGCGCGAGCTGACGGGGGCGCTGATCGTCAATCCGATCGATATCGACGGGATGGCCGATGCGTTGTCGCAGGCGCTGACGATGCCGCTCGCCGAGCGGCGCGCGCGTTATACGGACATGATTGCGCAGCTTCGCGAGAACAACGTGTCGGTGTGGCGCGACAACTTCCTGCGCGATCTGCAGCACGCGTAACCGACGCCTCCCGCCGGAAATGAAAAAGCCGCAGTGCGAGCAGCGCTGCGGCTTTTTTGCTGGCTGCGGGCCGGTGCGTCAGGCCACGCGTTCGCCGGTCGGCGTGCTGCCGTCGGGCGCCGCGTGATGGCGGCCGTGCTGCTTCGCGAGCAGGTCGCGGTACAGGCCGGGGCGGTTGCGCAGCACGTCGGGCGGCCCGTCGTCGATGACCTTGCCGTTGTTCATCACGATGATCCGGTCGAAGTTGCGCAGCGTCGACAGGCGGTGCGCGATCGCGATCACCGTGCGACCGACCATCAGGCGGTCGAGCGCGCTCTGGATCGCTTCCTCGGATGCGCTGTCGAGCGCGGACGTCGCTTCGTCGAGCAGCAGGATCGGCGCGTTCTTCAGGATCGCGCGCGCGATCGCGATGCGCTGGCGCTGGCCGCCCGACAGCTTGACGCCGCGGTCGCCGACGATCGTGTCATAGCCTTCCGGCATCGCTTCGATGAACTCCGCGCAGCGCGCGTCGCGCGCGGCCGCGAGCACTTCGTCGCGGGTCGCATCGGGGCGGCCGTATGCGATGTTGTCGTAGATCGTCCGGTGCAGCAGCGAGATGTCCTGCGGCACGAGCGCGATCGCGTGGCGCAGGCTGTCCTGCGTGATCGTCTTCACGTCCTGGCCGTCCACCTGCACGACGCCGTCCTGCGTGTCGTAGAAGCGCTGCAGCAGCGCGAGCACGGTCGACTTGCCGGCGCCCGACTTGCCGATCAGGCCGACGCGCTGGCCCGGCTCGATATGGAGATCGAAGTGGTCGAGGATCGCGCGACGGTGCGGATACGCGAACGTCACGCGCTCGAAGTCGACGCGGCCGCCCTTGGCCGACAGCGGCTGGGCGTCCGAGCGATCGGGCATCCCGTGCGGCTCGAGCAACGTCTTGACGGCTTCGGACAGGCGCGCGACGTGCTGGGTGACGTCGACGAGCGCGACCGCGAGGTCGCGCGTGCCGTGCAGGATCGTGAAGCCGAGCGAGCTGACGAGCACGATGTCGCCGGACGTCGCGCGGCCCTGGTCCCACAGCCACAGCGCCCAGCCGAGCAGGCCGGCGGACAGCATCGCGGTGATCACCGCGTGCAGCAGGCGCAGCTTTTCGAGATAGAGCAGGCTTTGCTGGCGCGCATCCATCTCGGCCTTGACCGTCGCGCCGAAGCGCTTCTGTTCGCGCAGCGTCATCCCGAACGCACGCACGAGGCCCATGTTGCCGATCACGTCGACGAGTTCGCCGTCGACCGCGGCGGCCTTCGCCGCGAACGCATGGTGGCGGGCCGAGCCGCGCCCGGCGAGCTTGAACAGGATCACGGACAGCACGGCCGAACAGCCGAGCAGGCCGGCGGCCATCATCGGATTGACGACGATGATCATCAGGATCGCGCCCATCACCGCGATGCACGGCGGCAGCACGTTCCACGCCATCGTGTTCTCCGACGTGTAGACGGCGTTCGACGTGGCCGTGATGCGGCTCGCGAGCGTGCCCGGTTGCTTTTCGGAGTAGTAGGTCGGCGAATGGCCGATCAGGTACTGGAACAGGTCGCGCCGCAGGTCGCCGGTGACCGCGACGAACGTATGCGCGGCGACCCAGCCGCCGACGCGCCACAGCAGGTTGTCGGCCGCGATCAGCCCGACGAGCAGCGCGAATGCGCTCCACAGCGGGCCGGGGTGATGACGCCCGGTCGCCAGCACGTCGATCAGGTGCTTGATCGCGTATTGCGAGCCGAGCGCGCAGCCGACGGCGGCCAGCACGCTGCAGAGCACGATCAGGTGGGCAACGGGATGCAGGCGGATGTAGCGGAACAGGAACGCGATCGGCCGGTGCGCGTAGCTCGACAGCTTCGCGTTGTGGGCGTTGCGCTGGGCAGGGGTGAGAGATTCCAAAATATGCGTGCGGTGATTCGGTGATTGAGCGTGGCGGCGGGATCGCTTGCCGGCGTTCGCCCGGACTGAATAATCCGGCATTGTAAACAAGGCCGTGCGCTGCGCTGCGCGAATCTTGCCTCGGCCAGGGGTGCGCGATCGATTTTGAGATAAAATCCGGCATCCCGTCCTGTCTCATGTGCCGGAATCACGCTGCCGGCAGTCACGGGGGCAAGGAATGCCAAAAGGGCCTTCCACTCTAGAACGGACACCCAAGTCCGCGGGTTGCAAAGTGTTGCACCTTTGTAACAAAGTAAAGTGTTTGAAATGTTGTGCGCCGTATCGGGATTAACCCTAGATAATCGGCTCCGGGTTCGATTCCAGGTTTTTTACGAACCCCTGTCAACGGGTCTTCGTTTCAAACGTTCTATGCCTGTCGCGTCGCCGACGCTCCTTGAGCAGCGCGGGTTTGACGCCCCCGGCAGGCTGATTCGTCCGACTTTTCGGACGAAATGCATCCAGCCCGGACCGCCGGCAGGTTGCCGACCCATACCTGGTTTTTAGCCGATTTTTTAGGAGTTACGCATGCGAATCGCCCAAATCGCTCCGTTGCACGAAGCGGTGCCCCCGAAACTGTACGGTGGTACCGAGCGAGTGGTGTCCTACCTGACCGAAGCACTTGTCGAGATGGGGCATGACGTTACGCTCTTCGCGAGCGGCGATTCGCAAACCTCCGCGAAGCTCGAGGCGTGCTGGCCGCAGGCGCTGCGCCTCGACCCGACGATCCGCGACGTGATGGCCCCGCATATGCTGCTCCTCGAGCAGGTGCGCCGCCGCGCGGAAGAGTTCGACGTCCTGCACTGCCACATCGATTACTACCCGTTCTCGCTGTTCTCGCGCCAGCCGGTCCCGCATCTGACGACGATGCACGGCCGTCTCGACCTGCCGGAACTGCAGCCGATCTTCAACGCGTTCAGCGACGTGCCGGTCGTGTCGATCTCCGACAACCAGCGCATCCCGCTGCCGCAGGCGAACTGGCTGTCGACCGTTTATCACGGCCTGCCGGAAAACCTGCTGACGCCGATCCCGAACGTGAAGCCGAGCTACCTCGCGTTCCTCGGCCGCATCTCGCCGGAGAAGCGCGTCGACACGGCGATCCGCATCGCCGAGCAGGCCGGCCTGCCGATCAAGATCGCCGCGAAGCTCGACAAGGCTGACCGCGCGTACTACGAAGAGAAGATCAAGCCGCTGTTCGCGCTGCCGCACGTCGAGTACATCGGCGAAATCAGCGAAGCCGAGAAGACGGAATTCCTGGGCAACGCGCACGCGCTGCTGTTCCCGATCGACTGGCCGGAGCCCTTCGGCCTGGTGATGATCGAGGCGATGGCCTGCGGCACGCCGGTGATCGCGTTCAAGCGCGGCTCGGTGCCGGAAGTGATCGACAACGGCGTGTCGGGCTTCGTCGTCGAAGACGAGCTGTCGGCCGTCGCGGCGCTCAAGCGCCTCGATACGCTGCCGCGCGAGAAGGTCCGCGCCGCGTTCGAAGCACGCTTCTCGTCGAAGGTGATGGCGCAGAACTACGTGAAGGGCTACGAGGAACTGCTGCGCCAGAAGCGTCGCACGGTGCTCCGCGAAGTCAACGCAGGCTGATTGCGGGCCGCCGCCTGGCGGCGCGCGGCTCGCTAACGACGCCCCGTCCGGGTTTCCGGCGGGGCGTTGTCACATCCGCAGCGCGGATCTGTTGTATTCTCGCCGCGCCCGACGCCGCGAACGGCCCTCGAAGCGGCCCGGCATGGCATCCAGCCATCTGTCCAGACGGTAATGTCCCTATAATGGCCGTGCCGTGAAATCCGGCCCCGCACGAATATCCAGAGGAGAGCAGTCTTGGCGAGAACGAAATCCACGCGCGCAGCGCCGGCCCCCGGCGCCGGTGTGATCTTCGCGTTGCGTGCGATCGGTCTCGTGCTGCTCGCGCGCTGGCTGTTCTCGATGTCCCAGATGGGTTATCGCTCGTCGCTGTCCGCGATGGTGTCGTCGCCCTGGGCGTTCGTCTACCTCCTGCTGATCTTCCTGCTGCTCGCGCTGCCGGGTGCCGTCGCGCGCGCCGAGCGGCCGTTCCATCCGCTGCCGCAGTGGCTGCGCCAGGCGCTGCGCGTCTTCGCGCTGATCGGTTTCCTGTTCGCGGTCTGGTCGATCGGCATGTTCGTCTGGGTGGACGGCTGGCGCCTCGCGCTGCATGCCGTGACGGCGACCAACGGCTGGCTCGTTGCGGCCCCGGCGCTTTATGCGGCGATCGTCTGGATCTGCCGTCCGCGGCCGCTGTGGCGGACCAACGTGGCGGCCCGCCGCTTCGCGGTCGGCCGTTATGCGATTTCGCTCGACGTGCTGACGCGCACCGCGATCGTCTGGATGGAAAGCCGCAAGGTCGGTCAGTACGACGCGCGCGAACTGTCGGTGCGCTGGCCCGGCCGTACGGCGCCTGCCGCCGGCGAAGGGGCGACGGGCGGACAGCCCTCGGTCGTGCCGCCGCGCCGCGGCGGCCTGTTCAATCGACCGAAGGTCGAGCTGCTGTGGGATTCGCCGGCGGCCGTCGGCCATAACCGGCAGATCGTCATGCGCGCGCCGCTCGCGACCGAAGGCGACCGCGTCGCGGTGCTCGCGCTCGACGCCGCGCTCAAGCAGATCGTCTGACAAGTCCCGCGCACGGCGGGCGGGCGCGGGGGATTGGGGCGGCCGGCTAGGTGCGGACGGCCAAGACCGGCCAGGCCCGGCCGAGTCTCGATATGGCCGGCCCGGTTCGCATCGCCATCCCGATCCGGATCCTGTTCGACTCGAGCGGCGTTTTCCGCCAGACACCCGCCAGCCAGGCCTCGCCGCTCCTATCCAGCCCGTCTCGGCCGGGCGATTCAGCCGCCCGGTCCGTTCCGCGCTCAGCGCACGAGGCAGGGGCGCTTGTTGTTGAAAGTCCACCCCGGAATCAGGTACTGCATCGCCGCCGCGTCGTCGCGGGCGCCGAGCCCGTGCTGCTTGTACAGTTCGTGCGCGACCGCGACGGCATCCATGTCGATATCGATGCCGAGACCCGGCCGCTTCGGCACCTCCACCAGCCCGTTCTCGATCTTCAGCGGCTCGCGCGTCAGCCGCTCGCCGTCCTGCCAGATCCAGTGCGTGTCGATCGCGGTGACCTGGCCCGGTGCGGCGGCCGCGACATGCGTGAACATCGCGAGCGACACGTCGAAGTGGTTGTTCGAGTGCGAGCCCCACGTGAGGCCCCAGTCGCGACACATCTGCGCGACGCGCACCGAACCCTGCATCGTCCAGAAGTGCGGATCGGCGAGCGGGATGTCGACCGCCTGCAACTGCACCGCGTGGCCCATCTGCCGCCAGTCGGTCGCAATCATGTTGGTTGCCGTCGGCAGCCCCGTCGCACGGCGGAATTCGGCCATCACCTCGCGGCCCGAGTAGCCGTTCTCGGCGCCGCACGGATCTTCCGCGTAGGCGAGCACGTGATGCTGGTCGCGACACAGCCGCACGGCCTCGTCGAGCGACCATGCGCCGTTCGGGTCGAGCGTCACGCGCGCGTCGGGGAAGCGCTCGGCGAGCGCCGTCACGGCCTCGATCTCGCTCGCACCTTCGAATACGCCGCCCTTCAGCTTGAAGTCGTTGAAGCCGTAGCGCGCATGCGCGGCCTCGGCGAGCCGCACGACGGCCTCGGGCGTCAGCGCGGCTGCGTCGCGCACACGCGTCCAGTCGTCGGTCGCGCCGCTGCCGTCGCGGTAGGGCAGCGCGGTCTTCGTGCGATCGCCGACGTAGAACAGGTAGCCGAGCATTTCGACGCGCTCGCGTTGCTGGCCCTCGCCGAGCAGCGCGGCGACCGGCACGCCGAGATGCTGGCCCAGCAGGTCGAGCAGCGCGGCCTCGAGCGCGGTGACCGCGTGGATCGTCGTGCGCAGGTCGAAGGTCTGCAGACCGCGGCCGCTCGCGTCGCGGTCGGCGAAGGTGCGCCGCACGTCGTTGAGCACCGCATGGTAATTGCCGACCGGCTGGCCGACGACGAGCGCACGCGCATCGTCGAGCGTGCGGCGGATGCTTTCGCCGCCGGGCACTTCGCCGACGCCGGTCCGGCCCGCGCTGTCCTTCAGGATCACGAGGTTGCGGGTGAAGAACGGGCCGTGTGCGCCGCTCAGGTTGAGCAGCATGCTGTCGTGGCCGGCGACCGGGATCGCTTGCAGGTCGACGATGCGCGGCGTGTCGTGGGAGGGCGAGGCAGTGACGGCGTTCATGGGCGGCGATGGCAGAAGGGTGGGCAATGCCGTGCGGCAAAAGCTTTGCCGCGCGCGGCAGGAGGTGCGATCATTCGACAACCGACGTGCGCGGCGCGCAAGCCCCCGCAGGTCGATGCAACCCGGAACGGGGTGGGAGCGACAACCTGACCAGCGGAGCGCAGAACGCGAAAGCTGGCTGATCGTAAGGCATGGGACCAGGCAGTGCCGGCGTGCGCGCTTGAGTCGACAGGAGATCCGTGTTTTGATCATCAGTCGTCGGATGACTTGTGACGCAGTATAATGAATCATCGGCTTTCGCTCAAACCCCGCGTAAACCCTCGGCTCACATTACGATCATTCAAAAAGGAACCGGCCTCATGTCCGTGCCTACGCTTCCCGCAGCGCCGCGCCGTCGCGCACGCAGCCTCGCACAAGATGTCGTCGACGCGCTGACCGCGCAGATCGAAAACGGCACGCTGCGTCCCGGCGACAAGCTGCCGACCGAAACCGAAGTCATGGCGGCGCAGGGCGTGAGCCGTACGGTCGTGCGCGAGGCCATCTCGCGGATGCAGGCGAGCGGCCTCATCGAGACGCGCCACGGTATCGGCAGCTTCGTGCTGGAGCCGTCGCGCCGCCAGACGCTCGGGATCGACCCGGCGACGATCACGACGCTGCGCGACGTGCTCGCGGTGCTGGAACTGCGCATCAGCCTCGAGAGCGAATGCGCGAGCCTCGCCGCGCAGCGCGCGAACGAAACCGATCTGGTCGCGCTGCGGCGCGCGCTCGACGCGATCGCAACGGGGGCGGGCGGCGGCCGCGACACGGCGCAGCTCGACTTCCAGTTCCACCTGCAGATCGCGCAATCCACCGGCAACCGCTATTTCGTCGACATCATGACGCAGCTCGGCACGTCGATCATCCCGCGCACGCGCGTGAATTCGGCCCGCTTTGCCGGTGACGATCTGGAGCGGTACGTCGGCCGGCTGAACCACGAGCACGAGGACATCTACGAGGCGATCGCGCGCCACGACCCGGAGGCCGCACGCGCCGCGATGCGCACGCACCTCACCAACAGCCGCGAGCGGCTGCGCCGCGCGCACGAGGCGGCCGAGGCCGAGCGCGACACGCAGGCCGGCTGATGCACCGGGCGGTGCGTCCGCCCGGTCGAATCGCGTCAACATCAGTCGTCATACGAGATCGATATCCGGTCATCGATCACCGGGGCCGGGCGGCGTGTCCGCCGCCGGCCGCCGGCACCGCCGATCAGCCTCCCTTCGTCGTGATCGTCTTCCACGCGCCGCTCTTCACCTGGTACAGCGTCGACATCCCGCTCTTCAGCGAGCCGTCGTTCGCGAACGAGATGCGGCCGGTGACGCCTTCGAAGTCGATCTTCTTCAGCGCCGGACGATAGACCTTCGGGTCGGTCGAGCTGGCCGCCTGCATCGCCTTGATCGCCGCCCACGCGGCGTCGTAGCCGAACTGCGCGTACGACAGCACGTCGACCCCGAAGCGCTTCCTGAAGCGCTGTTCGAAATCCTTCCCTTGCGGCAGCTCGTCGAGCGGCCGGCCGTATTCCCATGCCATCGCGCCTTCGGCGGCCGGGCCCGCGATCTTGATGAACTCGTTGTCCTTCACGCCGCCGCCGCCGACGAACTGCGCGTTCAGCCCGAGCTGGCGCATCTGCTTGATGAAGTTCGCGGCGAGCGAATCGAGCCCGCCGAAGAAGATCAGGTCGGGATTCTTGGCCTTCAGGCTCGTGATCTGCGCGCGAAAGTCGACCGCCTGGTTGCTGGTGAATTCACGGCCGATGAGGTTCCCGCCGGCGGCTTTCACGGCCTTCTCGAACTCGTCGGCCTCGCCCTGGCCGAACGCGGTGCGGTCGTCGATGATCGCGATGCGCTTCGCCTTCGTCACGTCGACCGCGTACTTGCCCGCGTTGCCGGCGTTCTGGCCGTCGGTCGCGATCACCATGAACATGTTCGCCAGCCCGCGCGAGGTGAGCGTCGGGTTGGTCGCCGCCGGATCGATCACCGGGATGCCGGCCTTGTCGTAGACGACCGAGGCCGGAATCGTCGTCCCCGAGTTGAAATGGCCGACCACGACCGACACGTTCTGGTCGACGAGCGCCTGCGCGGCCTGCACGCCGATGCGCGGGTCGGCCTGGTCGTCCTGTACGACGAGGTTGAAGTGCGCGGGCTTGCCGGCGATCTGCACCTTCTGCGCGGCGGCATCGTCGAGCGCGAGCTGCACGCCGTTCTGCAGGTCCTTGCCGTAGCCGGCGTTCACGCCCGTGAGCGGCGCGGCGAAACCGACCTTCACGTCGGTCGTGTCGGCAGCCCGGGCGGCCTGTTGCGAGAGGAGGGCAAGCGCGGATGCAATCGACACCGACAGCAGGGAATGACGGAATTTCATGTTGTTCCTCTTGTTCGATACCTGCGAGTAAGTACCGCACACGCTCGGGATGGCTGAACGCGTGCGACGGGCGGGCGGTTCGACCGCTTCTCGGAATCGGGCGGGGAGGTCGGCATCGTGATCCTCGGAAGAATCTCCCGTCAGGCTCGGCGAAGAGCCCCGATCGTTTCGATATATAGGTCGCCGATATGCGTGGGTCTTGGCAATTTGCCGCGCATTCGATGCGGATTTGCGCATAGCTTCCGCGCGTGCGGAGGCAGCCGGTATCGGGAGTTTCCCGTCGCGAACGGAGCGGGCGGTGAGGAGGAGCGGAAGCGGAAGCGTGGGGCAGGGAAGCGGCGCGGCCCGCCGGGGCCGCGCCGCCTCACGTGAGGCCGTCAGTCGGACAGCGCGTCCGATGCGGCTTCGGCATCGTCGTGCGATGCGTGCGTGCGGATCAGCGGATCGCTGGTGCTCGGGCGGCCCGTCTCGACGTGGCCCGCGAAGCGGCGCAGGAAGCCGAGCAGCCGGCCGTCGCTGACGGTCAGGTCGTACCAGCCGTGGCTGCCGCGCAGATCCCAGTAGTCGTCGATCTGCTGGCCCGGCGCGAGATCGAACGTGCGCGCGCGGCCGTGGCCGTATGCGTTCGTGACCTTGAGCCGCACCGCCTTGTGGCCGCGGTTCATCAGGCGCAGCGTGATGTTGCCGTTCGCGACGTCATAGCCGTAGATCACCTCGGGGTTCACGTTCGCGCTGCCGACGCCGGTCGCGAACGGGCCGCGGAAATGGCAGTAGAAGCCGTTCGGGCCGTACACGTCGAGGTCGTACAGGCCGAGCGACGCCGCGGCGCTCCACGTGTCGGCGATCCGCTTGCCGGCTTCGACCGTGTACGCCCACGGGCCGTCGAGGCGGTTGCGCGACTGCACCTGGAACGCGGCGCCCGCCCGGCCCGTGTTCGCGAAGGTCAGCCGGAACAGGCCGTTGACCGATTCGACGCGGCCGTGCACGAACAGCTCGTAAGGCAGCGCGCGCGCCGGCCGCAGTCCGGCCTCCTGCTTCGGCAGCTTCTGGAGCACCGGCGGCACGGGGATGTAGTCGGGGTGGCGCAGGCGGTCGGGCGGCGCGTAGCCGCTCGTATCCGGCAGCGTCGGCCAGCCGGCGTCGGCCGTCGCGAAATCGAACGCGGCGGTCAGGTCGCCGCACACCGCGCGACGCCACGGCGACACGTTGCCCGCCTTGACCGGGTATTGCGCGCCGAAACGCGCCTCGATGAATTGCAGCAGCGACGTGTGATCGAAGGTCTGCGAGCAGACCCAGCCGCCTTTCGTCCACGGCGACACGACGAGCATCGGCACGCGCGGCCCGAGCCCGTACGGGCCGGCCATGTGCGATGCGTCGCCGGGGAACACCTCGTTGGTCGTCGCGACCGTCGACAGCCCGTTGTCGCGCGACTGCGGCGCGAACGGCGGCTGCACGTGGTCGAAGAAGCCGTCGTTTTCGTCGTACGTGATGAAGAGCGCGGTCTTGCTCCACACGTCCGGATTCGACACGAGCGCCTTCAGCACCTGCTCGATGTACCACGCACCGTAGTTCGCCGGCCAGTTCGGGTGCTCGGAATACGCTTCCGGCGCGCAGATCCACGACACCTGCGGCAGCGTGCCGTTCTTCACGTCCTGCTGCAGGATGTCGAACAGCGTGCCGCCGGCGCTGATGTTGGTGCCGGTGCGTGCCTTGTCGTACAGCGGCGTGCCGGGCAGCGCGGTGCGGTACTGGTTGAAGTAGAGCAGCGAGTTGTCGCCGTAGTTGCCGATGTACGGGTTCTGCGTCCAGCCCCACGAGCCGTTCGCGTCGAGCCCCGTGCCGATGTCCTGGTAGATCTTCCACGACACGCCGGCCTGTTCGAGCACTTCCGGATAGGTCGTCCAGCCGTAGCCCTTTTCCTCGTTGCCGAGCACCGGGCCGCCGCCCGTGCCGTCGTTGCCGACGTAGCCCGTCCACATGTAGTAGCGGTTCGGGTCGGTCGAGCTCGGGATCGCGCAGTGGTACGCGTCGCAGATCGTGAACGCGTCGGCGAGCTGGTAGTGGAACGGGATGTCGTCGCGCTTCAGGTACGCCATCGTCGTGGTGCCCTTGTTCGGCACCCACTGGTCGTAGCGGCCCTTGTTCCATGCCGCGTGCATGTCCTGCCAGCCGTGCGGCAGGTCCTGCAGGAACTGCAGGCCGAGCTTGTCCGCGCCCGGATGGAACGGCAGCAGCTCGGCCGGGCCGACCGGCTGGTGGAACACCGACTTGCCGTTCGCGAGGCGCAGCGGGCGCGGGTCACCGAAGCCGCGGACACCGCGCATCGTGCCGAAGTAGTGGTCGAACGAGCGGTTCTCCTGCATCAGGATCACGATGTGTTCGATATCGCGGATGGTGCCGGTGCGGCGGTTCGCGGGAATCGCGAGCGCATCGCGGATCACGGGCGGGAACAGGTTCAGCGCGGCGGCGCCGGCGGTGCCGGCAGCGACGCGCAGGAAGTCACGACGGTTCGATCGGGTCATGGTCGTTATCGTGGGGTAAAAGGGAGAGCCGATTGGCGGGACCTGCTGAAAGGGCGCACTCGGGTCGCAGGATGCGGCTGCGCCGGGTGGTGCCGCCGCGAGCATAGCGAGGAATCAGTGTCATTCATATGAAGTCCGGAAACGTTTGCATCCGCGTCGAAGCGATATCGACGCTGCGTCGGGGCATATCGCGAACGGTCGTGGTGATGCAGGGGGTAGAGCGGGAAAGCGGGGCAACAGGACAGCAGGAAAGCAGGACAACGGGAAAGCGCGGGACGCGCGCCGCTGAAGCGGCGGGCGATGCCGGTACGTCAGGCGTCCGTCACCCACGCGCCGAACCATTCGCTCGGGCGTGCGATCTCGTCCTGCGCGGCGACGAGTTCGAGCTCGTAGCGGCGTGCATCGTAGGTCGCCTTCACGACCGCATGCACGGCTGCGAGCGTGTGCTCGAACGCGGCGCGCACGGAGTCGCCGCGCAGCCGGCATGCGACGAAGATCGCGCTGGTCAGGTCGCCGACGCCGACCGGATGGCGCGGAAACGCGTACAGCGGGCGCTGGCCGATCCATGCCTCGGTTTCGGTGACGGCGAGCATGTTGAAGCGATCGGCCGGGCTGTTGCGGTCGTGCAGGTGCTTGACGAGGATGATTTGCGGGCCGCGCCGGATCAGCGCGCGGCATGCTTCGACGGCTTCTGCGACGGTTTCGATGCGCCGCCCGACCAGCTTCTGCAGTTCGGTGTGGTTCGGCGACATGCCGTCGGCGAGCGCAGGCATTTCCTGGACCATGAATTCCTCGACGCCGGGCTCGGGCCGGATGCCGCCCGTCTGGCCCATCGCCGGATCGCAGAAGTACCACGCGTTCGGGTTCATCGCCTTCACCGAGCGGACGATCTCGACGGCCGCGCGGGCCTGCGGCGGCGAGCCGAGGAAGCCGGACAGCACGGCGTCGCAGCGCTTGAGCGCGCCGATCGCGGCGATGCCGTCGACGAGCTGCTCCATCTTCGCGGCATCGATCGCGCTGCCCGCCCAATGGCCGTACTGCATGTGATTCGACAACTGGACGGTATTGAGCGGCCAGACGTTGACGCCGAGGCGCTGCATCGGGAACACGGCCGCACTGTTGCCGGCATGGCCGTAGATGACGTGCGACTGAATGCTGAGGACGTTTTTCATGGGAATCGCCTGCACGCGTTTCAGGGTCACGTCACACGATACCCGAGTTCGTCGCGCGCGCGGAAGTCGCGCGGCCCCGGAGTGTTGCGCGCCGTCGTCAGCGCGACCGCGTAGAATCGCGTGGCGCGAGGCGGCCCGGCTGCCCGCGTGCGTCTCCAATCACCGTGATCGCCATGCTTTCGATTCGCAAGATGTTGTATGCCGTGCGCGCCGTCGTGCTCGGCGCGGGTGTCGCCGCCGCGTGCGCCATGCCTGTCGCGGCGGCCGCCGCATCGCCCGCCGGCAACGACGGGCCCGTGTACGGCCCGCGCCTGGAAGGGTTCACCTATCCGGCACCCGTGCGGGTGTATACGTTCGTGTCGCAACGCGAAACGCTCGAGATGGCCTATCTCGACGTGCCGCCGGCGCACCCGAACGGCCGCACCGTCGTGCTGCTGCACGGGAAGAACTTCTGCGCGGCGACCTGGGAGGACACGATCGGCGTGCTGAGCCGTGCCGGCTATCGCGTGATCGCACCGGACCAGATCGGCTTCTGCAAGTCGTCGAAGCCCGATCGCTACCAGTACAGCTTCCAGCAACTGGCGCGCAACACGCACGCGCTGCTCGAATCGGTGGGGGTGAAGTCGGCGACGATCGTCGGCCACTCGACGGGCGGGATGCTCGCGATGCGCTACGCGCTGATGTATCCGAAGGCGACCGAGCAGCTCGTGCTCGTGAACCCGATCGGCCTCGAGGACTGGAAGGCGCTCGGCGTGCCGCCGCTGCCGGTCGACTACTGGTATGCGCGCGAGCAGAAGACCACGGCCGACAGCATCCGCCGCTATGAGCAGGGCACGTACTACGCGGGCAAATGGTCGCCGTCGTACGAGCGCTGGGTGCAGATGCTGGCCGGGATGTACCGTGGCGCCGGCCGCGATGCAGTCGCCTGGAACTCCGCGCTGATCTACGACATGATCCTCACGCAGCCGGTGGTCTACGAACTCGGCGCGATCCGCGTGCCGACGCTGCTGATGATCGGCGACAAGGACACGACCGCGATCGGCAAGGACGTGTCGCCGCCCGACGTGCATGCGAAGCTCGGCCGCTACCCGGAACTCGCGAAGCGGACGCAGGCCGCGATCCCCGGCGCGCAACTCGTCGAATTCCCCGCGCTCGGGCACGCGCCGCAGATCCAGGACCCGGACGCGTTTCACAAGGCGCTGCTCGACGGGCTGGAGGCCGTGCACCCGCAGTGACGCGGGGGCGGCCGCGGGCGTGTGCCGTCAGCGCACCTCGCTCGCGAGCTCGTCGCGGATCTGCGCGGTCAGTTCGAACGAACGCAGCCGTGCCGCGTGATCGTAGATCTGCGCGGTGACGATCAGCTCGTCGGCCCCCGTCTGCGCGATGCGGTCGCGCAGCTTGTCGCGCACGGTGTCGCGCGAGCCGACCGCCGCGAACGACAGCGAATGCGCGACGGTCGCGAGCTCGAGCTCGTTGGCCTCGAGCACGTCGACGGGCGGCGGCAGCTTGCCCGGCGTGCCGCGCCGCAGATTGATGAACTGCTGCTGCAGCGACGTGAACAGGCGCCGCGCCTCGTCGTCGGTATCGGCGACGAACACGTTGACGCCGACCATCGCATGCGGCTTCGGCCACGCGGCCGACGGCCGGTACTGCGCACGATAGATCTCGAGCGCGCGCATCAGATAATCCGGCGCGAAGTGCGACGCGAACGCGAACGGCAGCCCGAGCATCGCGGCCAGCTGCGCGCTGAACAAACTCGAACCGAGCAGCCACACGGGTACGTCGAGCCCCGCGCCGGGCACCGCGCGCACGCGCTGGCCGGGCACCGGCTCCGCGAAATAGCGCTGCAGCTCGGCGACATCGTCCGGAAACGAATCGGCGCTGCCGATCAGGTCGCGGCGTAGCGCGCGCGACGTGGTCTGGTCGGTGCCGGGCGCGCGGCCGAGGCCGAGGTCGATGCGCCCCGGATACAGCGACGCGAGTGTGCCGAACTGCTCGGCGATCACGAGCGGCGCGTGGTTCGGCAGCATGATGCCGCCCGACCCGACGCGGATCGTCTGCGTGGCGCCCGCGACATGGCCGATCACGACGGCCGTTGCCGCGCTCGCGATGCCGGGCATGTTGTGATGCTCGGCGAGCCAGTAGCGCAGGTAACCCCAGCGTTCCGCGTGCTGCGCGAGATCGACGGTATTGCGGAAAGCCTGGGAGGCGTCGGCGCCGGCTGGAATGGGGGCGAGATCGAGTACGGAAAACGGAGTCATCGGTTGGCCTTCGAACAGGGGGGGGCGGGGTGATGCGCTTACGCAACAAATGCCAGGGATTTTGCCAAAGGGTTCCGGAACCTGCTGAGGGCGGCGCGATACCCATGCGCCTTTCAGGGGTGCAAGGCTGAATCCGGCGATCGTTGCGAAAATCAATCCAATCGACGATTAATTACCAATCTTTACGGCGATTGGATGTGAATCCGCATCGACGTACAAATTTGCACGAAACGATTGATTTTCAAGACTGCAATACGCCTGCAAACCGCTTACGCTAACGTGAACGCGGGTGCGCTCAAATGGTTCGCCGACTGCGCAGCTTTGCCGGAATTGCACAAGTCCGTTTCTCGGAGCGCCGAGCGCGGGGTGCCGCAGACTGCTAAAATCCGGCGCCTGCCCATGTTGTGCCGAAGGTAGCCATACGAGTCTTCCCGCATCTCGTCCGGGTTTCGCGCGGAGGTGCCCCACGCGAAGCCGGGCATGGCCACACCCGAAGGATGGGGCGAGCCTCCCTCATATACAGACGCTGCTGGAACAAGGAGTCGGGTCGTGCCCGCGTTCGTCGTTGTCGGAATACCGAATCACGCTCAATCGCGCTCAAGCGTTTTCCATGGCGTTCAGGTCGCCGGGAGGCCTCGCGCATGACGGCAACCGCAACGATGCTCGACTGGCTCCTGATCGTCTTTACGCTGGCCGCGGCCGGCTATGCGCTCGTCGCCGCGTTCGCGCCGCGGCCGCGTACGCCGCGCACGGCCGCGCGCGACGGCTTCGAGCCGGTCAGCGTGCTCAAGCCGCTGTGCGGCGCGGAGCCGCACCTGTACGAAAACCTCGCGACGTTCTGCGAGCAGCGTCATCCGCGTTACGAAGTACTGTTTGGCGTCGCGTCGGCGGCCGATCCGGCCGTCGCCGTGGTCGAACGGCTGCGCGCCGATTACCCCGAGTGCGACATCACGCTCGTGATCGATGCGCGCGTGCACGGCAAGAACCTGAAGGTCAGCAACCTGATCAACCTCGCCGAACGCGCGAAATACGGCCGCATCGTGATCGCGGACAGCGACATCGCGGTGACGCGCGATTATCTGGAGCGCGTGACGGCACCGCTCGCCGACGTGTCGGTCGGCGTCGTCACGTGCCTGTATCATGCGCGCAGCGTCGGCGGGTTCTGGACGCGAATCGGCGCGCAGTTCGTCGACGCCTGGTTCGCGCCGTCGGTCCGGATCACGCATCTCGGCCGCTCGAGCCGCTTCGGCTTCGGCGCGACGCTCGCGCTGACGCGCGACACGCTCGACCGGATCGGCGGCTTTCCCGTGCTGAAGGACGAACTGGCCGACGATTTCTGGCTGGCCGAGCTGCCGCGCCGCCTCGGGCGCCGCACCGTGCTGTCGGAGGTCGAGGTCGCGACCGACGTGATCGAGCCGTCGTTCGGGCCGCTTTGGCACCGCGAGACGCGCTGGCTGCGCACGATCCGTTCGCTGAACCCGGCCGGTTTCGCGTTCCTGTTCATTACGTTCACCGTGCCGTGGCTCGCGATCGGCGCGGCGCTCGCGCTGCGCCTCGACGGCACCTTCGCCGGCTCGCTGGCGGGCTGGGCGGCCGTGGTGGGCGCGTTCGGGCGGCTCGTGCTGCACGCGCGCGGCGAGGACGGCTGGCGCGCATTCTGGCGCGACTTGCCGCTCGTCGCGGTGCGCGACACGCTGCTCGCACTCGAGTGGCTCGCGGCCGTGTTCGGCACGCATGTCGTGTGGCGCGGCGCGAGGATGACGGTCGTCGGCGGCGAGCGCGCGACGGCGGCCGTGGAAGCAGTGGACGGCCGCTAGGGCCGTTCCGGTCGAACCCGGCCCGAGGGCCGAGACGCGCTGCGCGGCGTGGCCGCGCGGCGCGACATGACAGAGAGGCGGGCGCCGGCAGGGCGGCCCGCGGTTTTTTGACTGAATCGTTGTAACGAAACGAACTATGCAGGCTACCGGAGCATTCATGAAAACGCTGTTCTTGCAGGCCCCTTCGTATGACGGCTTCGACGGCGGAGCCGGCTCGCGCTATCAGGCGAAGCGCGAAATCCGTTCCTTCTGGTATCCGACGTGGCTCGCGCAGCCGGCCGCGCTCGTGCCGGGCAGCCGCGTCGTCGACGCGCCGGCCGACGGCCTGTCGGTCGAGGAAACGCTGAAGATCGCCAACGACTACGACCTCGTGATCATCCACACGAGCACGCCGTCGTTCCCGACCGACGCGATGTTCGCGCAGGATCTCAAGAAGATGAAGCCGTCGATGCTGGTCGGCATGGTCGGCGCGAAGGTGATGGTCGATCCGCACAACTCGCTCACGGCGAGCGAGGCGATCGACTTCGTGTGCCGCGAGGAATTCGACTACACCTGCAAGGAAATCGCCGAAGGCAAGCCGTTCGCCGAGATCAAGGGCTTGAGCTGGCGCGCGAAGGACGGCTCGATCGAGCACAACGAAGCGCGTCCGATCCTCGAGAACATGGACGAACTGCCGTTCGTCGCGCCCGTCTACAAGCGCGACCTGAAGATCGACAACTACTTCATCGGCTACCTGAACTACCCGTACGTGTCGATCTACACGGGCCGCGGCTGCAAGTCGCGCTGCACGTTCTGCCTGTGGCCGCAGACGGTCAGCGGCCATCGCTACCGCACGCGCTCGGTCGAGAACGTGCTCGCGGAAGCGAAGTGGATCCGCGACAACATGCCGGAAGTGAAGGAACTGATGTTCGACGACGACACCTTCACCGACGACCTGCCGCGCGCCGAAGCGATCGCGATCGGCCTGGGCAAGCTCGGCATGACGTGGTCGTGCAACGCGAAGGCCAACGTGCCGTACAAGTCGCTCAAGATCATGAAGGAAAACGGCCTGCGCCTGCTGCTGGTCGGCTTCGAATCCGGCGACGACCAGATCCTCGTGAACATCAAGAAGGGCGTGCGCACCGATTTCGCGCGCCGCTTCAGCGCGGACTGCAAGAAGCTCGGCATCAAGATCCACGGCACCTTCATCCTCGGCCTGCCGGGCGAGACGCAGGAGACCATCAAGAAGACGATCGAGTACGCGAAGGAAATCAATCCGCACACGATCCAGGTCTCGCTCGCCGCGCCGTATCCGGGCACGACGCTCTACAAGCAGGCCGTGGAGAACGGCTGGATGGAAGAGAACAAGACCATCAACCTGGTGAGCAAGGAAGGTGTGCAGCTCGCGGCGATCGGCTACGCGCACCTGTCGCGCGACGAGATCTATCACCACCTCGAGCAGTTCTATCGCCAGTTCTACTTCCGTCCGTCGAAGATCTGGGAGATCGTGCGCGAGATGCTGACGAGCTGGGACATGATGAAGCGCCGCCTGCGCGAAGGCGTCGAGTTCTTCCGCTTCCTGCGCGCGCACGAGGCGTAATCCGTGGCGACGCAGCGGGCGGCGCGGGCGCTGATCTTCACCGCGGACGACTTCGGGCTGCACCCGCGCGTCAACGCGGCAGTCGAACGCGCGCACCGCGACGGCGTGCTGAACGCCGCGAGCCTGATGGTCGGCGCGAGCGCCGCACCGGATGCGATCGAGCGCGCGCGGCGGCTGCCGTCGCTCGCGGTCGGCCTGCATCTCGTGCTCGCGGACGGGCCGGCCACGCTGCCCGCGCATGAGATTCCCGCACTCGTCGGCCCCGATGGGCGGTTCGGCGACGCGATGGCGAAGGACGGCTGCCGCTTCTTCTTCCTGCCGCACGTGCGGGCGCAGCTGCGCCGCGAGATTCGCGCGCAGTTCGACGCGTTCGCGGCGAGCGGCCTGCCGCTCGACCACGTGAACGCGCACAAGCATTTCCACCTGCATCCGACCGTGCTGTCGCTGATCATCGAGATCGGCCGCGACTACGGGCTGCGCGCGGTGCGGCTGCCGTACGAGACGAGCGCGCCCGCGCTGCTCAAGCCGTGGATCGCGCTCGTGCGCGCGCGGCTCGACCGGGCGGGGCTCGCGCACAACGACTACGTGGTCGGGATCGAGCATACGGGCGCGATGGACGAGGCCGTGCTGCTCGACGCGCTGGCCAAGCTGCCGCCGGGCGTCGGCGAGATCTACTGCCATCCGGCCGAGGCCGGCGACGGCCCGATCACGCCGACGATGGCCGGCTACCGTCCGGTGGACGAACTCGATGCGCTGCTGTCGCCGCGCGTCGCGGCCGCGCTGAAGGCCGCGGGCGTCGCGACCGGCGGTTTTGCCGACGTGTTCGGCCAGCCGGCGTCGCGGCGCGGCGGGCAGGCGGCGCGCGCACCGGGAGCGCAGCCGTCATGATCAAGTGGATCAAATGGCTCGGCTGGCCGCTCGGCATCGGCATCCTGCTGGCGCTGGGGCTGCACGAAGGCATCGGCGACGTGTCGCAGATGCTCGCGCGCGCCGGTTACGCGCTGCTGTGGCTCGTACCGTTCCACGCGCTGCCGCTGCTGCTCGACGCTTACGCGTGGCACCTGCTGCTCGACAAGCGCTCGTCGCTGCCGTTCCTCTGGTGGATCGCGACCGTGCGCGAAGCCGTGAACCGGCTGCTGCCGGTGGTCGGGATCGGCGGCGAGCTGGTCGGCATCCGGCTCGCGCGCTGGCAGGTGCCCGACGCGAGCCGCGTGACGGCGTCGGTGATCGTCGAGGTGCTCGTGACGATCGTCGTCCAGTATGCGTTTGCCGCGCTCGGCCTCGTGCTGCTGCTCGCGACGACGGACAACATGGGCGGCGGCACGATCGGCCTCGCGCTGCTGCTGACGCTGCCGCTGCCGGTGCTCGGCGTCGTGCTGATGCGCCGCGGCGGGATCTTCCACGCGATCGAGCGTTTCGCGGGCCGCCTGCTCGGCGATTCGCACCGGCTGCTGCAGGGCGTCGACGGCAAGCGCCTCGATGCCGACATCGATACGCTGATGTCGCGCACGGGCCTGTTGTTCAGCGCGTTCTTCTGGCAGCTGGCCGGCTACGTGCTCGGCGCGCTCGAGATCTACTGGGCGCTCGCGCTGCTCGGCCATCCGGTGTCGATCGGCGGCGCGATCGCGATCGAGGCGATGACGCAGGCCGTGCGCCATGCGGCGTTCATGGTGCCGGGCGGCCTCGGCGTGCAGGAGGCGACCGTCGTGCTGCTCGCGCAGATGTTCGGCGTCGACCGCGAGACGGCGCTGTCGCTCGCGCTGGTCAAGCGTGGCCGCGAGGTGCTGTTCGGCTGCCTCGCGCTCGGTTCGTGGCAGCTTGCCGAACTCGTGCGCACGCGCCGCAGCATCGGTGCGCCGCCGGCCGTGCCGCGCGCGCCGCACGCGACGGGCCGCGTGGCCGAATCCGAAACCGAAACGATGCATTGACCACGAGACGGGCCGCGCGCCCGTCTCGCGCTTTTGGCGTCGCGCGGGTATCCTTGCCGCGTGTTTTCTCGACGCGCATTTCTTCCGATGAATTTCCGTTTCCGGCTGCTCCCCGTGACGATGCTGGCCGCCGCGCTGGCGCTGACCGGCTGCGACGACAAGCAAGGCAACCTCGACGTGCAACGTATCAGGGACTTCTTCAACGCGATCAAGCCCGCGCCGCTGCTGCTGAAGGGGCTGAAGGCCGGCGAATCGACCGAGGCCGACGTGCGCGGCACGATGGGCAAACCCGAGACCGAGCGCGACTTCACCGACGGCTCGAAGCGTCTCGAATACCCGCGCGGCCCGATGGGCAACCAGACGTGGTTCGTCGACCTCGATGCGAACGGCCGCTACACGGGCGCGACGCAGGTGCTGACCGCCGAGAATTTCGCGAAAGTGCGCCCGGGGATGAACGAGGACGAGGTGCGGCGCCTGCTCGGCAAGCCCGGCGACATCGCGCAGTATCCGCTCAAGCCCGAGACGGTCTGGAGCTGGCGCTGGCTCGAGGACGGCGTCAACACCGACGCGTTCTTCAACGTCCATTTCGGCCCGGACGGGCTCGTCTACACGACTTCGCGCTCCGACATCCTGAAGGGGCGGTAAGCCCGACCGTCTTCTTCGGCGCTATATCGAAAAAGCGACCGGAAAATTGCAAAAAGTCCGCTTCCCTGGCCGTTATCCGGTTGTCAGGGAGCGGCTTTTTTCCTTTTGAAACAGCGGTGTAGGTCGCGGTTGAAAATGACGGGGCGGATTGTTGCGACGCAGCAATCGCGTGCCGGGTGATTTGAGGCAATCAATTTCGCTTGCGACTATCCGCGTCAGCCCGACGCGGGACAGGCAGACGCGTCGGCATCCATTCCAACTCTGGAGACGCGCGTGTTCCTTTACGGCTTTGGTCCTGTCCTCTGGGCCGGCACCGTGCAGACCATCGAGCTGTCGGTGCTGTCGCTCGCCACTGCGGTGGCGCTGGGGCTGATCGGCGCGGTGGCGAAGCTGTCGCACAACCGGGTGCTGCGAGCGATCGCGACCGGTTATACGACGCTGATCCGCTCGGTGCCCGATCTCGTCCTGATGCTGCTGCTGTTCTACAGCATCCAGATCTGGCTGAACCAGTTCACCGACTTCGTCGGCTGGGACCAGATCGACATCGACCCGTTCGTGGCCGGCGTGCTCACGCTCGGCTTCATCTATGGCGCGTACTTCACCGAGACGTTCCGCGGCGCGTTCCTGTCGGTGCCGCGCGGCCAGCTCGAAGCCGGTGCGGCTTACGGGATGAGCGGGATGCGCGTGTTCGTGCGGATCATGTTTCCGCAGATGATGCGTTTTGCGCTGCCGGGCATCGGCAACAACTGGCAGGTGCTCGTGAAGGCCACCGCGCTGGTGTCGATCATCGGTCTCGCGGACGTCGTGAAGGCCGCGCAGGACGCCGGCAAGAGCACGTTCAACATGTTCTTCTTCATCCTCGTCGCGGCGCTGATCTATCTCGCGATCACGACCGTTTCCAACCTCGTGCTGATCCAGCTCGAGAAGCGTTATTCCATGGGCGTGCGGCACGCAGAACTATGATCGAGATCCTCCAGGAATTCGGCCAGGCGTTCCTTTACTGGGACGGCCAGCGCCTCTCCGGCCTCGCGGTGACGCTGTGGCTGCTCGTCGCGTCGATTTCGCTCGGCTTCGTGTGCGCGGTGCCGCTCGCGGTCGCGCGCGTGTCGAAGAACAAGTGGGTGTCGACGCCGGTGCGGTTCTACACGTACGTGTTCCGCGGCACGCCGCTCTACGTGCAGTTGCTGCTGCTGTACACGGGCATGTACAGCCTCGAGTTCGTGCGGTCGCACTCGCTGCTCGACGCGTTCTTCCGCAGCGGCTTCAACTGCGCGATTCTCGCGTTCGCGCTGAACACCTGCGCATACACGACCGAGATCTTCGCGGGTGCGATCCGCGCGATTCCGCACGGCGAGGTCGAGGCGGCGCGGGCATACGGGATGTCGCCGTTCACGATGTACCGCCGCGTGATCCTGCCGTCGGCGCTGCGCCGCGCGCTGCCGCTGTACAGCAACGAGGTGATCCTGATGCTGCACGCGACCACCGTCGCGTTCACGGCGACCGTGCCGGACATCCTGAAGGTCGCACGCGATGCGAATTCCGCGACCTACATGGCGTTCCAGTCGTTCGGAATCGCCGCGCTGATCTATCTTGCGGTATCGTTCGCACTCGTCGCGGCGTTTCGCCGCGCGGAGCGCCACTGGCTCGCGTATCTCGCGGCCGCCCGTCATTGATTCACTTCGAGGAGAGCCAGTTGGCCGAGATCACTCAAACGAGCGCGTCCGCTTCCACCAAGCTTGCCGCGGTCGACATTCACAAGCGCTACGGCGACAACGAGGTGCTCAAGGGCGTATCGCTGAACGCGAAGGCCGGCGACGTCATCAGCATCATCGGCGCGAGCGGCTCGGGTAAGAGCACGTTCCTGCGCTGCATCAATTTTCTCGAGCGGCCGAATGCGGGGCAGATCGTCGTCGACGGCGAGACCGTGCGCACGAAGACCGACCGCGCCGGTGCGCTCGAAGTCGCCGATCACAAGCAGCTTCAGCGCATCCGCACGAAGCTCGCGATGGTGTTCCAGCACTTCAACCTCTGGGCACACATGAATGTGCTCGAGAACGTGATGGAAGCGCCGGTGCACGTGCTCGGCATTTCGAAGAAGGAAGCCGAGGAGCGCGCGCGCGAGTACCTGGAGAAGGTCGGCTTGCCGCCGCGCGTCGAGAAGCAGTATCCGTCGCATCTTTCCGGTGGCCAGCAGCAGCGCGTGGCGATTGCGCGCGCGCTGGCGATGCATCCGGACGTGATGCTGTTCGACGAGCCGACGTCGGCGCTCGACCCGGAACTGGTGGGCGAAGTGCTGAAAGTGATGCAGAAGCTCGCCGAGGAAGGCCGCACGATGATCGTCGTCACGCACGAGATGGGTTTCGCGCGCAACGTGTCGAATCACGTGATGTTCCTGCATCAGGGGCGGACCGAGGAAGAGGGCGATCCGAAGGAAGTGCTGGTACGCCCGCAGAGCGAGCGGCTGAAGCAGTTCCTGTCGGGCAGTCTCAAGTAACGCGACAGGGCGGGTTTCATACGTGGTACCGGTGTCTCGTCCCGCAGGCGCCACCCGCACGATGCAGGTGGCGATCGTTGCATTGCCGCCCGTGTCGATGTCGGGCGTGGGTCCGATCGTCGATGCGCTGAACCTCGCGAACGAGATCGACGGGCGGCTGCTGTATCGCTGGCAGGTGTGTTCGTGGGACGGGCGGCCCGTGCCGCTTGCCGGCGGTGCGCAGTGGCATGCCGATGCGGCGTTCAACGATGCGATCGCGTGCGACTGGGTCATCGTCGTGTCGGAGCGGTTTCAGCAGTTTGCCGACTATCGGTTGTTTCTCGCGAGTCTCGCGCGGGTCGGGCAGCGCACGCCGCTCGTGACCGGGATTCATCACGGCGTGTGGTGGCTGGCGATGGCCGGGCAGCTTTCCGGGTACCGGGTGAGCGTGAACTGGGAGACGTATCAGCAGTTCGCCGAACAGTTCGAGCGGTCGATCGTCACGCAGCAGATCTTCGAGATCGATCGGGACCGCGCGACGTGCGCGGGCGGGCAGGCTACCGTGGATTTCATGCTGGCCATGATTGGCCGGGAACATGGGGCGGACCTCGCGGAGCGGATTGCCGATGCACTCGGGGTCGGGACTTTGCGGAGCGGCGAAGAGCGGCAGCGGATTCCCTTTGTGACTGCGCCGGGCGAGCGGCATCCTCGGTTGAACGATGCGTTGCTGCTCATGGAAGCCAATGTCGAGGATCCGTTGACGACCGACGAGATCGCCGAACTCGTCGGCGTTTCACGCCGGCAGCTCGAGCGGCTCTTTCGACAGTATCTCGGGGCGATGCCCTCGAAGTATTACCTCAACCTCCGGTTGCTCAAGGCCCGGACTCAGTTGCAGCGGACCAGCAAGTCGGTTGTGCAGGTTAGCCTCGCCTGTGGGTTTTCTTCTGCTGCGCATTTTTCCAACGCGTACCGCGAGAGGTTCGGGGTCACGCCTCGGGAGGATCGGCGAGCGTGGCTCGAGAAGCAGACCGGCGGGGGCAGTGAACCGCGGGGTGGGGCGCTCGTCGAGCGTGGGAAGGATTGATTTCAGGTTTTTTTGCAGTGCGCTTGCTTTTGTCGTGAAGCACCTGTGAGCTTGTCGGTCTATTAGCGTCGCCCCTGCGCGGGGCGGCGGTTACTTTTCTTTGTCTTGCCAAAGAAAAGTAACCAAAAGAAAGGCGCTGGGAAAACGCATGACTTCCCGGTGCCATGGTTCCCGGAGTGGACACCGCCTAAGTGTCCGCGCCAGTCAGGAACACGGAGTGGTTCGAGCAATGGTTCTGACGCCACTCCCTACCCAACAGAGCGGTATACCGCCCGCAAGCTCCATCCTCGCTTCGCTTGGCTGCACGGTACTTCAAGTTGCGCGGTGATGGTGTTTGCGGTGATCTTGCCATGAGGCGTGCGACAAATGGACGACGACGGCGCACATCCGATCCTCAAGAGCAGCGATAGGGGTTAGACGGCAAGACCTAAGTAGGGGGCGACGTATGGCTTGCAATAGAACAGCGTGGCGAGCAACGTTACAACGAAAAACGCTCCACCCCAGCGACGTCCCGACCATCGTTTATACGCTACCGCGTTCAATATCGCGCATGTGATGGCGGGCCATAACAGCATGGCGAACATGCCCCACAGGAACTTCGCATGCGACGTGCAGTGTTCCATGTCGTTGCAGCCTGTCGCATGTGATTTCATCTCGGGCCAATGGATGTGATTGAGGGAGTAGATGGTCACCCATGTGACGAGCAAGCCCCATACGAACCCCAGTACAGCGAGCACCATACGTTTCATTTCACTTCCCAGAAAAGGATTTCTTTGGCACTGGCAAGGTCGGAGAACCAGTTGTTGTTTGTCAGTGGGTTTCGGAATCGCGACATACCAATGCGGAAGCGTAAGAAACTTACGACGGATGGCGTAAGCGTGTCCTTGTTCCACAAGTCGATATGACCGCCGCTCAGTACGTCGGCCGAGTCGCCATCCTGTCGCCAGTAGCCGAAAAAGTAGATGATACCGGTTCGGTTTTTCACCTTGGTTTGCCAATCTGGGCCAGTGATGTTTTCTGGTTTGCCAAGCCCCAGGAATGGACGCAGCTTTAACCATTCAGCCAGCTCGTACGCGCGTGTCGCTGTCGATTTGCCTCCAAGCATCAGACGGCCTAGCGTCTTCTTTCCCGGCATCGGCTTCAACACATTTTGCGAAAACGACTTCATGTCGCTTCCGATGCTGTGGAACGTGACGCTCATGCGAATGGCGCATTGATTCTCATATTCGCCGGTAGGGTCGTCGTAGGGGTCTTTCTTCGGGTACGCGTTCCAAAGGTCTTGAAAGGACAGCGTTTGAAGCAGTACAGATTGCTTTGATTTTGGTGTGTCGTTCGTGCGGATCTTGGTGGATGGATTAGGCATGGCTTACCCCGGTGGAGCCTATCCGAAACTTTGTGTGCGAGGCATAAACTGGCGACCAAGGAGCCACTTTTATGCCACGCAAACGCAAGGAAGAAGTGACGATCGAACC
>NZ_JBEPLH010000023.1:0-116320 GCF_040545135.1 Burkholderia sp. 572 | reverse complement strand
GCATGCTCCGGTAGGCTACAGGCGACGGAACGCCTGGTTTCCTCCTTGCCGTTTCCGGCAGTGAAACAACAAACTATGCGACCTCACGTCGCACCTATCTCGATCCGCCTTACTACGAAACAGAGGGTTATGGCGTGCCGTTCCCTTTCGTCGAGTACGAAAAGATGGCGGACCGACTTCGGTCGTTGAGGGGCCGGGCCATCGTGAGCCTCAACGATCACCCTGATATTCGGCGTGTGTTCCGGGATTTCCACATCGAGACTGTGCCGATTCCATACACCGTCGGACGCGGGCGGGGCGTCGAGCGTGACGAGCTGATCATCTCCAGTTGGGATGTTGCCGCACTACCCGTCGGGCTGTTCTAACCTTGGCCCGCGCTTGCCGCGGGCTTTCTATTTCACGAAGTCGTAATCGATATGTAAAATCGTCGATCCGGGGATATAACAACTTCCGACCTGAGAACCACAATGAAAAAAACTTTGATTGCTGCGGTATTGGCGGGGCTCGCTCTTTCGGCCTGTGGTGGCGGGGATGACTCGTCGACGCCGGCAGCGTCCGGTCCGGCGATCCGGCTTGCGTATTCGGGCGCGCCGCTGGTCACGACGCAGCGTGCGCATGCAATGGCCGCCGCGGCTGACGTCTCGAGCGCCGCGTCGGCGCCAGGCGCATCTGCCGCCGACGTGCAGGCGACGATCACTGCGCTGCAGGCCGCATTCAAGGCACGAGGCGCAGACATTGCCGTCTATCCTAGCGTCGTCAGCGGTTCGAAGCTGCACGACATCGTCATGAGCGAGAACGGCGGTGTCGGGCCGACCACTGCCGAGATCCTGAATTCGAAAACCAATATCAGCGAGTGGGCGCTGGTTTATTTCGAGCTGGACGATATGTCCGGGTATATCGATTCGGCAGAGCGGCGCGCCGCGGTCGACCAGTTCAAACGCGATCTGCGGGTGTACGGTGGGCGCGAAATGCTCAAGGGACGTGTGATTTTTGCGGCCCGACCGATCGTTTCGTGCGCAAAGCCGAAGGAGGTCCGGACCGTCGATGAAAACGGATACGTCGTCGTGAACTCGTACAAACCTACGTCGCAGGTTCTGTACGAGGTGATCGATGGTGCCGGCTCCGATGGGTTGGTTTCGCCCATTGGCGGCATTTTCAATTCCGACGCATCCCACATGGGCACGGACTGCAGCACGCCAGACCAGACCGCGCAAGACGCGCACCTGGCCAGCATTGCCGATCCGCTGGTCGAACGCTACAAGGTCGCGCTCGACACGATCAACAAGTGCAAATACAACCCGTCGGCCATTCCGGAGGCTGACCGGTCGGCACAGTGCTGGGGCATCGAGCCGGTGAAGAAGTAACGTCGCGCGGGGAGATCCATGTTACCGATGAAGTTGGGTCGTCTGCCTCGATCGAATTCAAACGAAGGGCTTAGAGCCCGCGCCATTGGCAGGCTAGTCGAAGGAATGGGCGGCGTGCGGTTCGTTTCCGTTTTAACCCTCCGATGATAAAGTGCGTTGTCTACGCGGCCGTCGTGGACCCTAAAATGGCACTGAGAGGAAGAATATGGCGAACGAAAACAAGCGCCTGAGCGAGGCCGGCTGGGCCGCGCTGCGCCAGCGCGAGCAGGCAGTCATGCACTACTACAACGACCAGGCGAACAACTGCACGTTCGGCGTGGGCACCCTCGCGCATACCGGCGCGTGCACGCCCGAAGAACTGCGTCGCCCGGTGACGCCGGCGCAGGTCAACGCGCAGCTCGCAGCGCGCGTGAGTACCGCGGAGGCCCAGGTCCGTCGGAACGTCACACAGCGCGAACTCACGCAGGCGCAATTCGATGAATTGGTCAGCTACACGTACAACGCCGGCAATACGGGTGCGCTGTCCGCGCTGCATTCCGCGAACCAGAACAACGACGCCGGGGTCGTATCGCACATGAACCAGCGCGTCTACATCCATCCGCGCGACGCTCAAGGACGACGTCTTGCTCCAGTGCGATCGAACGGCCTCGTCAACCGGCGCCGCCTAGAAGCCGCCCCGTTTCACCCCCAGAGGGCGCGATGAAGAAGCACCTCCTCTGGATGCTCCTGGTGGTATCGGGAGCTGCGGTTGCAGATCAGAGCCCCGCCGATGAGATTTCGGCGCGCAGCGGGCTGCCGGCCAGCGAGGTCACGGCGCTACTCAACAACTGTGACGGAAGCCAGACCAGCATGAATTTCTGCGCTTGGCGCGATCAGATCGTCGCCGAGCGCGAACTGCAGCAGGTGGTCGACAAGCAGGTCGCCGAGCATCCGGAGCGCAAGATCGGCCTTGAGGCGAAGGTGGCGAAGTGGAAGAAGGCGCGCGACACGTCCTGCGAGAAGTCGGCCCGGAAGGAGTGGGGCGACGGCTCAATGCGGCCGGCTGCGCAGGCGATTTGTGCGACGGCGGCGACGAAGCGGATGACGAAGCGGTTGTCAGTGCGTGTGACAGGCAAGCCGTCCTGATCCGGTCGGACCGGTAAGGCAAGAAAGCCCGCCCAGTGCGGGCTTTCTATTTGGTGCCGCGGTCGGTGCGATATCGGTTCGATGGCGTTACGCCAAAGTTGCCGAAGAGGCTTGCTGTATAAGGCTAGAATGGGACGTCACTGGTCCCCCCGACAGGGATCGGCCACTAGCCGCCGCTGAAAGGCGTCGCTACGTCGTCATTTGGGTGGCGCGTTATACTCCGAAGGCGGACTCTCATGGCTTAAGATGCTGTGGGATTGAAAGCTACGTCGCAAGCACGACAGGGTCCTAGGAAGCCTATTTATTCCAGGTCAACAGTTCCAGCGGGCCGGCAGTTTTAGTCAACGCCCGACAAGGGGACATGCTCTGGGTGGTGGGGTAATATAAATATCGGGGTATTTATGGAAATCTCAAAAGAAGACAAAAAGCGAATTAAGGCCCTTGCCTCGGAAGGAAAAACCATTTCTGATATCTTTGAGCAATTCAGAAAAATCTACCCGGATACCGAGTATGTGGATTATTACTGGATTGTTTATGGTGCTGGCGGCCAGAGTGCTTTGGGTGTTAAAAGGACAATTACCAACAGAATTAACGAACTTGTTACCCTGAAGGGAGACAAAAAGCGATTCAATGAGGTGATCGACGAATTGCAGGAGCTTGTAAATCACCTCTACAAAGAACACAAGAAAAACCGAGACAAGCTGGCAAAAATTCGGGAAGCACTCGGGGAGTAATCTTTTTTGTTTTATGGAGCGACGCCGGGACAGGGCCTTCACCCATGCCCAAAATCCAGGCGGCGCCAACATGCCAATTCAGATACGCGACGGCACAACGCAAATGCACGTGTGACCGATGTTCAAAGAAAGCTGCCACTGGAGTCATCCTTGGTCCAGCGGCCGGAGTGGGTGGTGGATTCAACGGTCGTTCGCGAAAATAGTGAGCGTAGGTTGTGGCGTAGGTTTATGGCTTTATGCTTGTGAAGCAAGGCGCGGCCGTTACTTCGAAGAAAACGAGTAATCCCCGCGGGCGCTGCCGGCGCCCGTTTCTCGTCATCAGTTCCCGCGATCGTCGCCGGCGGACGCGACGATCACGATTTCCCCCTTCGTCCTCTCTGCCTTCGGGTTGGTGACGACACTCGCGTCACGCCGCCTGAACGATCCTGTTCCCCATGTCCACACCGTCGAAAATCGAAACCGCGCGTCTGACGCTGCGTCGCTGGCAGCCGGTGGATGCGGGCGCGCTGTCGGCGCTGCATGCGGATCCGGACGTGACCGCGTGGCTCGCGCGCGGCCCGATGTCCGTTGACGAGGCGAGCGACGTCATCGCGCGCTTCGACGCGCATTTCGATGCGTACGGTTTCGGCCCGTGGGCGGTCGAGCGCCGCGCCGACGGGATGTTGATCGGGGTATGCGGCCTGTCGCACGAGGTGCGCGCAACGCACCCGATGGCGCCGTGCGTCGAGATCATGTGGCGGCAGGCTCGCCACGCATGGGGGCATGGCTACGTCGCCGAAGCGGCTGCCGCCGCGTTGGCCGACGGGTTCGAGCGGATCGGGCTCGGCGAGATTCTCGCGTGGACCGCCGACACTAATCTACGATCGCAGCACGTGATGCAGCGGCTTGGCATGCACCATCAGCCCGCGCGCGATTTCGACCATCCTGCGTTGCCGGAAGGGCACGCGCTGCGTCGGCACGTCGTGTATGCCGCCCGCGCCGCCGGCCTGGCCGGCGCGTAACGACTCACGCGGATTCGCTCGTCAGCGCCACGTACCGTTCTGCAGCACGATCCGGTAGCCGTCGGCATCCTCGAAGGTCTGGCCGGATATTTCCCAGTACGGATTGAACGACGTCACGGGCATGAAGCCGTGCGCCGTGGCGCGCGCGCAGGCGGTTTCCCATTCCGGCCGATCGGGCAGGTAGAACACGATCAGGTCTTCCGGCGTCGGCGACGGCGCGATCGGATGGTCGGGGCAGTGCGTGAATTCGAAGTGATAGTCGAGGCCGTCGCGTCCGAGCATCACGCCGGAAAAGCCGTCGTGATCCTCAAAGCGTGCGAGAACGGACAGGTCGAGAGCGTCGCGATACATGCGCTCGGTTCGGGCGAGGTTGCTGACCGGGCGGGCAATGCGCAGATGGGCGTGCAAGATGGCCTCGGGGGAACGTGGCAGACCCGCCGATGATAATCGATCCGGATTGTGGCGCGTCGGAATGCCCGGGCAGGCAATCGATGAAGGAGGGCGGTGGTATGGCCCCGCAATTCGAGCAGGCAAGAAAAAGCCCGCTACATTGAGCGGGCTGAATCCATGTTTGGAGACATGGAGGAGACAGACGTGAATTTAAGGGAAAACCCGAGGCATGGCAAGCCCTAGTTGTATCGATACAACTTCCTGTTGTGCCGCGTTCACATGCCGCTGGCCCGCGCATGCGCCGCAAACGCGCTGAATCGCTCCTGCGCGACCGGCAGCGCGAACTTGTCGCGCATCTCCGTCTCGATCCATGCACAGGCCTCGCGTGCGCAGTCGGTCAGCGCGTGGCGTGTCGCATGGCCGTCTATGTCGTAGACGAAGCGCACGCCGACCTCGTCGTCGGCGACCTGCCGCTCGATCTGGTTGAGTTGCAGTTGTGGCCCGTGCTGCTGCGAAAGCGCGCGCAATTCGTCGAAGTGATATTCGAGCCAGTCGGCAAAGAACAGCGCGTCGCTGTGGCACGGCAGCCGGAAGGCCGCGCTGCGCGACGGACGCGGCCCGGCTTCACCGGCCGGTGCGTGCGATTCGCCGTCGGTGGCGATGGACGTGTCGACAGGGGCGAGCGGATGCTGAAGCCGGCGGTAGGGCTCGCGATCGCGCAGCGCATGCCACAGCAATTCGTCACCGGCGGCGCCGGACGGCTGCATCGTCAGGTCATGCCGGCCTTCGCCGGCCGGGGCGATGTCGCGGATCACGAGGCGCAGCGAGCAGAGCGGTTCGTCCGCGACCAGCAACGTCGCCGCACGCGGCAGCCCGCAGACCAGCGGCGCCGCGCCGGGGGCACGGAACACGAGGCCGCGCCGGTCGAGCCGCACGAGCGGCAGCGGCCGTGGAAACGACGGGTAGGCGACCGCGATGCGGGCGCCGCCGGCGCTCGTCAACCCGGGCATCATCGCGCGAAAGACCTGAGACTGGTCCACGTTGATTCTCCTTCGTTACGATGCCGCCCGGACAGGAACGCGCGTTCCGGGTCAGGCGGCGATGGCTTGCCGGGCGGCCTGCCCCGGCTCGATTCCTAGCGCGGCAAACGTTTGCGGATCGATGTCGATCCAGCACGCGACCACCAGACGCCCATCTACCTGCTTCGGCGGGCCTGCGCGGTGCGCGTGTATGCCGATCCGGCGGAACAGCCGCTCCATGCTCGCGAACGTCACGCCGATCAACTGCCGCGCGCCGAGCTGCGCCGCGCACTCGACGACGGCCGCGAGCATCGGGCGCACGGCCCATTCGGCGTTGCCCGGCCCACCTTCGTCGTCGGTCGCCGCGAACCGGGACAGCTCCCAGACAGCGGCCGATTGCGGCAGCGGCATGTCTTCGGCGATCAGGTCGGCGAACAGCGACTTCAGCAGATACGGGCGCGTCGTCGGCAGCAGGCGTGCACATCCGCACATGTCGCCGCCGGCGTTTCGCGCGAACACGTAGACGGTATCGTCGCGATCGAACTGGTCGCGCTCGAAGCTTTCGTTCGCCGACGGGAGCGCCCAACCGAGCTGTTCGACGAACACACGGCGCCGGTAGCGCCCGAGATCCGCTGCAAGTTCGTGTGGCAACCGCCCTTCCTCGTGAACGAAGGTCCGCATGGTGTCCTCGGATTTGTGCTTTTGTATGTGCGCATTACATCGCGCCGCACGAGGGGGCTGTAACTGGTAACTCTTACAGGGTGACGGTGGAATGACGCCGATCAGGACGTGGTAACGGTTTCTTGATCAACGGGATTGAAAACCGGGCCGCTTTTGCTTATAAAGAGCGCCAGCACTGCGGAAATTGTCAGAGGAATGCGGGGCCAGTTGTCACTGGAGCGTCGGACCGGCATGATAGGCGTCGTTGTGCCCGAGCAGGGCCGACGCGACCGCTGCGGGCCAGTCGATGCACGCGAGCCGCGCGGCAAGCGCGGCGGCCGTGCGGAACATGCCGATGTCGGCACCCGTGGCGTCGACGGCCATCACGTTGCTGCGGACGTCGCCGCCCGCGATCACGAACGTGCCCGTCGCGCGTTCGAGGTACCAGTCCCAGCCGACCGTCACGTAAGCGACGCCGGCACTGGCCGGGCGATGCCATTCGGTATAACCGGCGAGGCGTGCGTCGATTGCGCTGTCGCGCAGTTCCGCACGCAGCGATGCGTCGAGGCCGCTTGCGACATGGTCGAGCGCGAGCACGGCCAGTGCGCTTTCTGACAGGCGTACGTAGCCGTCCGGGGACGGGCCGGGGACCGGGTGCAGCAAAGGTGAAGTCATGCGCGGAATGTATCAGCGTCGAACGGGTGCTGGAACCTGACAAGTATGACAGCGTGACGTTGTCGGAGAATGAATGGAACTGCGCTGGCAGGATGCCTATCAACAATTCAGTGCCGCGGAAGACGAGCAGCAGCTCTTCCAGCGGATTGCCGCCTATTCCAAACGGCTGGGATTCGAATACTGCTGTTATGGCATTCGCGTGCCGCTGCCGGTATCGAAGCCGTCGGTAGCCATCTTCGATACCTATCCCGACGGCTGGATGGCGCACTATCAGGCGCACAACTACATCGAGATCGATTCGACGGTTCGCGACGGCGCGCTCAGCACCAACATGATCGTCTGGCCGGACGTCGACCAGATCGAACCGTGCCCGCTGTGGCAGGACGCGCGGGATTTCGGGCTGTCGGTGGGCGTCGCGCAATCGAGCTGGGCGGCCCGCGGCGCGTTCGGCCTGCTGAGCATCGCACGCCATGCGGACCGCCTGACGCCGGCCGAAATCAACATGCTGACGCTGCAGACGAACTGGCTCGCGAACCTGTCGCATTCGCTGATGAGCCGCTTCATGGTGCCGAAGCTGTCGCCGGCGGCGGGCGTCACGCTGACCGCGCGCGAGCGCGAGGTGCTGTGCTGGACGGCCGAGGGCAAGACCGCGTGCGAAATCGGCCAGATCCTCAGCATCTCGGAGCGAACGGTCAACTTCCACGTCAACAACATCCTCGAGAAGCTGGGTGCGACGAACAAGGTCCAGGCGGTCGTCAAGGCAATCTCGGCCGGGCTGATCGAGGCGCCCTGACCTCGAACGAGGGCGGGCGGCAGCGCGAAATGCCGCTGCCGCCAGGCCGCTCACTCCATCATCGGCTCCGCTTCCTTCGCGGTCCAGCTCACGCTGGAAATGCTCTTCTCCATGCTCATCCGGCTCGCGATCTGCTCGAGCTTCTGCTGATCCTTCGGATGCAGCTTCAGTGTCGCGGTCACCTTCAGCCGGTCCGGCTGGTCGGGCACGTCCTCGCTCGTGAGGCTCTGGAACGACAGCGGCTTTGCATACATCGAGTTCGACAGCAGCGTGCGGATGTGCACTTCGTCGGCGGTCAGGCAGATCACGGTGATCTGGTATTCGCGCACGAGATCGGCGTTCGACACCGGGGTTGCGTTGATCGCCTGGCTGACGCCGCGCAGCACCGTATTGGTGAGGAGTACGACGCCCGTGCCAGCAAGCGCGGGCACGTAATGACCGGAGCCGGCCAGTACGCCGACGGCGGCCGAGCACCACAGTGTCGCGGCCGTGTTGATGCCCTGGATCGAGCCCTTGTCGCGCATGATCACGCCGCCGCCGAGAAAGCCGACGCCCGACACGACGTATGCGGCGATCTGCGTGACGCCCGCGACGCCGTTGCCGGTCAGCACGCCGAGCGTGACGAACAGGCACGCGCCGCTCGCGACGAGCGTGATCGTGCGCAGGCCGGCCGTGCGCTGGCGCATCTGGCGCTCGAGGCCGATGGCGACGCCGCAGGCGAACGCGGTGAAAAGGCGGAGTGCGAAATCGAAAGTCATGGTTGTCCTGCCGTGCAAGGAGCGCGTGCCGTCCCGCGTCGCTGCGGCGCACGGCCGAAGGCGACACGACGATAGCCGTCATCGCGCGGTACTGTACCGCGCGAATGCGTCATTCAGTGTGAAACGGTGGGCGTGCGGCTCGCGGAACGCGAGCCGGGCAGGAGAACTGCGTCGGACAGGCGTTCAGGCGGCAAGCGGCGCACGCAACGGAGTGCTGCAACTGTCCACGATGGTTCCTGAAGGAAGAATGGGCGGCATTCTAGTGGGCGGCGCGCGCATGCGTCAACCGCCTCGCGGCGGTCGTGCTACTGCGCCGAGCCGATCGTCCCCGTCGCGAGCGCGAGCCCGGCGGCAGCGGACAGTGCACCGGCATAGCTGTCGACCTCCGCGTTGCGCGCGGCGAGCAACTGGCTTTGCGCGATCGTCGCATCGGTGACCGAACCGACGCCGTTCCGGTACGCGGTCAGCGCCGCGTCGTAGCTCGTCTGCGCGGCATCGACGAGCGCCTTCGCGGCGTCGTGCGACGCAAGGCTCGTCTGCACCGCGTTCTGCGCGGCGACCACCTGGCGGACGGCTTCCTCCTTGGTCCGCGTGAGTCGCGCGGACGCGCTTTCCGCGTCGTTGCGCGCCTGCATCAGCACGGCCGAGCGCATGCCGCCGTCGTACAGCGGGATCGTCACGCCGAGGAACACGCCGCCGCCGTAGCGGCTGCCGTTCAGGTTGACGGTCGGTGACTGGTCGCCGATCGCGGGCAGCGCGGAGATGGACGTGCCGCCGCTCGCGTACGACGTCGACGCAGACAGGAAGATCTTCGGCATGAACGCGGCTTCCGCGGCCTTGATCTTCGCGCGATTGGCTTTTTCAAGCGCGAACGCGCCCTGAAGGTCGGGGCGGCGCGCAATTGCGTCCGACACGATCGCATCGACCGACGAGCCGAGTGCGGGCGGCAGCGGCCGCTTCGGCAGCGCGGCGATGGTCGGCTTCGACAGCGGCGAGATGCCGAGCGCGGAGACGAGGGCGAGGTAGCTGTCGCTCTCCGCGCCGTTCGCCTGCACGAGCGCGAGGTTTGCCTGCGCGCGGTTCTGCGTCGCCTGCGCGAGCTCGACGACCGTGCCGACGCCGTGCTTGAGCCGCGCGCGGGAGGCCGCGAGGATCGCGTCCGCGTTCGCGAGGCCCTGCTGCGCACTGAGGGCGCGCGAGCGCGCGGCTTCGTAGCGGTAGTACGCGACGGTCACGTCGTGGATCACCTGCTGATGCACGGCCGTGAACGCGACGTTCGACGCGATCGACGCCTGCTCGGCCGCCTCGACGCGCGCCGCGCGGCCGCCGAAATCGAACAGCAGCCATTGCAGCGACAGCGCCGAGATCGTGCCGTGAACGGTGGTGTCGCTCGACGAGTCGCCGAGGATCGTCGACGTCGAGCCGTGGTTGGCCTGGTACGCGCCCATGGCCGTCGCCGACAACCTCGGCAGGTAGGCGGCCTTGGCCAGGCCGACCGCGAGCGCCGCGTTGCGCGCGTCGTTCCAGGCGATGCGGGTCAGCGGGTTCGCCGATTCGGCGAGATCGATCAGTTCGGGCAGCGTGTACGCGTGCGCGGCATCGAGCGCAGCCGGCGGCGAGACCGACGCGAGCGCGGGCGACGCGGGCAGCGTGTAGTCATGCGAACCTTGCGCGGACGCGCGCGGCGGGCCCGGCACGATGTCGCCGGCAGCCGACGTTTGCGGTTGCCATGGGCGGTCGGACGCCTCCGGCGCCAGATCGATCGACGACGTCGCGCAGCCGGCCAGCGCGACGGCGGTCGCGAGGGCGGCGGCGGCGATCGAGGCGGCCGGCGGTTCAGGTAGGCGCATGGGGGGCAGGCTCCTTCGGTGTGGCTTGACGGGCGGCGTCGGCGATGTGCGCGAGCCGCGTGTCGATCAGGTTCAGCAGCGCGTCGCGCGCGGGGTCGGCAGGGGCAAGGCCCGGCGCGGTGGCCGGCGGTGCGGGCGAATCCGCATGACGCGCGGCTTCGTCGTCGCGCGGGTCGGTCACGCGCGCGAGCTGCGCGGCGATCGCCGCGTCGCCAGGCTTGCGTTCGGCGAGGAGGAACAGCGGGCCTTCGAGCGCGCCGAGTTCCGCGAGCGCGCGCCGCCGCGTGGCGAGCCACGTGGCGGCCGGTCGCACCCACGACGGTTCGTAGTGAACCAGCCCGAGCGCCTGCGCGATCGCGCCGTGGCGGGCGAACGCGTCGGCCGCGAGCGCGCGCCGCTCGGCCGGCTGCGCGACCTGCGCGAGGCGCCGCCACTGGTCCGTCAGCGCGGCGAGCCCGGCGTCGATCTGCTTGCCGATGCTGACGGGCCAGATGCGCGTGAACACGAGATACACGACGACGTTGCCGAGCAGGATGCCGATCGTGCGGTCGCGCGCGATCGTCAGGTCGAAACCGGGGCCGGCGCCCTGGATCACGCACAGGAAAAACGCGAACGCGATCTGGAAGCCCGCGTACGCGATGCGCGGCGAGCCGAATGCGACCCACGCGGCGAGCCAGCCGCCGGCGAACACCAGCGCCATCAGATGGCCGACCGACGACAGCGACGGCACGACGAACACGAGCGCGGCGGTGCCGAGCAGCGCGCCGACGATGCAGCCGAGAATCCGCAGCGTGAGCTTCTCGACCGTCTCGGCCGTCGAACCGAGCGACACGATGTAGCAGGTGACGACGCACGTATGGATGCCCGACCAGTCGAGCTGCGAATACAGCAGATAGCAGAAGATCGCCGCGGCGGTCGTTTTCAGCGCGTAGCGGATGTGGTCGGGATTGGTGCGCGCGTCGGGTAGGAAGAAGCCGCCGCGCGGTGCGGCGGCTTCCGCGGGGGCAGGCGTTCCGGGCGCGGCCGCCGGCGTGTTGGCCGCGGCGGCCGGTGCATCCGTCGCGGCTTCGGCCGCTGCGACCGGTTCCGCGAAGCGCGTGATCGCCGCATGGATATCCGTGGCGGCGACGCGCGCGAGCGGCGGCAATGTGTCGGCCGGCGGCAGCGTGAGCGTCACGTCGACGGGGTAGCCGCCCTGGTCGAGGATGTCGGCCATCTCGTCGAGCGTCGCGGCGATCGGGGTGGCGTACGTGTCGGGCAGGCGCGCGCCCGGTTCGCGATCGGCCAGCGCGACGCCGACGAGCAGCGCGGTGCTCGATGCCACGGCCTGCCGCAACGCCGCGAAGTCGGCGGCGGACGACGAGCCTTCGAGCGTCGACAGCTTGAGCCACGTGAGCAGCTGCTTGTCGCCTTCGTGAAGGCTGGCATCGAATGCGTCGCGCGCCGCATCGTCGCCGCGCAGCCGCTGCGCGGCGAGCCGCAGGCGCTTCGCGAGCTGGGCGTGCGCGAGCTTGCGCGGCGACGGCGCGATCAGCAGGTTGACGACGATCGCGACACCGGCCGGGATCGCGATCGTCAGCCAGATGTACAGCAGCGCACGTGTCGCGGCTTCACCGAACGGCGCGAGGCCGAGCTGGTCGAGCCCGAAACCGACGATCATCGCGAGGATCGCGCCCACCGGGCGCAGCTTGCTGGCGGAAGTCAGGTACAGGAGCGCGACCGACAGCACGGCCATGCACGCGACCCGCAGGATCGAATAGTCGATGCTGAAGATCGCGATGCCAAGCACGAGCCCGATCACGATCGTGACGATCAGCAGCAGCGCGGCCGCGAGCACGACGCTCGTCACGCGGTCGGCACGGATCATGAAGAACACGACGTACGCGGACAGCGCGGCTTCGGGCGTGCCGTATGCGGCCGTCACGAACGCGGTCAGCGCGCAGATCAGTGCGACCCGCGCGGCAATCGACGCGCGCCCCGGAAACGGTGCGAGCAGCCGCAGGACTTCGCGCGGGCCCGGCGAGCGAACCTCAGCGGCAGGCAGTGCCATGCCGGACCTCGACGATCGCGCTGGCGCCGACGCGCACGAGCGTGCCGTCGGGTTCGTCGAGCTTCACGCGCACCGGGAAGCGCTGCGCGACGTGCACCCAGTTCACCGAGTTCTGCACGATCGGCAGCGAGCGCGGCAGGTTGATGCGCGCGCTGTCGGCGATGCCGGCGCCGATGCCGACGACCTTGCCCGTCAGCGGGCGGCTGCGGTCGATCATCGAATACACGGTCGCGCAGTCGCCGACCGCGATGCGGCTCAGTGCCGTCTCGCGGAAATTGCCGACCGCGAACCATTCGCGTGCGTCGATCAGCGTGAAGATCGACTGGTTCGGCGCGAGGGTTTCGCCGGCGAGAACGGTCAGGCCCGTCACGAGCCCGTCGTGCGGCGCGCGCACGACGGTGTCTTCGAGCGCATGCTGAGCGCGCGCCAGCGCGGCCTCGCGTGCATGCAGCGTCGCGATCGCGTCGGCTTCGTCGCCGATCGTCTGCGCGGACGCGCGCTGCTGTTCCTGTGCCTGCGTGAGCGACACGGCTGCGTCGCGCTGGCGAACCTTCGCCTGGTCGAACTGCTGCGCGCTGACGTAGCCCTGCGCGGCGAGCGGGGCGAGCCGGTTCACGTCGCGCGTCGCGAGATCGTGGTTCTGCGTCGCGCGCTTGACCTGCTCGGCGGCCACGGCCGCGTTCGAGCGCTCGCCGATCAGCGAACGGCGGCGCGTGTCGAGCGACGCGCGCGCGAGCTCGAGGTCGGCCTGCGCCTGCGCAACGGTCAGACGGTACGGAACGGGATCGATCACGTACAGCAGGTCGCCCTTCGCGACGCGCTGGTTTTCATGCACCGCGAGCTGCACGATGCGGCCGCCGACCGGCGACGCGACGTGCACGACGTCCGCGTCGATCGACGCGTCGTCGGTGGACGGGTAGGCCGTCGTGCGGTGGTACGCGTATACGAGTGCGGCGATGCCGAGCGCGACGATCGCGAGGGCGATCACGCGGCCTTTGACGGAGGGGCGGGCGGTGCCGGCGGCCTTCATGCGAACGGCCCCGTGCCGGTGAGCCACACGATCACGGCGATCACGAGCCCGATCGCGGTGCAGACGGCAAGCTGGTAGGGCACCGTGGCCGCCCAGCCGGTTGCGACGAATACGCGGTGCGCGACGATCGCACCGATCACGCCGACGATCGCGCTGACGAGCCAAAGCGGGAAATATGCGCCGAACAGGACGTACGACGGTGCGCCGCGCGATGCGCAGCCCGCGAGCGGCAGGGCTGGCGCAAGGACGGCGGCGACGCGCAAGGGCGCGCGCGGCGTTGTTTTTCTCATGATGTGACGAGCTCGACGGTGGGGGTGGATGCCGGGCGCGGCGCAATGTGGATCGTCGCCGCGACGACGATTCCGGGATACGGAGCCGATAATAAATCAGCGCGATGCGGATCGCCAGCCATCCTTCCTGCTCACCATGGCGGAGCGGTGGCGGTTCAGGGGGCGTGTCCGCATGGCCGGCATCGCGTTTCCGCAACCGGGGGCAGCGCAGACCGAGTCGTCGCGATTCTGCCAGTGCGGGCTCGCGTAGGGTTGCTAACGGACTGTAAAGGATCGTCAGACGAACGGAGCGTGGCTGAATTTGCGATGTCGGGAGAGCGGAATCGGTGCGGAAACGGGCGATTGTCGTTCTGACGCGCGGGAATCAGGCTGACCTGGCTGGCCGATGAGGGCGCGGTCGCACGCCGTGCCGGACGGCATCGACGCCAAATCCGGCGACCGGTCGTCGCCGCCGCGATCTGTGTACCATCGTACGCATGGCGCGGCGCGCGGAACGGAGCCTCACGGCCTCGTGCAACGCACGTCGCGGAAGCGTCAAGGCCGTATCGCAACGAAGGTGAACGTTCCATGCGAAGTTTTTTTGTCCGGTTCATTGCAATCGGCGTGCTGTTCCATCTCTACGTCGGGATGCGGATCATTCCCGATGCGTTCGCGTCGCCGGTCGTGCGCACGATCGCGGCGCTCGTGCTGGCGAGCTTCGTCGTGCTGATTCCGGTCGGCATGTTCTCGCGCCGCTTCGACGAAGGCTGGGCCGCGACACTGGTCGGCTGGGCCGGCTCGGTCGTGATGGGCTTCTTCTCGTCGCTGCTCCTGCTGACGTTCCTCCGCGAATTCGTGCTGCTCGGCGTGTTTGCATGGCGGCATCTCGGGCACGCCGGCGCGTGGCCCGGCGCGGCGACCGTCACGGCGCTCGGCGTGCTGGCCGGTGCGGCGTTCGTTACCGTTGTCGGGTTCGTCGGCGCGCGCCGCACGGCGGCGGTCAAGCGTGTGTCGATCCCGGTCGAGGGGCTGCCGGCGGGGCTCGACGGGCTGACGATCGTGCAACTGTCCGACATCCACGTCGGGCCGACGATCAAGCGGCCCTATGTCGAACGGATCGTGCGCGCGGTCAATGCGCTCGATGCCGACCTCGTCGTCGTGACGGGCGACGTGGTCGACGGCTCGGTCAAGCGCCTGCGCGAGCACACGGCGCCGCTCGGCCGCATGCAGTCGCGGCACGGCAGCTTCCTGGTGACTGGCAACCACGAGTATTACGCGGGCGCGCACGCGTGGATCGACGAATTCCGGCGCATCGGGCTGACGGTGCTGCTCAACGAGCACGTGCTGATCGATCACGACGGCGCGCACGCGGTGCTCGCGGGCGTCACCGACTTCACGGCGGGCGGTTTCGATCCCGCCCATCGCAGCGATCCCGAGCAGGCGCTGGCGGGTGCGCCGCGCGAGGTGGCCACGAAGATCCTGCTCGCGCACCAGCCGCGCAGCGCGGAAGCGGCCAACCGCGCGGGGTTTACCGTGCAGTTGTCGGGGCACACGCACGGCGGCCAGTTCCTGCCGTGGCCGCCGTTCGTGCGATTGCAGCAGCCGGTGATCGGCGGGCTGAGCCGCTTCGGCGATCTGTGGCTCTATACGAGCCGCGGCACCGGATACTGGGGGCCGCCGAACCGCTTCGGCGTGCCGTCCGAGATCACGCTGATCCGGCTGACGCGCGGCGGGTAGCGCACGGTTCCCGTCCGGGGGAAACCATTCGCTGGGCCGGCGCCCGCCCGTCGTCAGCGGGAGCCGGGCGGGCGGCAGCCTGCCTCGTCTGCGAATGACAGCGCATGGCGGCGTGCGACGCCGTTGGCTAGTATGCAGGCATGCACCGTTCGCTCCGCTCATCGCCCGTTCCTCCCGACATGTCGACGCCCGATCTCTTTGCTGACACGCCCGCACCCGACGTGGACTGGTACCCGGACTGGCTGGCGCCGCCCGATGCCGATCGCGCGCTGGCCGCGCTGATCGACGAGGTCGCGTGGCGTCAGGACACGATCCGCACGCCGCGCGGACGCATTCCTTTGCCGCGGCTCACCGCATGGCAGGGCGAGCCGGATGCCGTCTACGTGTATTCGGGGATCCGCAACGTGCCGGCGCCGTGGACACCGGCCGTGTTCGACCTGAAGCGCGCGGTCGAGGTGACGTGCGGCGCGCGTTTCAACAGCGTGCTGCTCAACCGCTACCGCAACGGGCTGGACAGCCTCGGCTGGCACGCGGACAACGAGCCCGAGCTTGGCGATGCGCCGGTGATCGCGTCGGTGAGCCTCGGTGCGATGCGCGTGTTCGACCTGCGCCATCGCGCGACCGGTGTCACGCATGCGTATCGCCTCGTGCACGGCAGCCTGCTCGTGATGCGCGGGCGCACGCAGGCCGAATGGCAGCATCGCGTGCCGAAGGCGCCGGGCGTGCAGGGCGAGCGCGTGAACCTGACGTTCCGGCGCGTGATGCCGGGTGGTACGGATCGGTAACGATCCTCGTCGCCGAGGTGGCCGGATCGCCGGGCGATTCGCGCCCCGTTTCTTTGCGGGGCACGGGCGACCGACACACGCAAGCGGTCGCGTGTGCGGCACGTTGACGCACGAATGTCGCGCCGTGCGCCGTGAAACGGCGCTGAGCCCCATCCCATATGGGTTTCAGGTAGATTCGATCGACCGCCCGGTACCGATAGATGAGTGAAACCTCTGATGGTGCGTCGCAACAATCCTTGACTAGACTGTCGAATGGCAGAAGCGCGTCGTATCCCGGCGCGACCCTTTCGACATGCCCCGAGCGTCGCCGATGCGGCGCGCAAGGGGGCAGGAGTAAAACGCGTGACCGTAATCGACCCTTCCTTCGAACCCTCGCTACACGTCTTTGAACAAGACGGCGGATGGCAATGGGCGCTGACGGTGAAGCGGGCGACCGGCGTCGGCGTGAAAGTCGTTGCGTTCAGCCGGGAAGGCTTTCGCGGCGAGGCCGAGGCTTATGCCGCCGGCCAGCTTGCCCGCGCCGAGTATGACGCCGCCGTGACGGCCTGACGCCGTCGCGGCGATTCCGCCCGAGGATCGTCTTCACCGCTCACCACCCGCTGCCGGGTGTTTCTTTCGATCGCTTCCCGTTTTCCATCCGTTTGCCCGCCCGCCGGGCCGCGTTGTGCCGTGCCCGTCGCGCGACAGCGGATGCGGCGCGCCCGGGCGCCTGTCCGTCCGGGCTGCCCGCGCCAAATGGTCCGTACCATTCGACACGTGTGTGCCATACGCGGCGCTTAACGTCCGTGCACGGCGTCCGTCGCGCCGGCGATGCGGCTGCGTGCCGCGATCGACACGCCGGACGACGACCCATCGACAAGAATGCAGGTCACGTGCGACGACAGAACCGACTACAACCGCCATGCGCGCGGCGGATCGCGCACGGCGCGGACGCCGCAACGGGGATTCACGCTGATCGAGTTGCTGATCGCGCTGGCGATCGTCGCGGTGGCGCTGGGTGCCGTGATGCGCGCGATCGGGTGCACTGCTATCTCGAGGCGCGCGTGCTGAACGCGAGCGCCGCCGCCCGCGATCGTCGTGCGCGCGTGGATCGGCCCGAACGGCGCCGTCACGCGTGTCGAATTCGCGTCGCTCGGCGATCCCGATGCAGACACGACACTGCGGCAACTGCTTACGGCCGGCCCGCTGGCGGAACCGCCGCCGCCCGACATGCTGCAGCCGTTGCGCGTGCGCCTGCGGCTCGCGCCGAATCCCGGTGCGGCCGCTGCCGCGCCGGCATCGGCCGCCCGCATGCCGTGACGCCCGGGCCGGAATGCGGGCGTGGCCGGATATCGTAATAACATATGACGTTATTGCGTCGGCAGGACGATGACGTCCTGCTTCTTCACGAGGAGCCACCCATGCAACTGAGCCAGTTAGGCGGGCACGTCGCCCAATCCGGTTTCGCCGAACGGCAGAAGCACGCGCAGGCGCTGATGTTCGGCATGGCCGACATCAACGAATACGTGTCCGGCGGCGTCTGCTATGACGCCGCGGCCTATGTCCGGTATCTGCTGCGCAGTGACGCGATGATCGCGCCCGGTGCGCTGCTCGACACGATCGGCCAGCACTGGCGGACCCGCTTCAACTTCGAGACCGGCGGCGAGTGGGACGGGCGCGCGAGCATTCCGGCCGGAACCGCGGTCGGCTTCTCGCGGGGCGGCACCGTTTTTCATGCCGCGATCGCCGTCGGCGGCAGCCGGATCCGGGCGATCAACGGGGGTCGCCTGGGCAGCGGCTGGATGTACGCGGTCGACCTTGCGCGGGTGCTCGAGCCGGACGCGGCCGGCGGATTCACGTATGACCGCGCGAACATCCGGGTTCACCTCTCGCGCCTGTAGGCGGCGCGGCATCGGCCGCCGCGCGCCGCGCCCACGGCCGGCATCGCGTCGTCCGGCGATTTCCGCATGGCGCCGCGCTGTCCATCGCTGCTATCCTCTCGACCGTGAATGACTATTCGTGGGGCCGTGGATGCGCATGCCGCGCCGCGGCGATTCGCGCGGGTGCGAGCCCGCGTGCGCGCCGGGCTCGCATGGCCGCCTGTCCACGGCGATCCATGACCCGTTTCGTGATTGATTTCCTTCCGTCCATGTCCACATGGTCAAGACAACGATGAGCGACGCGCCTGAATCCGCGGCGCCCGGCGACGACGAATCGTCCGGCGGCGCATCGTCCTACCTGGTGCCGGGGCTCGAACGCGGGCTGCGGATCCTCGCCGAATTCTCCGCGCGCGAGCCCGTGCTCGGCGCGCCCGAGTTGTCGAAGCGCATCGGCATTCCGCGCACGACTACGTTCCGCCTGCTGCAGACGCTCGAAGCGCTCGGTTTCCTCGAGCGCGTGAACGGCGACCGTTATTTCCGGCTGGGCGTCGGCGTGCTGCGGCTCGGCTTCGAATACCTGAATTCGCTCGAACTGACCGATCTCGGCACGCCCGTGCTCGAGCGGCTGCGCGATACGACGGGCCTGTCGACGCATCTGCTGATCCGCGACCAGCGCGACGTCGTGTTTGTCGCGAAGGCGCAGAGCAACGCGTCAATGTTCGGTTCGGTGAAGGTGCACGTCGGCACGCGCCTGCCCGCGCATGCGACCGTGCATGGCCACGTGTTGATGGGCGACCTGACGCGCGACGCACTGCGCCAGCTCTATCCGGAAAAGCGGCTCGAGCAGTTCACCGAGCGCACGCCGGGCACCGTCGACGAACTGTACGAGCGCGTGCGCCATTACGCGCGGCTCGGTTATGCGGTCAGCGAGGGGGCGTTCGAGAGCGGCATTTCGGCGGTCACGGCGCCCGTGCGCGATCATTCGGGCTCGATCGTCGCGGCGATCACCGCGACGGTGCCGCGCTCGGAGATCGGCGAGGCCGGCGAGAAGGAGCGGCTCGTCGAAGCCGTGTGCGGCGCGGCGGTCGACCTGTCCCAGCGCCTGAACTATCGTCCGCTCGAAAGCGACCCGACGTTCGCGCACGCGCGCCACAAGGTCGCGATGTTCTGACGCCGACTTGTCGGGCGGGCCGCCGCACGCGGCACCGCAATCAAAAAACGAGGGGCCCGCGGGCCCCTCATTTCATTTCAGGCACCGACTGCCTGACGCCGTTCAGAACGAGTGGTGGATCCCGGTGAGCACGACCACCTGGTTCGCGGTGCTCGACACGCCGGCCGTGAAGAACGCGGCCTTTGCGCCACCCGAACCGTGCTCGTACAGCACGTTCGCATAAAGCTGCGTGCGCTTCGACAGCGAATAGATGTCGCCGAGTTCGACCTGCGTCCAGCGGCGGCCGGCCAGCGTCGTGGTTGCCGCGCCGCCCGCGATCGTGTTGAACGCGCTGCTGCGGTAGTTCACGCCCGCGTCGTAGCTCTGGAACGTGTCCGAATAGCCGTTCGACTGCATTTTCGTGCGCGTGTACAGGCCATGCACGAGGAAGTCGCCGAACTGGTAGGACGCACCCGCGCCGATGTTCTCGACCTTGTTCGCGATGTAGCCGTTCGCGGTGTTCTGCCCCTGGAACGACGTGATGCCGGTCGTGCCGATCAGGATCGAGCGGTCGTGCTCGTTCGAGTACACGGCCGACGCCTTGAACGGCCCGTTCGCGTAGTTCAGCGCGACGCCGACCGACTTGCCGGTCGAGAAGTTCGTCGTGTTGCCGAGCGCCATCGTCGCCGCGGCCGAGAAGCCCGCGAAGGTCGGCGAACGATACTTGACCGCGTTGTTGTACGGCACGTTGCCGGTCGCGGCGAGCCCGTCGATGTTGCCGGGGTGGAACGCATACCAGCTCATCGCGAGGTAGGCCGTGCTGAGCGGATCGAGATAGTCGAACGACAGCGGCGTCTGGCGGCCGAGCGTCAGCGTGCCGTAGCGTTCCGAACTGAGGCCGACGAAGGCCGCGCGGTTCCAGATCGTGTTCGCGGTCGCGAACTGGCCGTTGTTCGTATAGAAGCCGTTTTCGAGCTGGAAGATCGCCGACAGGCCGTCGCCGAGGTCTTCCTTGCCCTTCAGGCCCCACCGGTCGGGCTGTGTATTGCCCTGGATCATCGCCCATTTCGCATGGCCGCCGACGTTGTTCACGTACGCGACCCCCGCATCCATGCTGCCGTACAGCACCACGCTGCTCTGCGCCCACGCGCCCGACACGGCGCCCAATCCGATCACTGTTGCTGCTACCGCATGCTTGACCATTTGATCTCCTGAATCTCCAACCTGATGAAAACGTGCCGTGGCGGCCTGCGCGGGAACGGCCTGCCGTTGCGCGTCTTCGCCATCGAGCGGGCATTTTTTATGTTCCATACAAGGAACAACGTGCCTCTGATGGAATGGAGTATAGGGGCGTCGAGCGCCGTATCAAAAATAATTTTTTCGGGACGGATGGAATCCGTGCCGCTGCCCGGTTGCGGTGCACGACGCCCGAAAAAAGGCGGTAAATGCCCGCTGCACAACAAAAAATTACATTTGGCAAGGCAGGCGGAAGCGACTGCCGACCCGATGGTCGGTGTTTTCCCTAGGGCGTGCAGCTTTTTGTTTTACTCGTGAAAAGTCGCTCCTATAATCACCATCCATAAACTGCTGTTCCTGGTATGGAACAAATCGGAGCAAACCGAGAGTCGATCAGAAGGAAGGGTGTGAGATGTCTGAACAATGGATTTGCGCCGGGCACGCCGGCGCGCTGTCGGAAGACACGCCGATCGAGTTCAAGCGGACCGACGGCGTCGAAATCGGGATCTACCGCGTCGGCGACGACGTGTATGCGCTCGAGAACGTGTGCCCGCATGCGTACGCGCTGCTGACGCAGGGGTTCGTCGACGAAGGCACGGTCGAATGCCCGCTGCACGAGGCCGTGTTCGACATCAGGACGGGCGAATGCCTGAAGGGTCCGGGCGGGCGCGCGCTGAAGCAGTACGCGGTGCGCCTTGCCGGCGAGGAAATCCAGATCAAGGTGGAGTAACCGATGAAAGAAGCGACCGTCAACTTCAATCCCTTCCTCAAGCCGTGGGTGGCGCCGCAGCCGAACAACGTCGCGGGCAAGGGGCAGATCGAGATCCCCGGCCAGGTCGAGAACCAGGTCTGGCAGAACCGCAAGGCCGCCCCGACCCAGTACGAAAACGACCTCGGCGATGCGCTCGAACGCGTGTTCGAAGCCGGCGCGACCGAGCTGGACGATGTCGTCGCGGGCCTGAACCGCATCGGCTTCCGCGCACCGGACGGCACCGCGTGGACCGCCGAGCGCTTCCGCGCCGAAATGGCCTCGCTCGCGGAATGACCGCGCCGAGCGCGTGACCGCCGACCCGACGACAACCGCATCCGGAGCACACTGATGACGTCCCCCGTACAACACGCAGTCCAACACGACCCGGTCCGTGACTATCTCGACCGCGGCATCAAGAACTACTGGTATCCCGTCGCGCCGAGCTGGCAGGTGTCGAACGCACCCGTCGGCCTCACGCGCCTGTCCGAGCAGATCGTGCTGTGGCGCGATCACGAGGGCAAGGTTCACGCACTCGAAGATCGCTGCCCGCACCGCGGCGCACGCCTGTCGCTCGGCTGGAACCTCGGCGGCAGCATCGCCTGCTGGTATCACGGCATCGAAGTCGACGGCGGCGGCACGGTCAACCGTGTGCCGGCCGTGTCGAACTGTCCGCTCGAGGGCACGAAGTGCGTGAAGTCGTATCCGGTCGAGGAGAAGGCCGGCGCGATCTTCCTGTGGTTCGGCGACGAAGCGCACGGCGAGCCGGCGCCGCTGAACCTGCCGGAAGAACTGGTCGCCGACGAATACGGCCACTTCCTGTGCGTGTCGAACTGGAAGTGCAATTACCAGTACGCGATCGACAACGTGATGGACCCGATGCACGGCGCGTACCTGCACGCGACGTCGCATTCGATGGCCGAAGGCGACAAGCAGGCCGACATGCGCGTGCGCAAGACGGAAACGGGCCTGATGTTCGAGAAGATCGGCCAGCGCGACGTGAACTTCGACTGGGTCGAGCTCGGCGAAACCGGTTGCCTGTGGATGCGCCTCGCGATTCCGTACAAGCAGAAGTTCGGCCCCGGCGGCAACTTCGGGATCATCGGCTTCGCGACGCCGGTCGACGGCGACAACTGCCAGGTCTATTTCTGGCGCACGCGCAAGGTCAGCGGCTGGCAGCGCGACGTGTGGCGCTTCATGTACCGCAACCGCCTCGAGGGCCTGCACTGGGACGTGCTCGAGCAGGACCGCTACGTCCTCGAAAGCCTCGCGCCGCACGCGCGCGATCACGAATACCTGTACCAGCACGACGTCGGCATCACGCGCGTGCGGCGGATGCTGCGCCAGCGTGCGCAGGAGCATCTTTCCGCGCTCGACGCGCATCGCGCGGCGCAGGCCGCGGCGGAGCCCTCGAATGGCTGAGCTCGCTCCGGTCGTGTCGCTGCCGGGGCGCCGCGTGCTCGTCACGGGCGGCGCGCGCGGGCTGGGCGCGGCGTTCGTGAAGGCGCTGGTCGCGGCGGGTGCGCAGGTCGCGTTCGGCGACGTGCTCGCCGAAGAAGGCCGCGCGCTGGCCGCGCAACTCACGCAAGCCGGTCACGCCGCGTTTTTCTTCACGCTCGACCTGGCCGATCCGGCGAGCGTCGACGCGTTCGTCGCGCAGGGCGCGGCGGCGCTCGGCGGCATCGACGCACTGATCAACAACGCGGCGATCACGAACTCGGGCGGCAAATTGTCGACGGAGCTCGACGTGTCGACCTGGGACGCGGTGATGAACGTGAACGTGCGCGGCGTGTGGCTCGTCAGCAATGCGGCGCTGCCGCACCTCGCGCAGTCGGGGCGCGGCGCGATCGTGAACCTCGCATCGGACACCGCGCTGTGGGGCGCGCCGAAGCTGCTCGCGTACGTCGCGAGCAAGGGCGCGGTGATCGCGATGACGCATGCGCAGGCGCGCGAGTTCGGCGCGCACGGCGTGACGGTCAACGCGATCGCGCCGGGGCTGACCGAAGTCGAGGCGACGGCCTACGTGCCGGCCGAGCGCCACGCGTTCTACATGCAGGGCCGCGCGCTGACGCGCGCGCAGGTGCCCGACGACGTGACGGGCCCCGTGCTGTTCCTGCTGTCGGACGGCGCGCGCTTCGTGACGGGTCAACTGCTGCCGGTGAACGGCGGCTTCGTAATGAATTGAATTGAAGTTTTCACTCTGATGAAGGAGAGGACGATGGCGGACGCCGATCTCGAACGCAAGTCGTGGGACCAGCCGGAAGGCGCAAGCTTCAACGACTGGATGGAAGGGCGCGTTGCTCGCTACGCGACGCGGCGCTACGACTGGGACGCACTGAAGTTCCAGGCCGACTACGACCCGAAGTACCGCCGCGCGCAGATGCGCTACGTCGGCACGGGCGGCACGGGCGTCGCGAAGGACGTCAACACGGTGCCGGCCGGCAACTTCACGTTCTCGACGATGGTCATCCCGGCCGGCAACATCGGCCCGAGCCACATCCACATCGACGTGGAAGAGATCTTCTTCGTGCTGCGCGGCAAGATGAAGGTGATCTGCGAGCGCGACGGCGAGACGTGGGAAGCGATCCTCGGCGAGCGCGACCTGATCTCGGTGCCGCCGGGCGTGTATCGCACGGAAATCAACATCGGCGAGGAAGATGCGCTGATGTGCGTGATGCTCGGTTCGCCGAAGCCGGTCACGCCGACGTATCCGCCCGATTCGCCGCTCGCGAAGATCAAGCGCTGAGACGGGACGGGTGAAGCAATGAGTGTCATCGACAAACGTGAGCGCGACCGCACCGCGACGTTCGCCGCGCTGCTCGGGCAGTTTCCCGAGCAGCGTTGCGCGGCCGGCGCGGCGGGCACGATCGGTTACCGTGAGGCCGGCGCGCAGCATGCGGGCCGTGCGCTGCCCGTCGTGCTGCTGCACGGCATCGGCTCGGGCGCCGCATCGTGGGTCAGCCAGCTCGACACGCTCGGCGCATCGCGGCGCGTGCTCGCGTGGGACGCGCCCGGTTACGGCGTGTCGACGCCCGTGCACGGCGCGTCGCCGGCCGCCGCCGATTACGCGGCCTCGCTGAACGCGTGGCTCGAGGCACTCGGCATCGAACGCTGCGTGCTGGTCGGCCATTCGCTCGGCGCGATCGTCGCGGGCGGTCTCGCCCGCGTGATGCCCGCGCGGATCGCCGGCCTGCTGCTGGTGTCGCCCGCGGGCGGCTACGGCAGCGCACCGGCCGAAACGCGCGAATCGCGCCGCGACGCGCGGCTCGCGATGCTCGCCGAACTCGGCCCGGCCGGGCTCGCCGAGCAGCGCAGCGGCAACATGCTGTCCGGTTTCGCGAACGAGGAGGCACGTGCGTGGGTGCGCTGGAACATGGCGCGCATCGTGCCGGCCGGCTACGCGCAGGCCACGCATCTGCTCGCGAACGCCGATCTCGCGACCGATCTCGCCGGCTTTCGCGGTCGCACGGCCGTGGCCGTCGGCGCGAACGACGCGATCACGCCGCCCGCCGCGTGCGAGCGGATCGCCGCTGCCGCGCACGTCGGGCTGCAGGTGATTCCGCAAGCCGGGCATGCCGGTTATGTCGAGGCTCCGGCCGTCTATTCCGCACTGATCGACTCGTTCTGCCGTCAGTGCGACCAACAGCGGGGGCTGGCATGAACGAACCGCTGCAACGACCCGCACCCGAAAACGACAAGGCCGAAGCCAGCTACGTGGTGCCCGGCCTCGAACGCGGGCTGCGGATCCTCGCCGAATTCTCGCCACGCGAGCCCGTGCTCGGCGCGCCCGAGTTGTCGAAGCGGCTCGGCATTCCGCGCACGACGGTGTTCCGACTGCTGCAGACGCTCGAATCGCTCGGCTTCCTCGAGCGCGCGGACAAGGATCGCAACTACAAGCTCGGCATCGCCGTGCTGCGGCTCGGCTTCGAATACCTGAGCTCGCTGGAACTGACCGATCTCGGCCTGCCCGTGATCGAGAGCCTGCGCGACGCCACCGGCTTCACGACGCACATCGTGATCCGCGACGGCCGCGACGTGGTGTTCGTCGCGAAGGCGCAGAGCCAGTCGCCGGTGTTCAGCTCGATCCGCGTGAACGTCGGCACGCGCTTGCCCGCGCATGCGACGACGCACGGCCACGTGCTGATGGGCGACCTGTCGCTGAAGGAACTGCATGCGCTCTATCCGGAAGGCACGCTGAACCGGATGACGAACGCGACACCGGAAACGGTCGACGCACTGTACGAAGTGATCCGCGAGGATGCGCTGCGCGGCTACGGCGTCAGCAATTCGTCGTTCGAGCGCGGCATCTCGGTGGTCACGGCGCCGGTGCGCAACGAGACGCAGAAGATCGTCGCGTGCATCACGGTGACGGTGCCGCGGCCGGAGATCGACGCGGCGCTGATCGCCGACGGGCTGATCGACAAGGTGCAGCGCGCGGCGGCGGAACTGTCGCGGCGGCTCAATTACCGCTCGGATGACGAGCACACGTTTATGAAAGCATTAGGACTCCGATGATCCAGATCGATCTGACCGGGCAGGTGGCGGTGGTGACGGGCGGTTCGTCCGGCATCGGCCTCGCGACCGCTGAACGGTTCCTGCAGGCAGGCGCATCGGTCGCGATTTGCGGCCGCGACGGCGAGCGCCTGGCGCGCGCCGAGGCGATGCTCAACGAAAAATACCCGGGCGCGCAACTGCTCGCCGCGCGCTGCAACGTGCTCGACGAGCACGACGTCGCCGCGTTCGCGCAAGCGGTGTCCGCACGCTTCGGCCGCGCCGACATGCTGGTCAACAACGCCGGCCAGGGTCGCGTGTCGACCTTCGCGGACACGACCGACGACGCGTGGCGCGACGAGCTCGAACTGAAGTATTTCAGCATCATCCGCCCGACGCGCGCGTTCCTGCCGCTGCTGCGCGATGCGCAGGCGCCGACGATCACCTGCGTGAACTCGCTGCTCGCTCTGCAGCCGGAGCCGCACATGGTCGCGACGTCGTCGGCGCGCGCGGGCGTGCTGAGCCTAGTGAAGTCGCTCGCGAACGAACTCGCGCCGCAGCGCATCCGCGTGAACTCGATCCTGATCGGCATCGTCGAGTCGGGCCAGTGGCGCCGCCGTTACGAAGCGCAGGCGCAGGCCGGCGAAAGCTGGGAGGACTGGACGGGCGCGATCGCCCGCACGAAGCACATTCCGCTGAACCGCTTCGGCAAGCCCGACGAGGCAGCCTGGGCACTTTTTTATCTCGCAACGCATCTGTCGTCCTACACGACGGGCAGCCATATCGACGTTTCTGGAGGCTTTGCACGCCATGTCTGAAAAAACCACGGTTGGCGAGCTGATTGCCGCCTTTCTCGAGCAGTGCGGCGTGAAGACCGCATTCGGTGTCATCTCGATCCACAACATGCCGATCCTCGACGCGATCAACTCGCGCGGCAACATCCGGTACGTCGGCGCACGCGGCGAAGCCGGCGCATTGAACATGGCAGACGGCCTGGCCCGCGTTTCGGGCGGCCTCGGCGTCGCGTTCACGAGCACGGGGACGGCGGCAGGCAACGCAGCGGGCGCGATGGTCGAGGCGCTGACGGCAGGCACCGCGCTGCTGCACGTCACGGGGCAGATCGAGACGCCGTATCTCGACCAGGATCTCGCGTATATCCACGAAGCGCCGGACCAGTTGTCGATGCTGGACTCGATCTCGAAAGCCGCCTTCCGCGTGCGCACCGTCGAAACCGTGCTGCCGACGATCCGCGAAGCCGTGCGCATCGCGCAGACGGCGCCGACGGGCCCGGTGTCGGTCGAGATTCCGATCGACATCCAGGCAGCTGAAATCGAATGGCCGGAAGACCTCGCACCGGCGCACGTCACGGTGCGCGAGCACGATTCCGCACGCGTCGCGAAGCTCGCCGACGCCCTCGCGGCGAAGCGCCGTCCGCTGCTGTGGCTCGGCGGCGGCGCGCGCCATGCACGCGCGGAAGTCGAGCGCCTCGTGAAGCTCGGCTTCGGCGTCGTGACGAGCGTGCAGGGCCGTGGCGTGCTGCCCGAGGATCACCCGGCGACGCTCGGCGCGTTCAACGTGCACGCGTCCGTCGAAGCGTTCTACAAGACTTGCGACGCGCTCGTCGTCGTCGGTTCGCGCCTGCGCGGCAACGAAACGCTGAAGTACAAGCTCGCGCTGCCGCAGCCGCTGTTCCGCGTCGATGCCGAGGCACTTGCCGACAACCGCGGCTATCGCAACGAGCTGTTCGTGCATGGCGATTCGAAGCGCGTGCTGGCCGAGCTGGCCGACCGGCTCGAAGGCCGCCTGTCGGTCGATCCGCAGTTCGCGGCCGATCTCGCGGCAGCCCGCGAGCAGGCGGTGGCCGACGTGTCGAAGGGCCTCGGGCCGTACAAGAAGCTGGTCGACACGCTGCAGGCGGCGGTCGGCCGCGACTACAACTGGGTGCGCGACGTGACGATCTCGAACAGCACGTGGGGCAACCGCCTGCTGAAGATCTTCGAGCCGCGCTCGGGCGTGCATGCGCTCGGCGGCGGCATCGGCCAGGGCATCCAGATGGGCATCGGCGCGGCGCTCGCGGGCGCGGCGGCCAAGACGGTCTGTCTGGTCGGCGACGGCGGCCTGATGGTCAACGTCGGCGAGCTCGTGACGGCCGTGCAGGAAAACGCGAACGTGATGATCGTGCTGATGAACGACCAGTGCTACGGCGTGATCCGCAACATCCAGGACGCGCACTACGGCGGCCGCCGCTGCTTCGTGCAGCTGCACCAGCCCGATTTCGCGCAGTTCTGCGCGAGCTTCGGCCTCACGCATTACCGGATCACGTCGCTCGACGACGCCGAGGCGATCGTGCGCGAAGGGATGGCCAAGGAAGGGCCGGTGATGGTCGAGGTCGACATGCTGTCGGTCGGCTCGTTCGCATCGCAGTTCGCGGGCCCCCCGGTGAAGAAGGAAGCGCCGACGGAGCGCCAGTATGCTTAACGGGCAAAAGCGGGCCCACGCCCCCGTCGACGTCGCGATGATCGGCTTCGGTGCGATCGGCGCGGCCGTGTACCACGCGGTCGAGCACGATGCGTCGCTGCGCATCGCGCACGTGATCGTGCCGGAACACCAGCGCGCGGCGGTGCAGGGCGTGCTGGGCGGCGCGGTGGAGGTCGTGTCGTCGGTCGACGCACTGGCCCGCCGCCCCGAGTTCGCGCTCGAATGCGCGGGCCACAGCGCGCTCGTCGATCACGTCGTGCCGCTGCTGAAGGCCGGCACCGACTGCGCGGTCGCGTCGATCGGCGCGCTGTCCGACCTCGCGCTGCTCGACGTGCTCGCGCAGGCGGCCGACGAAGGCGACGCGACGGTCACGCTGCTGTCCGGCGCGATCGGCGGCATCGACGCGCTGGCCTCCGCGAAGCAGGGCGGCCTCGACGAAGTGCTGTACGTGGGCCGCAAGCCGCCGCTCGGCTGGCTCGGCACGCCCGCCGAGGAGATGTGCGACCTGCGTGCGATGACCGCGGAAAAGGTGATCTTCGAAGGCACCGCGCGCGACGCCGCGCGCCTGTATCCGAAGAACGCGAACGTCGCGGCCACCGTGGCGATCGCGGGCCTCGGCCTCGACGCGACGCACGTGCGCCTGATCGCCGATCCGGCGGTCGAGCGCAACGTACACCGCATCACCGCGCGCGGCGCATTCGGCGAGATGTCGCTGGAAATGAGCGGCAAGCCGCTGCCCGACAACCCGAAGACGTCCGCGCTGACGGCGTACAGCGCGATCCGCGCGCTGCGCAACCGCGCGGCCCGCTGCGTGATCTGACCGGGCCATTGAATGTCCGCCCGCGCCACCGCGAGGGCGAACGTGCAGAGACAGATTTGTGGGACTTGTGACATGACTCCTTTCGATACGAGCCTCGTGCCCGACGGCAACATCCTGATCGGCGGCGAATGGCGGCGCGGCCGTGGCGCGCCTTACGCGAGCATCTATCCGGCCGACCAGTCGCTGAACATGGAAGTGTCGACGGCGAACGCGGAAGACGCGGCCGAAGCCGTCGTGGCCGCCGACGCCGCCTGGCGCCGCGCCGACTGGGCCGGGCTGAAGCCGCACCTGCGCGCGCAGGTGCTGTACCGCATCGCGGACCTGATCATGCAGCGCCACGAGGCGCTCGCGAACCTGCAGCGCCGCGACAACGGCAAGCCGATCGGCGAGACGCGCGTGCTGGTGGCGAGCGCGGCGAACACGTTCCGCTATTTCGCGGCGTGCCTCGAAACGCTCGACGAGGAACTGACGCCGTCGCGCGGCGACTACCTGACGATGAGCGTGCACGAGCCGATCGGCGTGATCGCGGCGATCACGCCGTGGAATTCGCCGATCGCGTCCGACGCGCAGAAGCTCGCGCCGGCGCTTGCCGGCGGCAACGCGGTGGTGCTCAAGCCGGCCGAGGTCACGCCGCTCGTGTCGCTCGCGCTGGCCCGCATCTGCGAGGAGGCGGGCGTGCCGAAGGGCGTGCTGAGCGTGCTGCCGGGCAAGGGCTCGGTGATCGGCGACGTGCTCGTGCGCCATCCGCTCGTGAAGAAGGTGTCGTTCACGGGCGGCACGGAAGTCGGGCGCGGCATCGCGCGCATCGCGGCGGAAAAGCTGATGCCCGTGTCGCTCGAACTCGGCGGCAAGTCGCCGACGATCGTATGCGACGACGCCGATCTCGATCATGCAGTGAACGGCGTGCTGTACGGCATCTTCAGCTCGTCGGGCGAAGCGTGCATCGCAGGTTCGCGGCTGTTCGTGCAGCGTGCGGTGTACGACGAATTCATGAAGCGCCTGGTCGCGGGCGCACGCAAGCTGCGAGTGGGCGACCCGACGCGCCCCGACACGCAGATGGGGCCGCTGATCACCGCGAAGCATCGCGAGTCGGTGGAGCGCTACGTGGCGCTCGGCCTCGAGGAAGGCGGCCGCCTGCTGTGCGGCGGCGAGCGGCCGTCGGGCGACGGTCGGGAGAACGGCTTCTTCTATCAGCCGACGATTCTCGACGGCCTGCCGAACAGCGCGCGCATCTGCCAGGAAGAAATCTTCGGCCCCGTGCTCGTCGCGATGCCGTTCGACGACGAAGCGTCGCTGATCGCGCAGGCGAACGACAGTGTGTTCGGCCTGGCCGCCGGCATCTGGACGCGCGACTACAAGCGCGCATGGCGCATCGCGCGCGCGCTGGAGACGGGCACCGTCTGGATCAACACGTACAAGCTGTTCTCGATCTCCACGCCGTTCTCGGGCTGGAAGGAGAGCGGGATGGGCCGCGAGAAGGGGCGTCTCGGCATCCGCGAGTACATGCAGCAGAAGAGCCTCTACTGGGGCTTGAACGACGCGCCGCTGCCGTGGGCGAACTGAGCGAAGGGGAAAAACGCAATGAGCATTCTGGGAATCGAGCAGATCACGTACGGGGTCGACGATCTCGCCACCTGCCGGCGCTTTTTCGCCGACTGGGGGCTGAAGGAAGTCGAGCACGACGACACGCAGGCGCGCTTCGAGACGCTGAACGGCTGCACCGTGCTGGTCGTCAAGGCTGACGACCCGGCGCTGCCGCCCGCGTTCGAAGCGGGCCCGACGCTGCGTGAAGTCACGTGGGGCGTCGCGACGCAGCAGGAACTCGACGCGCTGCGCGGCAAGTTTGCAGGCCAGCCCGGCTTTTATGCGCGGAAGGATGCGTTCGGTTGCACCGACCCGAACGGGATGGCGATCCGCATCGAAGTCACGCGCAAGCGCGCACTCGACATCACGGGCTCGCCGTCGAACGTGTGGGGCCGGACGCTGCGCGTCGACCAGCCGAGCCCGATCTATGCGCGTGCGGAGCCGGTCGAGGTCGGGCATGTCGTGTTCTTCACGAACTGCCTCGACGCGCAGGAAAAGTTCTATCACGAGCTGCTGGGCTTCGAGACGTCGGACCGCTACCCGGGCCGCGGCGCGTTCATACGCTGCGCGCCGCACGGCGGCCACCACGACCTGTTCCTGCTCGCGCTGCCGAACGGAAAACGCGGCCTGAACCACGTCGCGTTCACCGTGCGCGACATCCACGAAGTGTTCGGCGGCGGCCTGCACATCGACCGCTGCGGCTGGGAAACGCAACTCGGCCCGGGGCGTCATCCGGTGTCGTCCGCGTACTTCTGGTACTTCCAGAACCCGGCCGGCGGCCTGATCGAGTACTACGCGGACGAAGACATGCTGACGCCCGAGTGGCAGCCGCGCGAATTCGAACCGGGCCCGACCGTGTTCGCCGAATGGGCCGTCGACGGCGGCCTCGACGGCAACACGCGCCGGCAGAAGCACGCGAAGGCGCCGGAAGGCAAGTTCATGACGGAGCGCAAATCGTGAGCAAAGAGAACGCACAGGCGCACGCCGCGCCGGGCACGGTCGTCGTGATCGGCGGCGGCCAGGCCGCCGGCTGGGTGCTGAAGACGCTGCGCGCGGAAGGTTTTGCGGGCCGTCTCGTGATGATCGCCGACGAGCCGCATCTGCCGTACGAGCGGCCGCCGCTGTCGAAGGCCGTGCTGGCCGGCGACGCCGACATCGAAACCGTGCGCGTCGTGCGTCCCGACGAGTTCGACGCGCTGAACGTCGAGGCGTGGCAGCCGGAACGCGCCGCATCGATCGACCGTGCGCGCCGCGTGGTGCGTACCGAAAGCGGCCGCGAGATCGAATACGACCGCCTCGTGATCGCGACCGGCGGCACGTCGCGCCGCCTGCCGGACGCGCTCGTGAAGACGCCGAACCTGCATTACCTGCGCACGCTCGACGAAGCGGCCGCACTCGGCGAGAAGCTGCGCGCGAGCCGGCGCGTGCTCGTGATCGGCGGCGGCTGGATCGGCCTCGAAGTCGCGGCGACCGCGCGCAAGCTCGGCGTCGAGGCGGTCGTGGTCGAGGGCGCGCCGCGGCTGTGCGGCCGCTCGGTGCCGCAGATCGTGTCGGATTTCCTGCTCGACCTGCATCGCGCGAACGGCGTCGACGTCCGGCTCGGCGCGGCGCTCGCGTCGCTCGACGCCCAGCCGGACGATGCGTCGAAGGTACGCGCGACGCTCGCCGACGGCACGACGATCGACGCCGATTTCGCGGTGGCCGGCATCGGCCTCGCGCTGAACGCGTCGCTCGCGAGCGACGCGGGGCTGGCGATCGACGACGGCATCGTCGTCGACGAATTCGGCGCGACGAGCGACCCGGCGATCTTCGCGTGCGGCGACGTCGCGAACCATCACAACGGCTGGCTGAAGCGGCGCGTGCGGCTCGAATCGTGGGCCAATGCGCAGAACCAGGCGATCGCGGCCGCGAAGGCCGTGCTGGGCGTGCGCGCACCGTACGCGGAGATTCCGTGGTTCTGGTCGGATCAGTACGACGTGAACCTGCAGATCCTCGGCGATCTGCCGGCCGATGCGCAGCTCGTCGTGCGCGGCGAGCTTGCCGCGCGACGCGCGACGCTGTTTTTCGTGGGCGAAGGGCATGTGAGAGGTGTCATCGCCGTGAACAACGCGCGTGAGCTGAAGCTCGCGCGCAAGTGGATGAACCAGGGCCGGGCAGTGGATACGGAAGCGCTGGCAGACACGAGCAAGACACTGGCCTGACCGGGCGACGAAACCCAGGAGATCCTCCGCATGAGCACTTTCGACAATGTCGTGGCCGGTCGCGCCACGATGGAAGCTGCCGCCTCCACGCCCGGCGCGATCATCGCGCGGCTCGAGCGGCTTCCGGCCAACGCAATGCAGATCCGCGCCCGCGTGCTGATCGGCACCGCGACGTTCTTCGACGGCTTCGACGTGATCACGATCGCGGCCACGCTGCCGCTGCTGATTCACAAATGGGGGCTGTCGCCGACCCAGATCGGCCTGCTGATCGCGTCCGGCGCGATCGGCCAGCTGATCGGCGCGTTCCTGTTTCCCGCGCTGGCGGAGAAGCACGGTCGCGTGAAGGCGATCGCGTGGAGTTCGGCCGTGATCGGCATCACGAGTATCGCGTGCGGCTTCGCGCCGACGTTCGAAGTGTTTGTGCTGCTGCGGATCCTGCAGGGGCTCGGGCTTGGCGGCGAGCTGCCGGTCGCCGCGACGTACATCAACGAGATCACGCGCGCACATGGCCGCGGCCGCTTCGTGCTGCTGTACGAGATCGTGTTCCCGATCGGCCTGCTCGTGTCGATGGCGCTCGGCGCGTGGCTCGTGCCGCGCTTCGGCTGGGAGATCATGTACTTCGTCGGCGGGTTGCCGCTGATCCTGTCGCTCGTGCTGGCGCGCCTCGTGCCGGAATCGCCGCGCTGGCTCGCGTCGCGCGGGCGGCTCGCGGAAGCCGGGCGGGCGACGAGCGCGTTCGAAGCGTCGGTGCGCGGCGAACTGCCGCCCGTCACGCAGGTGGCCGCGTTCGACGAGATGGTGCGCCAGCACCCGAAGCGCCGGATGAGCGACCTGTTCAGCGCCGCGTATCGCAAGCGTACGCTCGCGGTGGCGACGTTGTGGGCGACCTGCGGGTTCATCCAGTACGGGCTGTCGACGTGGCTGCCGACGATCTACAAGAACTTCTATCACGCGCCGCTGCAGCTCGCGCTGAACCTCGCGGTGATCGGCTCGGTGATGGGCGTGCTCGGGTCGCTGGCGTCGGCGCTGCTCGTCGACAAGCTCGGCCGCAAGCCGGTGATCGTGTGGTCGTTCGTGCTGTGCGCGCTGTCGCTGGCGTTCGCGGGCGTCTATCACGCGTCGTCGGTGTATGTCGTCTCGATCTTCTGCTCGCTGTCGCTCGGGTTGATGGCGTCGGGGTTCATCACCGCGTACGTCTATACGCCGGAGCAGTATCCGACGAGCATCCGCGCGTCGGGCTGCGGACTCGGCAGCGCGTGGCTGAAGATCGCGTCGTTCGTCGCGCCGATGGTGGTGCCGCACGCGATCATCGGCGGGAATCTCGCCCCCGCGTTCTACCTGATCGGCATCGTGCCGCTGATCGCGGCGGTGACCGTGCACTTCGTCGGGATCGAGACGAAGGGGAAGGTGCTCGAAGCGCTTGAAGCGTAGGCGCGGCCGGCGGCGGTAACGGATGACGTGGTGAGGCCCGGGCGATGCCCGGGCTTTTTGTTTTTCGCGGCGATCCGGTTGGCGTGGCGTGGCGGGCCGTGCGAACGCGCGGCGTGGCCGACTCGAGGCTTGCGTGTTCTAATTCACGCTTCCGTTTTTCGATCGAGTGTTGTCATGCCCCTGTTCGAACCCGTCACGCTGGAAACATCCCGCCTCGTCCTGCGGCCGCTGCGCGAAGCCGACGCGCACGCCTTCTTCGAGATCTGGTCGGATGCGGAAGCGATGCGCTATTTCTCGTTCTCGCCGATGACGCACATCGAACAGGCCGTCGAGCGCGTCGCGCGCAACCTGAAGACGTCCGCGAGCGGGCAGGACCTGATCTGCGTGCTCGAACTGCGGGAAACCGGTGAAGCACTCGGCGAATGCGTGCTGTTCCATGCGAACGAGCAATGCCGGCGTGCCGAGATCGGCTTCAGCCTGCGGCGCCGGTACTGGCGCGGCGGTTACATGCGCGAGGCGGCGTCGGCCGTGATCGATCACGCGTTCGGCACGCTGCGGCTGAACCGGATCGAAGCCGATATCGATCCGCGCAACGTCGCGTCGGCGCGGCTGCTCGAACGGCTCGGCTTCGCGCGGGAAGGGTTGCTGCGCGAACGCTGGATCGTCGGCGACGAAGTGTCGGACAGCACGCTGTACGGGTTGCTGGCGAGCGACCGGCGCGCGTGAGGCGGCCGGGCCGGCGATGGCCCGGTCAGGTCAATCCCGGCGGCTGTTTTCCATGTCGGTCACGCGTCGGTTGTTCCCGTTCGCGTCTGCGTACTCTCCCGTCCGGTCTCTCTCTGTTGCTGGCCGCGCATTCTGTTCGAACGCTCACGATTTCGCGAGCAGGCCCTCGACCTGTTCTTTCCCGCGCAGTGCCGCGACCCACCGGTCGGGTAACGCGTGCTCGCCGTACAGCGCGCCGGCTAGGCTGCCGGCGATGGCCGCCGTCGTATCCGTGTCGTTGCCGAGCGCGATCGCGCGCTTCACGCAGTCTTCGTAGCTGCGCGTCGACAACAGGCAATGGATCGACGACCAGAAGCTGTCGACCACGTAACCGGACCCTTGCGGCGCGTCGAAGCGGCCATCGAGCACGATCTTCAGTTCGACTTCGTCTGCGGTGCCCGCGTAGCGTGTGAGCAGCTCGTCCTCGGCCGCGCGCACCGCATCCGGCGCCGGCTTGCCCTTGACGATGCCCCATGCCGTCAGGCCATAAAGCGCACAGCACAGCTGCGAGCGCACGTGGCCGTGCGTGACGACGCTCTGCTTGCACGCGAGCCGGATCGCGTCGTCGCGCGAGGCGGCGACCATCACCACCGGGAAGCAGCGCATCAGCGAGCCGTTGCCGTTGTCGCGCTCGCCGTCGGGGCCGGCAACGGCGGGCGCCGCGCCGGCCGCCAGCGCACGGAACGCACGCTGCGTCTGCAGGCCGACATCGAACACGCGGCCGTCCGGCGTGAAGGCGCCGCGATGAAACCAGTCCTGCAGGTTGCGGGCGAACGTGTCGAGATTCAGGTCGCGGTCATCCGCGAGCGCGTCGAGCAGCGCGAGCGCCTGCGCGCCGTCGTCGCTCCAGGTGCCGGGCGGCACGCCGTCGTGTGCGCGCGCAAAGCCGGGCGGCGGCGTCATGTCGATCGCGGCGGGCGGCGGGATCGACGCGGCGTCGTGGAATTCGTACGGCACGCCCAGTGCGTCGCCGATCAGCAGGCCAAGCAGGCCGCCGCGCAGGCGGGATTGTCGGTTCGGAAGGGTCGTCATCGGAGGAAGTTGGGGTTGGCGGCTCGCGTTGCAGATTAGACCAATCGCATTCGCGTGCCTAGCCGGCGCATGCTGGCGGGCCGGAGGAAGCAGTGCGCGCGAATCGCCGGAGGTATGCTTGCGAGTCAGGACCGGATTCGCTGACCGACCGCGGAGCGGGTGGCGCCGAGTATGGAGCAACGACATGAAACAGATCGTGGTAACCCCGCGTCGCAGCGTATTCCGTCGACAGTGAATGCGCGGAAGTGACGCTATCCTGCGGCGAGCACGAGATCACGGTGTTCTCGTTCGGCGGCACGGCGCGCGTGAACGACATCGTGCGAACGCCGGTGTCGGCGGTCGACTGCGATGTACGCGCGGCCTGTCTTGACGATTGGCCGGACGATGCAAAGCGGGCGGCCAGCCGGCAATGGATCGGGAAAACCGCAAACCCGTATGGTTATCGCGGATGTGCGCAGGTCGTCGACCGGGAGCAGGGGTTGATCGACGTGGTCGGCTTCGTGATCGACGTGGGCGAGTTGCCATGCGGTGGCGCGGTCGAATTCGAGTGTCTGCGGCTCGACCTCTGAGCGGCCGATCGACTGACGGCCTTGCCGGGTTGCCGGCGCAAACTTACGCTTGGCCGGCACCCCGGCCCACGAACAGGATCGACCATGCAAGCCCATCCTCTGCGTCTTTCCCCCGGCGACGATCTGCGCCGGTCGATCGAGGAAGCATTGCGCCCGCACGGTGCGCGCGCGGCCTTCGTGATCCAGGGCATCGGCAGCCTGAGCGTCGCGCAATTGCGCTTCGCCGGCGTCGACCAGCCGACCGAATTGCGCGGCGACCTCGAAATTCTGACGCTGGCCGGTTCGGTGTCGCCGGACGGCGCGCACCTGCATATGGCCGTTTCCGATGCGAGCGGCCGCGTGTCGGGCGGCCATGTGGCGAGCGGTTGCGTGGTGCGCACGACCGCCGAGATCCTGCTCGCGCTGCTGCCCGCACATCGTTTCTCTCGCGAACCCGATGCGGGCACCGGCTTCAACGAGCTGGTGATCCGGCGAGAGCCGGGCGGCGAAACGGCATAAAAAAGCGCCGCAGGCCTTTCAGCCTGCGGCGCCATTGAACGGTGCCGCGACGTGTCAACCGCCCGTCGCAGCCCGTCGCGCGTGCTTACATCTGCACGGTGTCGGCCACTTCCTTGAAGTCTTCGATCTGGTCGAAGTTCATGTACTTGTAGATCTTGTCGCCGTTGGCGCTGAGCACGCCCATGTCCGCCATGTACTCTTCCTTGGTCGGGATCTTGCCCAGACGCGAGCAGATGGCCGCCAGTTCCGCCGAGCCGAGATACACGTTCGTGTTCTTGCCGAGACGGTTCGGGAAGTTGCGGGTCGACGTCGACATGACCGTCGCGCCTTCGCGCACCTGAGCCTGGTTACCCATGCACAGCGAGCAGCCCGGCATTTCGGTACGCGCACCTGCCGTGCCGAACACGCCGTAGTGGCCTTCTTCCGTCAGCTGCTTCTGGTCCATCTTGGTCGGCGGCGCGACCCACAGCTTGACCGGGATGTCGCGCTTGCCTTCGAGCAGCTTCGATGCGGCACGGAAGTGACCGATGTTGGTCATGCACGAGCCGATGAACACTTCGTCGATCTTGGCGCCGGCGACGTCCGACAGCGTCTTCACGTCGTCCGGGTCGTTCGGGCAGGCGACGATCGGCTCGTGGATGTCGGCGAGGTCGATCTCGATGACGGCCGCGTACTCGGCGTCGGCATCCGGCGACAGCAGTTGCGGGTCGGCCAGCCACTGCTCCATCGCCGCGATACGGCGCTGCAGGCTGCGCGGATCCTGGTAGCCCTGCGCGATCATCCACTTCAGCAGCGTGATGTTGCTGTTCAGGTATTCGATGATCGGTTCCTTGTTCAGGCGCACCGAGCAACCGGCGGCCGAACGCTCGGCGGACGCATCCGACAGCTCGAACGCTTGCTCGACCTTCAGGTCGGGCAGGCCTTCGATTTCGAGGATGCGGCCCGAGAAGATGTTCTTCTTGCCTTGCTTGGCGACCGTCAGCATGCCTTGCTTGATCGCGTACAGCGGGATCGCGTTGACGAGGTCACGCAGCGTGACGCCCGGCTGCATCTTGCCCTTGAAGCGGACCAGCACCGATTCCGGCATGTCCAGCGGCATCGTGCCGGTGGCGGCCGCGAACGCGACCAGGCCCGAACCTGCCGGGAAGCTGATGCCGATCGGGAAACGCGTGTGCGAATCGCCGCCGGTGCCGACGGTGTCGGGTAGCAGCATGCGGTTCAGCCACGAGTGGATCACGCCGTCGCCCGGGCGCAGCGCGATACCGCCGCGCGTGCTGATGAAGTTCGGCAGCGTCTGGTGCGTCTTCACGTCGACCGGCTTCGGATACGCGGCGGTGTGGCAGAACGACTGCATCACGAGGTCGGCCGAGAAGCCGAGGCAGGCGAGATCCTTCAGTTCGTCGCGGGTCATCGGGCCCGTGGTGTCCTGCGAGCCGACCGAGGTCATCTTCGGTTCGCAGTACGTGCCCGGGCGCACGCCCTGGCCTTCCGGCAGACCGCATGCGCGGCCGACCATCTTCTGCGCGAGCGAGAAGCCCTTGCCGCTGTCGGCCGGCTGGTGCGGCAGGCGGAACAGCGTCGACGGCGCGAGGCCCAGCGCTTCACGCGCCTTCGCGGTCAGGCCGCGGCCGATGATCAGCGGAATGCGGCCGCCGGCGCGCACTTCGTCGAACAGCACGTCGGACTTGACCTGGAATTCGGCGATCACGTTGCCGTCCTTCAGCGCCTTGCCTTCATACGGGCGCAGTTCGACCACGTCGCCCATTTCCATCTGCGACACGTCGAGCTCGATCGGCAGCGCGCCGGCGTCTTCCATCGTGTTGTAGAAGATCGGGGCGATCTTGCCGCCGAGGCACACGCCGCCGAAGCGCTTGTTCGGCACGAACGGGATGTCTTCGCCGGTGAACCACAGCACCGAGTTGGTGGCCGACTTGCGCGAGGAGCCGGTGCCGACCACGTCGCCCACGTAGGCGACCAGGTGACCCTTTTCCTTCAGCGATTCGATGAACTTGACCGGGCCGCGCTTGCCGTCTTCTTCCGGCGTGATGCCCGGGCGTGCGTTCTTCAGCATCGCCAGCGCGTGCATCGGGATGTCCGGGCGGGTGGTGGCGTCCGGAGCCGGCGACAGGTCGTCGGTGTTCGTTTCGCCCGTCACCTTGAACACGGTGATGGTCAGGCTTTGCGGCACTTCCGGACGGCTCGTGAACCATTCGGCGTCGGCCCAGCTTTGCAGCACGGCTTTCGCGTGCGCGTTGCCCTTGTCGGCGAGTTCCTTGACGTCATGGAACTGGTCGAACATCAGCAGGGTTTTCTTCAGTGCGTCAGCGGCGACGGCAGCGACTGCCTCGTCGGACAGCAGTTCGATCAGCGGCTGGATGTTGTAACCGCCCAGCATCGTGCCGAGCAGTTCGGTGGCGCGTTCGCGCGAGATCAGCGGGCAGGCGGTCTCGCCCTTGGCCACGGCGGCCAGGAAGCCGGCCTTCACGCGGGCGGCTTCGTCGACGCCGGCCGGCACGCGATGGGTGATCAGGTCGACGAGCGTCTGCTCTTCGCCGGCAGGCGGGTTGGTCAGCAGTTCCACCAGTTCGGCGGTCTGCTGAGCCGTCAGCGGCAGGGGAGGAATACCGAGCGCGGCGCGGGCGGCCACGTGAGCACGAAAGTTTTCAAGCATGGGGAGACCTGCTGATATTGCGTTTGAGGGGAAGGCCTTGCCGGCACTCCGGGGCTGTTCCAGGCACTGCTTTGAGCGGGATTCTAATCTCAATGATCTGTAACGTCAAATGTCTTATGTCTTATATAAGAGTTGAGACTTGGGGCATGGGAAAACGCGGTGGCGCGGGGGAGCCGGTGTATGCGGACGTGTTTCGGCGGCGCGCCGGGGCATGCTTGCGGGCGCGGTGTCTCGGGTGTCCCGACTGTTGATGGGAGAAGCGGGGGCGGCGGTGTGCGTGACCGGGATCCGGGGGCGTCCGTCTGCGCCGGGTCGCCCGCGTTGCGGCGCCGGCCGCTGTCGTGTGAGCAGGCAAGCGGCGCCCGAGGCTGCCGCCCGCGCGGGGGCGCTACCGGTTACGAAGCCCGGAAGCCCGGAAGCCCGGAAGCACGGAAGCCCGGAAGCACGGAAGCACGGGAGCACGGGAGCACGGGAGCACGGGAGCACGGGAGCACGGGAGCACGGAAGCCGGCGGCGCACATTTCTGCACAAGCACACAGGAAACGGTACACACATACCGCTTTCGGGCGCATACGCTGTATTTCACGTGCCTTTCAGCGATATTTCAAAAAAAGCGGGGCATTGGCGCGTGCCGGTCGCTTCGTCGTGAACGGCCGGCCGTTAACCCTCAAGTCCCGTCAATCCGGAACATGCGATCCAGAGAATCGATTTTCGTTGTCCTGTCGCTCGTCGCGTCGTCGCTCGTTCATGCGGCGGCGGCCGACGACGAAACGCGCGGCTTCGACAGCCGTCCCGTCGCTCTGGTCTATCGCGGCCCGGCCGCATGCGACGGTTGCCCCGAGACGATTGCGAGGCACCTGCGGGAATCCGAGCACAAGTTCCGGGTGTTTTACGTCGGGCCGGCGGAAAAACGCCGGATCACGCCTGCCGTCCTGGCCGGCGCCGCGCTGTATGTCCAGCCAGGCGGCGGGCAGGACATCCCCGGCGCGGCGGCCAGCATCGGGAAAGACTCGATCGAGGCCGTGCGGCACTACGTGTCGAACGGCGGGCGCTATCTGGGCATCTGCATGGGCGCCTACCTGGCGGGTGACCCGGGTTTCGGGCTGGTCGCGGGCGAGATCGACTCGGAGGTCGACCGGCCGCGCTCGACGCTTCACGGTATCGCGGACACGGTGACGCCGGTGGTATGGCGCGGGAAGAAACGCTGGATCTACTTCCAGGACGGCGCGATGCTCCCGGCCGCCCCTGGCGCGGCCGTGCTGGCGACCTATCCGAACCGCGATATCGCAGCCGCGACCTATCGCTACGGCAAAGGGCGCGTCGGGCTCGTCGGCCCGCATCCCGAAGCCGACGAAAGCTGGTATCGCGAGTACGGTCTCCGGAATCCGGACGGCGTTCTGCCGGACATGGCGTACGACCTGATCAACGCGACGATGAAGCCATGACGTGGCGCGAGCTAATTCCGCCGTGCGCGATACGCGTCGAGATTCTTCCGCGCCTGTGCGCGGATCGCGCGTTGCACGAAAGGCGTCCAGCCGAGCAGCGCGCCTTTCAGTCCGAGCGCCTGACGCGCCCAGCGCCACAGGTCGAAGCTGTCGCGATGCTCGACGATGCGCCCGTCGCGAAACCGGAACCGCGCGTCGATCCGGTTGACCACCATCCGGCCGGTCGTGGTGAACCGGTAATGGGCGATCCATTCGGCGCGCCCGGCCTGCTGATCCGCGGCGACGTCGCTGAACGTCAAGGAAAAGTCCTGCGCACGCGCGACCAGCATGCGCCACATGTCGCGTGCGAGGTCGCCGCGCAGCTCGCCGAACGCGGGATCGCTGAAGACGACGTCATCGGCATAGCAGGCGAGCATCGCGTCGATGTCGCGCTGCTGGAACGCCGTGTAGAAGCGCTGGATCAACTCGGTGTGCGGATGGCTCATCGTTGGGTGGGGTGTCGTTGCAGATGAAACGGAGTCTCGACGCGGCGGCTGGACATTCGTCCGGTTGATCGACGGGGGCGCGCCATACGGCAGGAATGCCCCGATCGAGCGGATGTCGGCGTGTATTCCACGCGACGATGCGGGTCACGCACGGGCGTTCGGCATGGCCGCCGTCCTGAACGTGACATGCGTCGCGACATGTCGCGATATCGATCGAAACAAGCGGGAAGAGATGAGGGCGTGCGCGGCTCCTCCGGTTCAGCCCTCGCGACCCGAACCCGGCCGGAGCGTCGGCGAATGCTCGTCAGCGGTTCGCCAGCGCCACGTCCTGATTGCCGCGCCCCGTCACCAGGCAGCCCGACATGAATGCCTCGCCCTGGCTGCTGGCCGCTGCTTCGCCGAAGCCGCGGCCGAGCGCGTCGACCTTCACTTGCGCGGCGCCCTGTTCGCATGCGAGCGGGCTGGTGTCGCGGCCCTGCGCATGCAGGATCGCGCGATCGCCGATGAGATATGCCAGCAGCGCGAAAACAGCGATATGTACGGCTCGTCTCATGGTTCGTCTCCTCGTCGCACAAGCGTAACGCGGACACGTTCGACGAAGCACTTGGGGGTTCCCCCGGTAAACGTCTGCTGAAACGGGGGCGGGCGGGTTGATCGTGTCCCGTTTTTTGCGTGTTGCGTGGGGAACGAAGGCGCCGCTTCCATGCGGCCGGCGGGCGGAACCGGACGTGCGGCGACGCATTCGCGCGACGGTTTTCTGCGCGACAGGCCCGCGATTCGCGCGAGTTTGACGAATGTCAGGAGACGGGCGGGAGGGGGCGGTCGGACGACCGTTCAGAGCGATAGCATGAATGCATGATTTGACGGAACGCGATCGCGGAGGAATGCATCGGTTCCGGCAAGCAGGTGCGAGTTGAACATCGCTGTCGAAATAGTGAGGAATCCAAATGCTTAACGTCTCTTCCGTCCTGATCAGCCTCGCCCCGATGTGGGCCATCCTGCTCGTTGCGTCTTCGGCAGCCGCCTATTTCGTGTTCTGGCGCAAGGTCATCAAGTAAGCGCAGCGGGAACGCCGGTGCGTGCGTGGGCGGTAACGCTGAACGCGCCCGGGTGTCGCTCCGCTCGCTGCAAACCTGCGGTCCGTCAGCGAACGGCCGCCGTCGCGTTGCCGCGCGTCATCGCCGTCATTGCACGGCTGTGACCGGCACGTTCGAAATCCGCACCAGCCGGCTCATCACGCTGCGGCGGAACACCGACATCAGCGCATGCAACGGATCGTGCCGCGGCGCGACGACCACGATCTCGTCGCACCCCGTCTCCGCCGCCACGGCCGCGATCGTATCGGCCACCGGGCCGACCTTCATCACGACGCTGTACTTGACGCCGGCTTCCCGCAGGATCCGCTCGGCCATGGCCAGGTCGGCGGACGCGAACTTCTCCTCGATCGAACGCAGCCGCGACAGCGGATGGTAGGCCTCGAGCCGCGTCGATTCGAGCGGCGCCTGAACGTTGATCAGCACGATTTCCGACGCGCACCGTTCGCGATACAGGAATGTCGCGTGGCGAACTGCCTGAAGCGAGCGGGGAGAGTGGCCGACCGGAACCAGCAGCTTGAGCATGAACGTTGTCCAGGAGACGAGATGATTCCAGCGTAGCGTGCCGCCGGGACGAACGATCTAAAGAGAACGGGCGACCGCGTAAAAATGTCGTTAACGCGCGCCGTCTCCTGATGCGCCTGATAGAAATATAAGAAATTTAAGTTTATGCGCATAAACGATTTCATCCGCGAGGGCGGCGCGTGCGAAGCGTGGCCAGTCGCCCCGATTTAGTCGGAACCGCAATGAATCGCGGCGGAAAATATCGGAGGTTGCCGAACCGGCGTCGCGTAGAGTAGTGCATCGGCCGCGGCGCGGCCCCGCCCGGCCGTTTCGGGGGGCGTCCGCCGCCATGCGGCCCGCCATCCCGTTCCGATTCCAGGAGACTCCGCATGCCGCACGGCGCCCCGCAGCTTCTCGCTCCCGCTTCCATCCCCGTCGACCCGATCGTGCGCCTGTCGGCCGGCGAACTCGCGTCGGCGATTCGCGGCAAGGCCGTGTCGTGCGTCGAGACGATGCGCGCGTATCTCGATCACGTCGAGCGCGTGAACGGCGCGGTCAACGCGATCGTCGCGCTGCGCGATCGCGACGCGCTGCTCGCCGAAGCCGCGGAAAAGGATGCCGCACTGGCGCGTGGCGAGTACCACGGCTGGATGCACGGGATGCCGCAGGCGCCGAAGGACCTGGCGATGACGAAGGGGCTGCGGACGACCTACGGCTCGCCGATCTTCCGCGAAAACGTGCCGCAGGCCGATTCCGTGTGCGTCGCGCGGATGCGCGCGGCCGGCGCGATCTTCATCGGCAAGACCAACACGCCCGAATTCGGGCTCGGCTCGCACACGTTCAACGAAGTCTACGGCGCGACGCGCAACCCGTACGACCTGACGAAGAGCGCGGGCGGCAGCAGCGGCGGCACGGCGGCGGCGCTCGCGTCGCGGATGCTGCCGGTCGCGGACGGCAGCGATTTCGGCGGTTCGCTGCGCAATCCGGCCGCGTTCTGCAACATCTACGGCTTCCGCCCGTCGCAGGGCCGCGTGCCGCGCTGGCCGGGCGTCGACGTGTTCGTGCAGCAGCTCGGCATCGAAGGGCCGATGGGCCGCACGGTCGGCGACGTCGCGCAGCTGCTCGCGATCCAGGCCGGCTACGACCGCAACGATCCGCTGTCGCTCGAAGAGGATCCGGCCGTGTTCGCGCAGCCGCTCGACACCGACCTGCGCGGCAAGCGCATCGCGTGGGTCGGCGACTGGAACGGCTATCTCGCGACCGAGGCCGGCGTGCTCGCGCTGTGCGAGCAGGGGCTGGCGACGCTGCGCGAGATCGGCTGCGACGTCGATGCCGCACTGCCGGCGTTCGCGCCCGACCGGATCTGGCGCCTGTGGCTCGCGCACCGGCACTTGTTGTCCGGCGGCGGGCTGCTGGCGCACTATCGCGACCCGGCGCGGCGCGCGTTGCTGAAGCCCGAGGCGATCTACGAGGTCGAAGGGCTGCTCGCGATGCAGGGCGCGGCCGTGTTCGAGGCGAGCGTCGAGCGCACCGCGTGGCATCAGGCCGTGCTGAGCTTCTTCGACCGCTACGACTTCATCGCGGCGCCGACCGCGCAGGTGTTCCCGTTCGACGTCGACCAGCGCTGGCCGACGGAGATCGCGGGCCGTGCGATGGATACCTACCACCGCTGGATGGAAACGGTCGTGCCGTGGACGCTGGCCGGCTGCCCGGTGATCAGCGTGCCGGTCGGCTTCAACGATGCGGGGCTGCCGATGGGGATGCAACTGATCGGGCGTCCGCGTGCCGATCTCGCCGTGTTGCAGCTCGCGCGCGGCTACGAGCAGGCGGCCGGCTGGGTGGACGGGCGGCTGCCGGCGTGGATGGCGGGGTGATACGGCGGCCGGGCGATAGCCGGTTGCGGAGGGGGGCAAGCGGGCGGCGTCGAGCCGCTCGTTTTGTTTTTGTTTCCGAACGTGTTGCCGGGGCATGTCACGCCGAGCCCGTGGCGCGGGCGCGTTGCGCGACGGCATGAAGTCATGCCAATGACGCGGCACGGAACGTTCTGCGTCACGCTGCGCCGTGCTGTTCGTCGGCGCGCGTCACGCCGATCCCGGCACGGGCGCATTTGCGCGACGGTGTGGCGTCATGTGATTGACGCGGTCCGGCACGTTCCGCGTCACATGCCGCCGGTCGATGTTGAATCCGACGTGCGGTTCAAGACGTGCGACGGCTGCAGGCCACCGGCCGCGTCACCGTGCGGACGCCGACATTCGCCGCCATTGATGCGGCTCGAGAACGAATGTCGGGACACGCGTGATATCGCGTGGCATACCCGGACGAATCCGCTCGAGCGCGTACGCCGGCGGCGGAATTACAAGCCTTCGCGTCTCATGATTTCGTTTCGATGTGTTTCAGTCGTTGCGGCGGCGCGCGGCGCGCTTCGACAATATCGGCCTCGATCATTCCGGCACGAGGAACACACATGAAACACATTCGCGCGACGGGCCGGTACCTGGCCTCGGCAGGCATCGCGTTCGGCATCCTGGCAAGCGGCGCCGCGCACGCGCAGCTCGACCTGCAGTCGCTCGGCGCGTCGCTGCTCGGCGGCGGGCAGCAGCAGGCGGCGCCCGCGCAGGGCGGCGTTTCCCAATTGCTGCAGGCTTACGTCGGCGCGAACCAGCAGGTACTGACCGGCCAGTCTTCGCTCGCGTCGGCGATGGGCCTGACCGGCGCGGCCGGGCAGGCGCAGCAGGCCGCGAGCCAGCTGGCCGGCGGCGATGCGCTGACGCCCGCCGCGCTGTCGCAGATGGGCGGCGCGCAGCAATCGGTGTCGCAGGCGCTCGGCCAGGCGTTCGCGAGCGGCGGCGCGACGCACGGGCCGATCGACAAGCAGGCGTTCAGCAACGGCCTCGCGTCGCTCGGGCAGGGGCTCACGCAGTATTCGCAGCTGCAGTCGGGGCTCGGCAATCTCGGCTCGACGAGCGCGGCGTCGCTGTTGCAGTCGGGCCTGAATCCGCAGAACATGCAGGCTGCGTCATATATCGCGCAAAGTGCGCCGGGCCAGCTGCAGTCGCTCGCGGCGACGCTCAGCCAGGCCGTGCAGTTCGCGACGAGCCAGGGCATTTCGGTGCCGTCGGTCGCGTCGTCCGCGCTGAAGCTGCTGCCGTAACGTTGCGCAGGGCCGCGCGATGCCGTGCCGGCATCGCGCGCGACGACGAAGATCGCCCCGCACAACATGGGGATTTCGCGCGATGTTATCGTGGCGTGTCCCTTTTTCGGTGCAGGTTCATGACTGACTCGTTCGACCTCTCGCGCTATTTCTCCCGCATCGGCTACGACGGCCCGGTCGAGCCGACGCTCGACGTGCTGCGCCGGCTGCACCTGCTGCACCCGCAAGCGATTCCGTTCGAAAACCTCAATCCGCTGACCGGCGCGCGCGTCGCGCTCGACCTGCCCGCGATCGTCGACAAGGTGATCGAACGCCGCCGCGGCGGCTACTGCTTCGAACTCAACAAGCTGTTCTACGCCGCGCTCACGACGATCGGCTTTCGCGTGACGCCGATGATCGCGCGTGTGCGCTGGATGCAGCCGCCGGAAGTCGCCACCGCGCATACGCACATGCTGCTGCGCATCGATCTCGACGGCGCGGCCTGGCTCGCCGACATCGGCTTCGGCAGCGCCACGCTGACCGCGCCGCTACGTTTCGTGCCGGGCGAGCGGCAATTGACGCCGCACGGCGCGTTCCGCGTCGTCGCCGCGCCGGTCGACGGTGAATTCGAGATGCAGATCGAGACGCCTGACGGCTGGCAGACCACCTACCGCTTCCAGCCGAAGCGGGTCGAATGGATCGATTACGACGCTGCGAACTGGTTTACGTCGACGTATCCCGAATCGATCTTCCTGCACAACCTGATCGCATGCCGCGTGCTGCCGGACGGCCGCGCTGCGCTGCGCAACACCACGCTGACGATCCGCGATGCGGCGGGCGCCGGGCACTCCGTCACGTTCGACGATGCGGCCGCATGGGGCGCGTGCCTGCGCGACACGATCGGCATCGATACGACGGGATTCGATCTCGACGCGCTGTTCGCGCGGCTGGCGGCGCGCGCTGCGGCCTAGCGCGGGCTCACGATACCCGATCGCGGCTCGCGCAAATGGGCTGCATCCGTACTTGATTTTTACTAGATTGCTAGCATACTAGCTCCCATGACCGACGAAGAAGTGAAGCAATTCAACGTGTACCTGCCGCTGAGCCTGATCCGGCAGGTCAAGCATCGCGCCATCGAAACGGAGCAATCGCTGTCCGCGCTGGTGGCCGATGCATTGCGCGCGTACCTGGCCGCGCCGCAGCCGGGCGCGGGACCGTCCATCGAGGAGGAGTGACATGTCATCCGAGCGAATCGAAGCCGTATACCTGACGACGCACAACTGGGGCAAGTCGGCGAAGTTTTTCCAGGCGCTGGGCTTCACGCTGGAGTTCGAAACCGATCACAACTCGGGCCAGCTGCGCCATGGCGACGGCCCCTTCCTGTTCATCGCCGAAGTGCCGCCGGGCGAAACGCCGGACATGCAGGTCGTGCTCAAGGTGCCGAATGAACAGGCGGTGCAGCCGCAGCCGATCGTCGACGTCGTCACGCCGTTCGAGGATACGCACTGGAGCACGCGCGACATGACCGTACGCGATCCGGACGGTCGCGTGTGGCGCCTGCAGGCACCAGGGCAGCAGGGTGCGTGAGGCCGACATGACCGAACCCCGCGAAAGCGCCCCCGACAGCACCGCCGCGCGCGTCGCGCTGTGGCGTGCGCTGCACGTCGAACTCGATGCGCCGCCGCATGTGCTCGCCGACGAAGTCGGGCGGCAATTGCTCGCACCGGAACCCGGCTGGCAGCAGCGCGGTGACATGGATCCGCAGTTCACGCGGCCGTTTCGCGCGTCGATCGTCGCGCGGGCGCGCTTCATCGAGGATCTCGTGGTGGAGCAGGCCGCGCGCGGCGTGAGCCAGTACGTGATCCTCGGCGCAGGGCTCGACAGCTTCGTGCAGCGTCGGCCCGACATGGCGTCGCGTGTGACCGTCTTCGAAGTCGACCAGCCGGCGCCGCAGCGCTGGAAGCAACGGCGCCTCGTCGAGCTGGGCTTCGGCGTGCCCGACTGGCTGCGTTTCGTGCCTGTCGATTTCGAGGCGAAACAATCGTGGCGCGCGGCGCTCGTCGGTGCGGGCTTCGATGCCGGCAAGCCGGCGGTCGTCGTGTCCACCGGCGTCAGCATGTACCTGACGTGCGGGGCGAACGCGGCCGCGTTGCGCGAAGTCGCCTCGCTCGCGCCGGGCTCGACGCTCGCGATGACGTTCCTGCTGCCGCTGGAACATGCGGATCCGGACGTGCGCCCGGGGCTGGAAATGGCCGCGAAGGGCGCGCGCGCAAGCGGCACGCCGTTCATCAGCTTCTTCATGCCGGCACAGATGCAGGCGCTCGCGCGGGAGGCCGGCTTCACGAAGACCGAGCACGTTTCGGCTGCCGAACTGACGCGTCGCTATTTCGCGGATCGTGCGGACGGACTCAGGCCGCCGAACAACGCGGAGGAACTGCTGGTCGCGACGGTCTAGCCTCGCGCGTACGCAGGCATGTCGGCAGCGCGCCGGTTCCGGTCACGCGGAACCGGCCAGCCTGGTCACGCGCGTTCGAGCACGGCCATTTCCCGCACGACCACGAGCAGCACCGCGAGGCTCGCGCCGCCGGACGCGCGCAAGTCGGCGAGCAGGTGCTCGTAGCGTGCGAGCGCGGCTTCGCGGCGCGCGCGCCACGCGCCGACGATCGTCTCCGGCGTGGTCGAATCCGGCGATTCCGCAAGCGCGCTCGACGCGAGCGTGCGCTTGAGGCGCGCGACTTCCGCGAGCGCGGCCGCGCGCGCCAGCATGTCCCAGTGCGTCGGGGTCGGCAGCGTCGCCGCGCGCTCGCCGATCCAGCTGTAATTGAGCAGCGTGCCGAGCGAGAAATACACGCCCGCGACGAGTTCGAGGCTGCGGTTGCTGGTCGCGGCCACTTCGGCGATGTCGAGCAGCGCGGCCGAGATGTCGCCGCTCGCGACGCGCACCGCGAGCGCGCTGTCGACGCCGGCTTCCACCAGCACGCGCTGCCGCTCGGACAGCGCTTCGAGATCGTCGGCCGGCAACAGCGACGGCAGTTGCGGCGCAAGCCGCTCGGCCGCGTCGCGGCAGCGCGCGATCAGCTCGGCGACGCCGCCGTCGGCCACCGCGCCGGATTGCAGATGCCGCAGGAACCACAGCGCCGCGCGTTCCAGCAGCCGCGCGACGTCGACGAACATGCGCGCCTGCACGTCGTCGGCGACGCGGTTGTCGAGCGCATCGATGTCGCGCCACACGGCATCGAGGTCGAACACGTCGCGCGCCATGATGCAGGCCCGCACGATGTCGCCGGGCTTCGCGTCGGTTTCCTCCATCAGCCGGTGCACGAATGCGCAGCCGACGCGGTTCACGAGCGCGTTGGTCAGATGCGTCGCGAGGATCTCGCGGCGCAGCGGATGGCGGCGCATCGGTTCGCTGAAGCGCTGCTGCAGCGGCTTGGGGAAGTAGTCGACGAGCATCGCGGCAACCAGCGGATCCTCGGGCACGTCGGATTCGAGCAGCGCGTCGTACAGCCACATCTTGCTGTACGCGAGCAGCACCGCGCGTTCCGGCGACGTGAGGCCGAGCTTCGCGGCTTGCCGTTCGGCGACTTCGTCGTCGGTCGGCAGGAATTCGATCACGCGGTTCAGGCGGCCCGCGCGTTCGAGCCAGCGCATCAGGCGCGCCTCGGCATCGAGCAGCTCGACCGCATAACGACCGGCGATCGACAGCGCCTGCGTCTGGTAGTAGTTGTCGCGCAGCACGAGCAGCCCGACTTCGTCGGTCATCTCCGCGAGCAGGGCGTTGCGCTGCTTCTCGGTCATCTCGCCGTCGGACACGACGAGCCCGAGCAGGATCTTGATGTTGACTTCGTGATCCGAACAATCGACGCCGGCCGAGTTGTCGATCGCGTCGGTGTTGATGCGGCCGCCGCGCTGCGCGAACTCGATCCGGCCAAATTGCGTGCAGCCGAGGTTGCCGCCTTCGCCGACGACCTTGCAGCGCAGGTCCGCGCCGTTCACGCGCACCGCGTCGTTCGCGCGGTCGCCCACTTGCAGGTGGGTTTCGCGCGCCGCCTTCACGTAGGTGCCGATGCCACCGTTGTACAGCAGGTCGACCGGCGCCTGCAGGATCGCGCGGATCAGCTCGGCCGGCGGCAGCGCGTGCGCGTCGATGCCGAGCGCGGCCTGCACGGCGGGCGACAGCGGGATCGTCTTCGCGGTGCGCGGATAGACGCCGCCGCCCGCCGAGATCGCGGCCGGATCGTAGTCGGCCCAGCTCGAGCGTTCGAGCGCGAACATGCGTGCGCGCTCCGCGAAGCTCGTCGCGGGATCGGGGTTCGGGTCGAGGAACACGTGCCGGTGATCGAACGCGGCGACGAGCCGGATATGCGGCGACAGCAGCATCCCGTTGCCGAACACGTCGCCCGACATGTCGCCGACGCCGACTACTGTGAAGTCGGTCGTCTGCGTATCGATGCCCATCTCGCGGAAGTGGCGCTTGACCGATTCCCACGCGCCGCGCGCGGTGATCGCCATCTTCTTGTGGTCGTAGCCGACCGAGCCGCCGGACGCGAACGCGTCGTCGAGCCAGAAGCCGTATTCGTGCGAGATCGCGTTCGCGTAGTCGGAGAAGGTGGCCGTGCCCTTGTCGGCGGCGACCACCAGGTACGGATCGTCGGGGTCGTGCCGCACCACGTCGGGCGGCGGCACGATCGCGTTGCCGGCCAGGTTGTCGGTCAGGTCGAGCAGGCCGCGCAGGAAGGTCTGGTAACACGCGATGCCTTCGCGCATCCACGCTTCGCGATCGCTCGGCGGCGGCGGGTTCTTCACGACGAAGCCGCCTTTCGAGCCGACCGGCACGATCACGACGTTCTTCACCATCTGCGCCTTCATCAGCCCGAGCACTTCGGTGCGGAAATCCTCGCGGCGATCCGACCAGCGCAGGCCGCCGCGCGCGACGCGCCCGCCGCGCAGGTGCACGCCCTCGACGCGCGGCGAATACACCCAGATCTCGAACATCGGCTTCGGCTCGGGCAGCCCGGGCACCTTCGCCGGATTGAACTTGAACGACAGGTACGGTTTCGATTCGCCGTTTGCGTCGACGAGGAAGTAGTTCGTGCGCTCGGTCGCGTTGATCACGCCGAGGAACTGCCGCAGGATGCGGTCTTCGTCGAGGTTCGGCACCTGGTCGAGCGCACTTTCGATCGCCTTCAGCAGCCGCTCGGCCTGCACGTCGCGCGTGTCGCCGGTGGCCGGGTCGAAGCGCAGCAGGAACAGCTCGACGAGCTGCCGTGCGATCGCCGGGTTGCCGGTCAGCGCGCGCTCGATATACGCGTCGCTGAAGGTCGAGCCGACTTGCCGCAGATACTTCGCATACGCGCGCAGGATCGTCACTTCGCGCGCACTCAGATGGGCGCGCAGCACGAGGCGGTTGAAGTCGTCGTTCTCGATCCGGCCGCTCCAGATCTGGTCGAACGCATCCTCGAACAGGCCTTTCACGCGCTCGATGTCGAATTCGGTGTCGTCCGCGAGCTCGAGGCCGAAGTCGTGCACCCACGCATGCGCGGCGTCCTGCGTCTGGATCCGGTACGGCCGCTCCTCGTCCACGCGCACGCCGAGATGCTCGAGCATCGGCAGGCTGCGCGACAGCGCGATCGGGTCGCCCGCGCGATAGACCTTGAAGCGGAACGCACGCGCTTCCGCCTCGATCGGCCGGTACAGGTTCATCGCGAGCTGCCCCGAATCCTTCACCCGCTCGATCAGCTCGATGTCGCGCACGGCCGTGCGCGCCGGATAGTCGTCGCGGTAGCCGGCCGGGAACGAATCGGCATAGCGCTGCAGCAGCCGGTTGCCTTGCTCTTCGCCGAAGGCGTCGAGCAGCGCGTCGGCGAGATCGTCCTGCCAGCGGCGCGTGACCTGCACGAGCCGCGTTTCGAGCTCGCGCGTGTCGACGTCGGGCATCGTGCCCGGTTCCGCATGCACGACGAAATGAATGCGCGCGATCGCCGATTCCGACAGCAGCGGCGTGAATTCGACGGTCACGCCGTTGTACGCATCGACGAGCAGCTTCGCGATGCGCCGGCGCAGGTCGGTGTTGTACTTGTCGCGCGGCACGAACACGAGGCACGACACGAAGCGGTCGAAGCGGTCGCGCCGCACGAACAGGCGCGTGCGCTGGTGTTCCTGCAGCCGCAGGATGCCGAGCGCGATGTCGTAGAGCTGGTCTTCGTCGGCCTGGAACAGTTCGTCGCGCGGATAGGTTTCGAGCACCGTCACGAGCGACTTGCCGAGATGCCCCTTCGGCAGGAAGCCCGCGCGCCGCACGATGTTCGCGCACTTGCGGCGCACGATCGGGATCTCGGTATACGAACCGAAATAGGAGGTCGACGTGTAGAGCCCGATGAAGCGGCGCTCGCCGGTGACCTTGCCGTCGGCGCCGACGAGCTTCACGCCCACGTAGTCGAGATAGCCGGGCCGGTGCACGGTCGCGCGCGAATTCGCCTTGGTCAGGAAGATCGGCCAGGCGCCGGTGATGATGTCGGCGGCGGCCTGCGGCAGCGGCGTGACGTCGGGGGCGCCGGACGTGCGCAGCGATTCGCGCAGGATGCCGAAGCCGGTGCCCTCGATGCCGCGCAGCCCGAAGCCCGTGCCGTCGGACACGAGCGCGTAGTCGCGCTGGCCGAGGAACGTGAAGTGATCGGCGGCCATCCATTCGAGGAACGCGCGCGCCTCGATGTCTTCCGCGGTCGATTCGCGCGCCTTCATCTCCTTGACCGTCGCGCGGGCGATGTCGACGATCTTCGGCCAGTCTTCCACCGATGCGCGCACGTCGCCGAGCACGTGCGCGATGTCGTTGCGCAAGGTGTTGAGCAGCGCGGCATCGCCGCAGCGATCGACTTCGAAATGGATGAACGACGCGAGCTGCGACTGGCCGTCGCCGGGCGTCGCGCCGCCCGCATCGACGCGCTCGATGCCGCCGTCGGCGCCGCGCCAGATGCGGAACACCGGGTGCAGTGCCGAATGCAGCGCGAGCCCGAGGCGGTTGACGGCCATCGTCACCGAATCGACGAGGAACGGCATGTCGTCGTTGACGATCTCGATGACCGTGTGGTCGGAATGCCAGCCGTGCTGTTCGAGGATCGGGTTGTACACGCGCAGCCGTTCGCTGCCGGGCACGAATTTCTGGGCGGTCTGCCAGTGCGCCATCGCGGCGCCGTAGAGATCGGCGATGCCGCGGCTCTGCAGATCGTCGGCATCGGCGAAATCGTAGTAATGACGCAGGAAGGGTTCGACGATCCGGAACGTGGCTTCGGGCAGGCGCCCGCGCGCGAATTCGACGACGTCCGAGAGCAGATGTGCGACGACTTCCTCGTGCTTCGCTTCCATGGCGGTCTCCTCGTCGGGTGGCCATCGGCTGCTGCGTCTGAGCCGCATTATATGCACCGATCGCGTGACAATGCGATGTGCGCGCGCACATCGGGAGGCGGAGAAGGAAGCCGCCTGCAGCGCCGCCGGACGGGCGCCGCAGGTGATGAATCAGTGTGATGCAGGCGGGCGTTCAAGCATCGCCGGGTGTGACGTTCAGCGCTCGTCGCTCCACAGCTTCCCGGCCGTCGCCCAGTTCTCCTTCTTCACGTCGGTGAGGATGATGTCGACCGAGCCCGGCTCGCAGCCGAGCGTCTCGCAGGTGACGCGCGTGATTGCTTCGACGAATTCGCGCTTCTGTTCGACGGTGCGGCCTTCGAAGAGCTGGATATTGAAAGTCGGCATGACAAGTGCTCCGGTTGAGTGTGTCGGGTTCGGCCGCGATCGCGGCCAGGGATGCGGCGTCAGTCGCGATACGACGGATCGATTCGGTCAAGCCGGCGCAGCAACGCCGGCCATTCCAGTTCGCCTTCGATCGCGCCGCCGTCGCGCAGTTGTTCGGCGGTGCGGTCGGCCACCGCCGGGGCGGGCAGCACGAGCGGCCCGCCGCCGGCCTGCGCGCGCACCTGGATATCGCAGGCCTTGATCAGCGTGTCCATCAGCACATAGGCTTCGGCGACGGTGCGGCCAACCGTCAGCGTGCCGTGGTTGCGCAGCAGCATCGCGGATTTCGCGCCGAGGCTCGCGGTCAGCCGCGCGCCTTCGGCCGGCGAGAACGCGAGCGCCTCGTAGTCGTGGTACGCGAGGTCGCCGTGAAAGCGCAGCGCGTGCTGCGACGCGGGCAGCAGCCCGTCGCGCTGGATCGATACGGCGATGCCGGCCGTATTGTGCAGATGCATCACGCAGACGGCGTCGGCGCGGGCGGCATGCACGGCCGCGTGCAGCGCGAAGCCCGTCACGTTGACCGCGTGCTCGCCGGCGCCGATCCGGTTGCCGGCCAGGTCGATCTTCACGAGGTTCGATGCGCGGACCTCGTCGAACGTCAGGCCGAACGGATTGATCAGGAAGTGGCCGGGCTCGCCGGGCACGGTCGCGGAAAGATGCGTGTAGATCAGGTCGTCCCAGCCGTTCAGCGCGACGAGCCGGTAGGCGGCGGCGAGGTCGACGCGCAGCCGGCGTTCGGCGTCCGAGATCGGGCCGCCCGGTTTCACGGCATCAGGACGGTGTGCGAATGACGACATCGGGTTCTCCGAAGGTGAGGCGGCGCGCGACGGCTACGGTCACCCACGATGCAAGGGCGAACGGCGCCGTGAACACGGGGATGCCGACGCGCATCGCGAGCCACTGGATCAGCGCGCCGAGTGCGGCGGCTGCAAGTGCCGCGCGCGGGCCGCGCGACATCAGCGCCAGTGCGGCGAGCGCGCCGTTGAAGCCGAGCAGGCCGTCGGCGAACAGCGCGCCGTTCGCGCCGAGCATGAGCAGCAGCACGGTCGACACGATCGCGCCGCCGAGCGCGAACGCGGCCGCGCGGCGCGACGCGACGGCGAGGCCGGCGACGATCAGCGCGCCGGCCCATGCGCCTTGCGCGAAGGTGGTCTGAGCAACACCCGACAGCAATGCGTCGGTGACGGACGATGGCGTCAGTGCCACGCCGGCCGTCGCATCGGTCGCGTGTTGCGGTGCGACAAGCGGCAGCCACAGCGCGGTGACGGCGAGGCACGGGCTCGAATACGGGCACTGGCGCCAGCGGGCGAGCGGCGTGCGCATCGCGCGCTGCACGAGCGCCGCGCCGATTGCGGCCAGCGGCGCCAGCGCGACGGCTGCAAGGGAAGCGGGCGCGAACAGCGCCGCGATCAGCGCGGCGAGCGCGCCGTTGAAGCCGTGCAGCCCCTGTTCGACGTCGTGACGCTCGGCGCCCGTCAGCACGGCGGTCATGCTGGCGGCGGCCGAGCCGAGCAGCGCCGCGCACGCCAGCCGCAGGTCGGTCAGCGCCAGCGCGGCCAGCAGCAGCGCGCCGGTGAGCGCGTTCGCCTGCAGTACGATCTGACCGATGCCGCGCAGCAGAATGCGCAGGTCGATCGACGGCGAGGCGGAGCGGGCGGTAGGCATGATGGCGGCGGAACAGGACGAGCCGCGAGCATAGGACACAATCCGATGCACCGGAATAGGGAATTCTGGATAGTCAGGATTTGTCGGCGCTGCCCCGAAATGGGGAATGCGGGCGGCCGGCCATGTCCTGGCGGGCGTTGCATTGGCGTTTTTCGGGGCGAACGTTTCGCGGTGAGGGAATTCAGGCATCCGCCGGCGTTTTCGTCGGTGGATTCGTGCGACAGTGTCCCGCAGCGGGGAAACCGGGAGGGGGAACGATGCGTGAAGTGCGATGGGCGTCGCTCGAAGGCGACGGGGTCGAACATCTGGCGTTCGACCGGAGCGGCGGCGGGATCGTCGTCGAAAGCGCGGTGGTCGGCCAGCGGTACGGCCGTGCGTACGGGCTCGCGTATCGCGTCGAGTGCGACGCGCACTGGCGCGTGACGTATGCGGTGTTGAAGGTGATGGGCGGCGGCACGCTCGAACTGCGCGGCGACGGCGAAGGCCACTGGCGCGACGGCGCGGGCCGTGCGCTGCCCGAACTCGACGGCTGCGTCGACATCGACATCGCGGCGACGCCGTTCACGAACGCGCTGCCGATCGGCCGCCTTGGGCTCGCGCGCGGCGAGCGGCGGCCGATCGACGTCGCGTACGTCTCGACGCCGGACCTGAAGGTCACGCCGGTCAAGCAGGCTTACGCGTGCATCGAGCCGGGCCGGCGCTACCGCTACGAAGGCATCTTCCGGAATTTCACCGCCGAGATGGACATCGATGAAGACGGGCTCGTGATCGACTACGAGACGCTGTTCAGACGCCTGCCGGCGCTGACGGGCCGCTGAACCGCGGCGTTCGCGACGGCCGGCCGCTCCTGCGCGGACGCGAAGCGGTCGATCCGAGACGCGATGATGTCGGGGTGGCGCAGCACGACCCAGTGGCTGCCGTCGATTTCCTCGCGCACGTGGTCGCCGAGCCAGCGGTCGAGGTCGACCGACATTTCGGGCGTCACGTAGCGGTCGCGCACCGGCACGAGGATCTGCACCGGCGCCTGCGCATATCGTTCGCGGGGTTTGCGCGCCCGCGCAAGGAAGTTCGCGCGGTAAAGCTGCATGCCGTTCAGCGCATTCTTCAGTTGCACGGGATCGCGCTCGGCACGCACGCGTTCGGTGATCTGCAGCCAGCGCGGCCACAGCGCCGCGCCGCCGAGCCGCCACACCAGCGACGGCACGACCGGCAAGTGGAAGAACGCGATGTACCACGACTTCAGGCTCTGCTTGAGCCGCATCTTCGCGCGGAACACGTGATCGAGGCATGGGCCCGAGATCGACGTGTACGACGCGATCCGGCCGCGGAACGCGGGGTCGGTCACGGCCTCCCAGCACTGGATCGAGCCCCAGTCGTGACCGACGAGATGGAACGGCCGGCCGCCGCAGGTCGCGTCGGCCACCGCCTTCAGGTCGCCGGCGAGCCGTTCGAGCGTGTAGTCGGCGCGGCGGCGCGGTGCATCGGACGCGCCGGCGCCGCGCACGTCGTACGCGATCACGCGGTAGCGCTTCGCGAGCCGCGCGCGGATCGGCGCCCACACGGCCGCCGAATCGGGGTAGCCGTGCACGAGAATCAGCGGCGGGGCGCGACGCGACCCGCTCACGTAGACGGCGAGTTTCACGTCGCCGGACTGGACGGTCAGCATCTCGTGGGCGCGCGCCATGGCGTCATGCCTGCGCAACCGGGTGCAGCGGCACGCGGCGCGGGGCGGCTTGCGCGGCGTAGCGCGCGTTGGTCGCGTCGATGTTCTCGAGCAGCGTGTCGAGCCCCTGCAGGTACTGGTGGTTGTCGTGGTCCCACGGGTGGAAGCCGGGGCGGAAGTAGTCGAGCCATTCGCGCGCGATGCTCGGGAACACGCCGTGTTTCGGGCTGTACAGGTACTTCACGAGCCGCCACATGCCGCCGAACTTGCCGTGTTCGCGACGGTGCGCACGCATCAGGCGCACGTGGAAGTCGAACACGATCGTCCAGAAGAACACGGTCGTGGTCAGCATCGTGCCCGTGCGCAGCAGGTAGCTGCCGAGGCCCGGCTTCATCACGGTGGTCCATACGTCGTACGACACGGCCTTGTGCTCGGTTTCCTCCATCGCATGCCACATCCACATCTGCTGGTAGCCTTCGACCGAGCCGTCGATCCGGTGCTCGTGGCCCGACAGCAACTGGTTCGCGAGGATCGCCGTGTAGTGCTCGAGCGCGATCGTGATCGCGAGCTGCATCGAATGCGGCAGCACCTTCTTGAACCAGCCGAGGATCGTCCACAGGCGCTTGTCGAGCTTGTGCGCGGGCAGGCCGGACGACTGCAGCAGGTCGTTGTATTCGATGTGCTCGCGCGTGTGCATCGCCTCCTGGCCGATGAAGCCGAGTACCTGCTTCTTCAGTTCGGGATCCTCGATCCGGTCGCGATAGTTGCGCACCGAATCCATGAAGAAGCGTTCGCCGGCCGGGAACAGCAGCGACAGCGCGTTCATGAAGTGCGTGACCGGCACGCCCTGCACGTGCCAGTCCTTCGCGCGTTCCGGCGGCAGCGCGAAACGGATGTCGCGCCGCACCGGCATCATGTTCGGGGTCGTCATGATTGTTCTCCTCCCTGATTGCCTGCATTGTTGTAGGTGGCGTGCAGCGGCGCGGGCGCCGGCGTGCCGCGGGCGGCGTCACGGCGCGCGCGGGCGGCCTCGCGGCGCGTCGCGAACACGACGAGCGCCTGGTACGCGGACGGCAGCACGCGCGCCATCCAGTCGCCGGCCTTCGCGTCGCGGCCGATCAGCACGCGGCGCTTGTTCTTGCGCACGCCCGCGAGGATCGTGCGCGCGGCATCGTCGGCGGTCGTGATGAAGAACTTCTCGAACGTGTCGCGGCCTTGCTGCTCGCTCGCGACCATGAAGCCGACCATGTTCTTCGACACGCGGCTCGCCTGCGCGATGTTCGTGCGGATGCCGCCCGGATGCACGCAGGTCGCCGATACGCCGCACTTCATCATGTCGAGTTCCTGGCGCAGCGATTCGGTGAAGCCGCGCACCGCGAACTTGGTCGCGTTGTAGCCGCTCATGCCCGGTTGCGCGAAGATCCCGAACAGGCTCGACGTGTTGATCACGTGGCCGTCGCCCGATGCCTTCAGGTACGGCAGGAATGCCTTCGTGCCGTGCACGACGCCCCAGAAATTGATGTTCACGATCCACTCGAGATCGTTGTAGTCCATCCCTTCGATCGTGCTCGACAGCGCGACGCCCGCGTTGTTGAAGATCAGGTTGACCTTGCCGTGTTCTTTCGCGGTGTCGTCGGCCCACGCGAACATTGCATCGCGCTCGCCGACGTCGAGCACGCGCGTCGAGACACGCACGTTCGGCGCGATCGTACGGACGATCCGTTCGGTTTCGGCGAGGCCGACGCCGTTCTTGTCGGCGAGCGACACGTGGCAGCCTGCCTGTGCGAGCTGGATCGCGAGCGAGCGGCCCATGCCCGAGCCGGCACCGGTGATCGCGGCGACCTTGTTGGCGAAATCTCTCATGTCGGTTGCTCCTTGTCTGGCTCAGGCCGCTTCGGCGGAAGTCGAAGTCGAAGCAGCAGCGGCAGCGGCCGGTGCGGCGGCGGGCCGCGCCGTGGTGTCGAGTTGCGGCGCGCGATACGCGTGGTAATCGGCGATCGAGAAACGCGCGGTCGCCTGGCGGAAGCGCCACGTGAAGCCCGGCCACAGCGTGGTGTTCTTGCCGGTGCGCGGATCGAGGTACCAGCTCTTGCAGCCGCCCGTCGACCAGATCGCCTTTTTCAGCTTGCCCTGCAGGTCGCTGTTGAATTGCGCCTCGACGAGCGGACGCACCTCGATCGCATCCGCGCGTTCGCGACGCATCGCCTGCAATGCGCCGAGGATGTACTCGATCTGCGACTCGATCATGAACACCATCGAGTTGTGGCCGAGGCCCGTGTTCGGGCCGACGATCATGAAGAAGTTCGGGTAGCCGGGCAGCGTCGAGCCGAGATACGCGTGCGCGCCGTCGCGCCATGCGTCGACGATGTCGAGCCCGCCGCGGCCGATGATCGCGCCGCGCGGAAACGGATCGGCCACCTGGAAGCCGGTGCCGTAGATCAGGCAGTCGACTTCATGGCGGCGGCCGTCGGTCGTCACGATCGCGTCGGCTTCGATGTGGTCGATGCCGGTCGTGATCACGTCGACGTTCTTGCGCGACAGCGCCGGGTAGTAGTCGTTCGAGATCAGCACGCGCTTGCAGCCGAGCGTGTAGTTCGGCGTGACGGTCTTGCGCAGCTCCGGATCGGGAATCTGCTTGCGGATGTGGCGCAGCGCGAGCTTCTGCACGTTCTTCATCAGCGACGGATGGATCGCGAAGCCGAGCACGCGCGATTCGAGCATCCAGTAGATGCCGCTGCGCACGGCCTTCTGCGTGAACGGCAGCGTACGGAACAGCCACTTCTCGAACCCGGTCAGGTTGCGGTCGGGCTTCGGCATGATCCACGGCGGCGTGCGCTGGAACAGCGCGAGTGTTTTCACGCGCGGCGCGATCTGCGGCACGAACTGGATGGCGCTCGCGCCGGTGCCGATCACCGCGACGCGCTTGCCTTCGAGTGCATAGTCGTGATCCCAGTGCTGCGAGTGGAACGCGCGGCCCTTGAAGTTCTCGACGCCGGGAATCGACGGCAGCGCGGCGCGCGACAGGCCGCCCATCCCGGACACCAGCACGCGTGCCGACAGCCGCTTGCCGTTCGCGAATGTGAGGCGCCAGCGTTGCGCGGCGTCGTCGTATTCGGCGCGCTGCAGTTCGTGGTTCAGGCGCAGGTGCGCGCCGATCCCGAAGCGCTGCACGCAGTCTTCCAGATATGCGCGGATCTCCGGTTGCGGCGCGAACATGCGCGTCCAGCGCGGGTTCGGCGCGAACGAGAACGAATAGACGTGCGATTGCACGTCGCATGCACACCCGGGGTAATGATTGTCGCGCCACGTGCCGCCGACCGACGCGGCCTTCTCGAGGACGACGAAGTCGGTCACGCCTGTTTGCCGCAGGCGGATCGCCATCCCGAGGCCGGCGAAGCCGGTGCCGATGATGGCGATGTCGATGGTTTCGTCCAGGCCGTCGTGGCCGGGCGGACCGAAAGGCAACGTGCGAGCATTCATCCGGGTGTCTCCGATTTGGCTCATTTTCGAATGTTACATTGTTTGATGTAACGATAGTGGGTGAACCCGGAAACCGCAAGAGGCTAGAAGCGGCGCTCTAAGGGCCGGAAGCCAGGCTGGAAAAGGCTGAGCGGGGTTTGGAACGGGCCGGTTCCCGCATCGCGGGATGCGCGGAAAGGGCCGTCGGCGGGGCGAGAGAGGGAGCGCACGAGACCGCCAGCGTGCGGCGGTCTGTTTGAAACGGTATCAGGGACGGATCGTTCGGGCGGCCGTCTCATGGAAAACCCCGGCCACGATCGTGACCTGCGCGAGCGCGTAGAGGCCCCAGATCAGGTACTCGATGCCCGGAAAGCCGCCGAGGAAACGGCCGACGCCGATCAGCGTATCGGAGCCGACGAAGATCAGGCTGCCGACGGCCACCAGCGGGCTGTGCGTGCGCGCCGCGAGCGCGAAGCTCGCCATCACGCAGAGCACGAGCATGTAGACGGCGACGGGTGCGAGCAGTTCGCCGAGGTGCGGGAAGAACGCCACGTAGAACGCCGGGGCGGCGATCCACAGCCCGACGAGTGCGACGACGCGCCAGCCGTGCGGCCGTGCGCGCCAGCGCATGAAGATCGCGCAATAGCACAGGTGCGTGAGCAGGAACGCGCCGAGGCCGAGGACGAACGACAGCGGCCAGTCGGGCAGCGCGAGCAGCACGTCGCCGAGCACGGCGGTCACGAGCGCCGCACACAGCCACGCGCGTTCGCGCGCCGCGCCGCAGGTGCTGCCCGCCGCGAGCAGCAGGATGCCCATCGCGGCTTTCGCGGCGGCCTGGCCGGGATAGGGGGCGGCAGCGAGCGACAGCCCGTACAGCAGCGCGGCGACAACGGCGAGCGGCCAGAGCCGGCGGTAGGTGGCGGGAAGCGTGGCGATCAAGGCGGGGTGTCTCCGGTTTGTTGTTGTCTGCGGTGGACGGCGCACGGTCGAGGGCGCGGCTGCCGGCCATTATCCGGAAGAACGGGCGCGGGAAAACCGGCGAATCCTTCTAGGACGCGGCAGGCAGGGGACGCAAAGGCGCCTGGTCGCAACCGTGGCGATCGGGCGTTGCCGTGTGCACGACGGGCGAACGCCTTCACCCGGTTTCTTCGACGTGTTGCCCCGGTCGAGCCGGGGCAACGACATCAATTCGGCTTGTTATGATCGCCGCGGTATTGACGTTGTCGTTGTTCCGCCCGGCCGCGTGACAGGATGCGCAAGCCGGTGCGTGCCCGATGAATCCATGCCGTGCCCGCTGCGCGCGCCGATGCAACGCGGCGCGGGCCGGCCCCCACGAAAAATGGTCCGACCATGACCGAACTTCTCCATGGCGACGGCGCGATCCGTCGCACGACGCCGTACGGCTCGTCGATCGAAAACACCTATGCGGGCGTGCTGTCGTTCATGCGCCGCAACTATTCGCGCACGCTCGACGGGGTCGACGTCGCGATCTCCGGCGTGCCGCTCGACCTCGCGACGACCTATCGCTCCGGCGCGCGGCTCGGCCCGGCCGCGATTCGCGCGGCGAGCGTGCAGCTCGCGGAGCTTCACCCGTATCCGTGGGGTTTCAACCCGTTCGACGATCTCGCGGCCGTCGACTACGGCGACTGCTGGTTCGACGCGCACAACCCGCTGTCGATCAAGCCCGCGATCGTCGAGCATGCGCGCACGATCCTGCGCTCGGGCGCGAAGATGCTGACGCTCGGCGGCGACCACTACATCACGTATCCGCTGCTGGTCGCGCACGCGGAGCGCTACGGCAAGCCGCTGTCGTTGATCCATTTCGACGCGCACTGCGATACGTGGGCCGACGACGATCCGGACAGCCTCAATCACGGGACGATGTTCTACAAGGCCGTGAAGGAAGGGCTGATCGATCCCGCGACGTCGGTGCAGGTCGGCATCCGCACGTGGAACGACGATTTCCTCGGGATCGAGCGGCTCGATGCCGCGTGGGTGCACGACCACGGTGCGCGCGCGGCGGTCGAGCGGATCGTCGACATCGTCGGCGCGCGGCCCGCGTACCTGACATTCGACATCGATTGCCTCGATCCGGCGTTCGCGCCCGGCACCGGCACGCCGGTCGCGGGCGGGCTGTCGTCGGCACAGGCCCTCGCGATCGTGCGCGCGCTCGGCGCGATCGACCTGGTCGGTGCGGATGTGGTCGAGGTGGCACCTGCGTACGACCACGCGGACATCACGGCGATCGCGGCCGCGCACGTTGCGTGTGACTTGCTGTGTCTGTGGCGGCAGAAGAAGGTGGCGGGGGCGCTGAAGTAAGCAGGCATGCCGAGTACGCGCGTGCCGACGGCGCGCGCACGTTGTCGGCTCGATGCGTGGTGTGCCGATTGCCGTTTGCATCCGGTGGATTCGGCAAAGGGCCATCGGGGAATTCCGTGGAAGGTCCTTGCCGATCCGTTGGCGACATCAGCGAAACGTCAGCGGGTGGCTGCCTTCGTCCGCCGGCGAGGCATTCGCGTGTCACCGATGCTGCGTGCCGGCGGCATCGAGCAAAAAGCTATCGATTCCTGAAGAAAGCGGAAAGCATGTCGTCGACCGGAGCAGCACGGTGCGGCGTCGCTCGCTGCTTTCCCGATCGTCCGCGGGATCGCGCGCGATCCGGCTCGACTTCGGTGCCGACCGGCCATGTTCCTGTATAAACCGCACGCGGCCGGATGAGATCGGATTGCGCGCGCTGCTCCAGCCCGTGCGCGATCCAGCCGATCGAGCGGCCCAGTGCGAACAGGCCGAATGCGGCACCGACGGGAAGCCGCAAATGTCTGCGCAGTGCCACAAGCGCGAGATCCACGGAGGGCTTCTGGCCGGTGAGCGCGCTCCCTGCATCGAGCATCCTGTTCCATTGAGGGTGGCGCGGCAGGATCCGCGACAACAGGTACGTCGCGCGCACGTCGCCATCGGGATAGAGCGAATGCCCGAAGCCCGGCAAGCCGTCACCCCGGGCGAGACGCTCGCTCATTTTCCGTTCGACATCCTTATTGCCGATTTCGTCCCACAGCGCTTCGCCGCGCGCCGTGGTGGCGCCGTGACGTTCGCCCGACAGGCCGGCCAGGCCGCCGACCACGACGGCCCGCAGGCTCGCGTTCGTCGACGCAATGCACCGGCCCGTGAAGCTCGACGCGTTCAGTTCGTGATCCGCGCACAGCACGAGCGCCGCCCTGATCAGCTCGGCGCCCGCGGGCCCGACACCCCACGCCCGCGCGCATTGCACGTGGACGGGGGCCGTATCGATCCGGGTGCGCAGCAGGCATGCCGCCAGAATCCGCACGAGATCGCCGCAGCCCTGTGCGTGACGATCGGACGATTGCTGCCAGATCGCCGTCGGCGCGTCCTCGCTCGCGACGGTGAAGAGCGGCAACAGTGCCTGCTCGGCACGTTGGTCGCCGTAGTGCCTGAAGAGCGTCCGCAGCACCGCGGGCGTAGCGGGGACGTGGCGGCCGAAAGCGGTCTGCTCGTCGTTTCGCCATAGCAGCGCCGCGACTTCCTCGAGGCTCGCACGGCTCGCGAGATCGAGCGCATCCGTACCGCGATAGAAGAGCCGGCCGCCGTCGATCAACGTGATGCTCGATTCGAGCACCGGGGCGCCCCAGTTCAGCGCGGCCTTTGCGACTTCCTTCGGCTTGCGGCCTCGTGCGCGTTGATCCGCGAGCCGGTCGACGTCGGCCGCGAGGTAGCGGCTTTCACGGTGGCTGCCGCCGGGTTCCGCGCGAAGCAGGCCGCGGCTGACGTACGCATAGAGCGTTTGCCGCGAGACGCCGAGTCTTGCCGCGGCGTCGGTCGAATTCAGGTAGTTCGACATCGTGCGCAGAGTGAATCGTTCGACAGGTTGATCAGGATAATCAACGTTGACAGCAAATGCGAGCGAGACGATCTTTGCGTCACCTAATTCATGCGAGACGAACATGCGTGTCGATCAAATATCGCGGGAACGGGCCACGACCGACGAGGATCGGGTGTCGCACCATCTGCGGACGTTCTGGCTGGCGGCCGGCGGCTCTCCAGCGTTTCTCGAATCGTGCAGCTTCAGCGGCGCGGGAGAACTCGTCTCCGCGTTTCGCGTAACCGACAAGGCCGCGGCGGCAATCGGGGCGGCGGGGACGTCCGTCGCCGAATTGCTGCATGCGTCGGCGGGAACGTTGCCGGCGGTACAGGTCGACCGGCGCATGGCGTCGCTGTGGTTCGGCACGTCGCTGCGTCCGCAGGGCTGGACGATGCCGCCTCAATGGGATCCGGTGGCCGGCAACTATCGGGCGCGCGATCGCTGGATCAGGTTGCACACCAACGCGCCGCATCATCGACTGGCCGCGTTGTCGGTACTCGGCTGTGCCGCCGATGCGGAATCGGTCGCGCAGGCGGTGAGTCGCTGGGATGCCGGTGCGCTCGAGGCGGCGATCGTCGAGCGTGGCGGGTGTGCCGCGGCGATGTACTCGGCGCAGGAGTGGGCCGGGCATCCGCAGGGGCAGGCGGTCGCAGCCGAACCGTTGCTGCACGTTCATTCCGCGACGGATGCCGTCGCGCATGCCTGGCGGCCTTCGAGCGACCGGCCGTTGCGCGGCATTCGCGTGCTCGACCTGACGCGCATTCTCGCCGGCCCCGTGGCAACACGATTTCTCGCGGGCCTGGGTGCCGAGGTGCTGCGCATCGATCCGTACGGCTGGGAAGAGCCGGGTACGGTGCCCGAAGTCGTTCTCGGCAAGCGCTGTGCGCGGCTGAACCTGAAGGATGCCGCGGATCTCGATACGCTCAGGCAGTTGCTGCGCCGCGCGGATATCGTCGTGCACGGTTACCGATCGGATGCGCTCGCGCGCCTCGGGCTCGATGCCGCGCAACGGCGCGAACTGAATCCCGCGCTCATCGACGTGTCGCTCGACGCCTATGGCTGGACCGGCGCGTGGCGTTGCCGGCGCGGCTTCGACAGCCTCATTCAGATGAGCACGGGAATCGCCGAGGCGGGCATGCGCGTGACGGGCAGCGATGAACCGGTGAACCTGCCGGTCCAGGCGATCGACCATGCGACGGGCTACCTGATGGCGACGGCCGCCATCCGCGGGCTGACCACGCGAATGACGCAGGGTGTCGGTACCGAGGTCCGCGCCTCGCTGGCGCGCACGGCGGCCGTCTTGCAGTTGCGCCCGGAGCCGATGAGCGAGGTGGTCGAGCTGGTAGCCGACGATCAGCGGGATCGGGCGGACCACGTCGAGCTCACATCGTGGGGGCCGGCATCGCGGCTTCGCCCGCCATTGCAGATCGACGATGCGCCGCTGCGATGGTTTTATCCGGCACGTGCACTGGGTGCATATGAACCCGGGTGGTTGTCTTCGAACGACGATCTTTGAGGAGGCGCGTTTCCCGGTCTTCGGCGCCGTACGCCCGGAAGGTCAACGTGACGCGAAGAAGTCGGGGGCGATGAACGGCCGGCCGGCTGCCGACACCATCGGCCGGCACGTGACCACGTAGAGCAACCAGGTCAATGGAGGCGCGGAGCGGGGACGTTGGCGAAGCGGGCAGTTGCTCGCCGCCCAAATTCCGCAACGTCGGGCAATGCAGAAAAGGCCGGCGGGCAGCATGCCCGTCGGCCTTTTTCGTATGGACGCTGTGCGAAGCGTGGGTTCGCGCTACTTCGCGGCGAGCGCGGATGCGATGCTCTTGTCGCTCCACGCGTTGTCGGCCACGCTCAGCTTCTGCGGAATCAGCTTCGCCGCGTAGAACGCATCGGCGACTCCTTGCTGGGCCGCGACGATCCGGTCGTCGATCGGCACCGCGCCAAACGGGACACGCTTGATCCACGTCTCGACGAGCGGTTGCGGCAGGCCGACCTTCGGCGCGATCAGCGCGGCGGTGTCGGCCGGATGCGCGTTGACCCACAGGCCCGTCTCGCGCGCCTGCTTCAGGATCGCGCCGACCACGTCGGGATGCTGCTGCGCGAAGTCCCGCGTCGCTTCGTAGAAGTTGTTGGTCGCCGCGAGGCCCGTGTAGTCGGACAGCGTGCGTACCTTCAGCGTGTTTTGCGCGGCCGCGTAGTACGGATCCCAGACGACCCACGCATCGACGTTGCCGCTTTCGAATGCGGCGCGCGCGTCGGCCGGCGCAAGGTACACGGGGTGGATTTCGTCGTAGCGCACGCCGGCCTTCTGCAAGGCTTCGAGCAGCAGGTAGTTCGCGCTCGAGCCCTTCTGCAGCGCGATTTTCTTGCCGCGCAGGCCCGTAACCGTACGGATTGGCGAATCGGCCTTCACGAGCACGGCTTCGTTGTGCGGCGCCGGCGGCTCCGCGCCGACGTAGACGAAGTGCACGCCGGCCGCCTGCGCGAACACGGGCGGCGGCGCGCCCGTATAGCCGAAGTCGATGCTGTTCGCGTTCAGTGCTTCGAGCAGTTGCGGCCCGGCCGGGAATTCGAACCACTGGACGCCATAACCGAGCGGCTTGAGCCGCGCCTCGAGCGAACCTTGGGCCTTGACGACCGACAGCAGGCCGGCCTTCTGGTAGCCGATGCGCACGACCTTGTCGGCGCTACCTTGTGCGAACGCCGATGCCGCAGACAGCGTGACGAGCGTGACGGCGGCGGTGCGGGCGATCCAGCGGGTGAAACGAATCATCGAACGGACTCCATGCAAAACGTCTTCGGGCGAGCGGCGGTGCCGCTCAGTTGGAAGAATCGTCGCATGGGCGATCGCGCCCGCAAACGAAGCATTGCCGATATGAATATGACGGCGGCGCGCCTATGCTTCGTCGTCGTGTTCCGATGCCGGCGTGCCGGACTGCCGTGCGGCCTCGTCGCTGAGCTTTTTGTCGAGGATCGTCGCGACGCGGCCGCCGAGATAGGCGCTCGCGGCGGTTTCCAGCGCGCGGTTCGTCTCGCCTTCGACGAACACGGCCGCGAGCGGGCGCAGGCGCCAGATCGCGTCGACCAGCTCGGGCACGTCGGTGGCGGGCGGCAGCGTGCCGGCATCGTAGCGGTCGAGCCGCTTCACGACGAGATCGACGAGCAGCCGAGCGATCGCGTCGAAATGCGGCCGCGCGAGGCTGATCACGTCGAGCAGTTCGCGCGGCGGGATGCCTTCCTTCGTCATGGCGGCCGCCGCTTCGAGCAGCGCGGGGCTCTTCGCGACGAACGACAGGCCGCGCCGTTCGAGCAGGCCGAGTTCGGTGACGCGTGACAGCTGCGTGGTCGCCTGCGGGCCGAACATCTGCGCGAGCGCGGCGAGCGAATAGGTTTTCGGCAGTTCGTGCGACCAGCGGCCGCCGATCGCGTTTTCGAGGCCGAGGATCGAGCGCAGGTCGTGGCCTTCGTCGATCGCCTTGATCAGGTCCTGGATGTTCGACAGCGTGTAGCCGCGCGCGAGCAGGTGGTTGATCAGCTTCAGGCGCGCGACGTGCGTGTCGTCGTAAATGCCGACGCGGCCGCGCTTTTCCGGCGGCGCGAGCAAGCCGCGATCCTGGTACGCGCGGACATTGCGCACGGTCGTGTCGGACACGCGCGCAAGCTCGTCGACCGTGTACTCGTTGCGGGCGTCCGGCGCGGCCTCGTCGGGTGTGGAATGAGTCTGTTTTGACATGCGGCCATTCTAGCGCGACGTGGCGCGCCACGGTCCGTTCGCGCGCATGAAGGGCCGGCGCGAGCCGGTCATTCGCATGACCGGACCTATGGCGAGACGGGGAGCGTGTTCGCGCCGTCGCCGAGCGGGCGCTGCAGCAGCGCCGTATCGATCCAGCGGCCGTGCTTGAAACCGGCCGCCTTCAGCATGCCGGCCGGCTCGAAGCCGAACGCGCGATGCAGCGACGTCGAGCCGCCGGTGCCGCCATCGGCGATCACCGCGATCATCTGCCGCCACGGGCCGGCCTCGCAGCGTTCGATCAGCGCCGCGAGCAGCGCGCGGCCGATCCCGCGCCCGCGCTGCGCATCGTCGATGTAGATCGAATCCTCGATCGTGAAGCGGTACGCGCTGCGTGTGCGGTACGGCGTCGCGTACGCGTAGCCGGCCACGCGGCCGTCGCATTCGGCGACGAGGTACGGCAGCCCGTGGCCCAGTACCGCGTCGCGGCGCGCGCGCAGTTCGGCGACGTCGGGCGGCGTTTCCTCGAAGGAGGCGACGCTGTGGTGCACGTGGTGCGCATAGATCGCGTGGATCGCGTCGAGATCGGCTTCGGTCGCGTCGCGGACGACGCAGGCGGCTGGCGAGATGGACATGGCGACGGAGCGAAAGGGTGGGGTACGGGAAAACCACTACTATGCGGGCGAATGCCCGGCGCGTAAAGCGGTGGCTGCGGCGATGGCGAGCGGCGGCGACTACGGCGGTAGCCGCGCGTCCGGCGCCGCGGGTTCAGTTCGGCGCCCGCTTCTTCTGCGTGTCGCGCGGCAACTCGTCGAAGCGGGCGAAGTAGTAGGCGGAAAAGCGGCCGAGGTGCCCGAAGCCGAACATCAGCGCCGTATCGGTGATGCTGGCAGCCGGGTCGGTCAGCAACTGCACGCGCGCGGCGTCCAGCCGGATGTTGCGCAGCAGCTCCATCGGGGTCGCGCCGTGATAGCGGCGACACAGCACGTTCAGCGTCCGCAGGCTGACACCGGCCGCGCGGGCGAGATCCTCGAGCGAGATCGGCGCGCAGAGCCGCGCGTGGATGAATTCGTGCAGCGCATCCATCTGCCGGATGTCGCCGCGCGATCCGGCTTGCGCGGGTGCGCCGCGCGCTTGCAGCGCCGGGCCGGCTTGCACGGCGGCGGGCGACGGCGGGCAATGCACGAGCAGGAACAGCGCGAGGCTTTGTTCGAAGTGGTCGCGCCATTCGGCCCGTATGCCGCCGTCGTCGGCAACGGCGAGCACGTTGAGCAGCGACTGCGCGATCAGATCCCACTGCGACGCAAGCGCCGTCGGCAACAGGAAGCCCGGCGCGAGGCCGGGCGCCGCGTCGTCGGGCCGGCGGCCGCAGACTGCGCGCATCAGCGAATCGGGCACCTTGACGATCAGCTGCCGGGTGCCGGTTCGCCAGCGCAGGCGCACGCGCGACGTCGGTGCCAGCACGGCAGTGCGCCCTTCGGACACGCCCATCACGTGCCCGTCGCACTCGATTTCGGCGCCGCCCGCGAGGGACGTGTGGACGAGCGAAAAGCCGTCGAACGGGCGCGGGGCGACTTCAACTTCGGCGCCGTACTGCAGCGCGTAGACGCTCAGATGATTCAGTTGCCCCTTGAACAGCGCTGCGTCGGGTACGCCCTGCTTCCAGCGCAGCGCATGCTCGGCCAGTTCCAGCGAGACCTGCTCGTGCGCATCCGTGCGCAGGCCGGATCGGAACACGCAATTCCGATACAGCGCGGACAATACGTCCGCATTCGGGGTGAGGGGCATGGGGCGTCTCCTGCGTGGCGTTTTTCGTGCAGCACATCGGCTGGCCGCGGATGTGCGTCGTGCCACATCGGTTTCTCTTGTGAGCGAGATATCCTGAAACGATGATATTGATCTTTGTCAGGCTTGTCGAAAGTTTCGCAAGAATCGGATAGTCCCGTCCCCGCCGGGGAGAAATCCGGATAGCGCGCGGCGTGCGGCACGAGAAAAACGAACCGGATTCGCGAGCGGCCTGCAAATTCCGGATAGTGGAAATCATTGTGGCTTCCTACACTGCGCCGGCAGCCGGACGAACAGCGGCGCATTTCATGTCAATGATTCGTACAACTACTAAGTTGATGGGCCGATCGATCGTACTAGGTCGAACTCGCGTAATGCGACGGCTACCGCCGGGCCCGGGTCCCCTCTGGAAAAGGAAGGAAGCTCCATGCGTCAAATCAACCTGCAGGCGCTCTCGGACGATGCGCGGCTGGGCAAGCTGCACGGCGTCGTGCTGTTCTGGTGCGCGCTGATCATCGTGTTCGACGGTTACGACCTGGCAGTGGCCGGCATCGCGCTGCCGGCGATCATGAACGAGATGGGCGTCAACCCCGCGCAGGCCGGCTTCATGGTCAGCTCGGCGCTGTTCGGCATGATGGTCGGCAACATCGTGTTCGGGACCGTCGCCGAGCGGATCGGGCGCCGCCGGGCCATCGCGGCCTGCCTGACGTTGTTCAGCGTCTTCACCGCGGCGGCCGGGCTCGCGCCGACGCCCGTGCTGTTCGGTGTCGCGCGCTTCCTCGCGGGCATCGGCATCGGCGGCGTCATGCCGAACGTGATCGCCCACATGACCGAATACGCGCCTCGCCGCGTGCGCAATACGCTGGTGACGCTGATGTTCAGCGGCTATTCCGTCGGCGGCATGCTGGCGGCGGTCATGGGCAAGGGGATGATCGACGCCCATGGATGGCAATCCGTGTTCGTCGCCGCGGGCGCGCCGGTGCTGCTCGTTCCGCTGCTCATGAAATGGATGCCGGAATCGCTGCCGTTCCTGATCCGGCACGGCAGGACGGACGAACTCGCACGCATCGCGCAGCGGCTCGATCCCGCCTGTCGGCCGCAACCGGGTGACTGCTATGTCGTTCCGCGCGCCGACCACACGGGCAACGCGCCGGTCCGGCAGCTGTTCGACGACGGCCGCGGGTTCAGCACGGTCATGTTCTGGATCGCGTGCTTCATGTGCCTGTTCATGGTGTACGCGCTCAGTTCGTGGTTGACGCGGCTCATGGCGGGCGCCGGCTACAGCCTCGGCTCGGCGTTGACGTTCGTGCTGGTGCTGAACGCCGGCGCGATGGTCGGCGCGATCGGCGGCGGCTGGCTGGCCGATCGCCTGCCGATCAAGACGGTGCTCGTGTCGATGTACCTCCTTGCCGCCGTGTCGATCACGCTGCTCGGCTACCCGATGCCGACCGCACTGCTGTTCGTGCTGGTCGGCCTCGCGGGTGCGTCGACGATCGGCACGCAGATCGTCAACTGCGCGTACGCGGGGCAGTTCTATCCGATGGCGATCCGTTCGACCGGCATCGGCTGGACGTTGGGTGTGGGCCGCAGCGGCGCGATCCTGGCGCCGATCGTCATCGGCGTGCTGGTGGGCATCGATTTGCCGCTGGCACAGAACTTCATGGCGATCGGGCTGCCCGCGCTGGTGGCGGCCGTCGCGGTCGGCTTGATCGATCAGCGTCGCTCGGCGTCGCGCCACGGCCCGGCGGTTTCGGCCGCCGAACGGCACGTGTCGTCCGCCGGGCAGTCCTGAACGGCTTATCCGCGGCGCCGGCGCACGGCCGCCGGCCGATCGCGCACGGCGACGCCGCGGCCCGCATCCTATGAAGGGGACAGTCAGTCATGCATCTCGATTCAAGAGCGTCGAAGGCGATGCTGAGATGGAGTGTGTTCGCATCGTCGCTGACCGCGACGACGGGCACCGTACAGGCGCAGGGCAGTGTGACGCTGTACGGCATCGTCGACACCGGCATTTCGTACTACAACCATGCGGCGCAGGGCGGATCGGCGGTAGGCATGCCGCATCTGACCGGCGAATTGCCGTCGCGGTGGGGCGTGAAGGGTATCGAAGACCTGGGGGGCGGCAACCGCGCGTTTTTCGTGCTGGAGAACGGCTTTCAGCCAGGCACCGGTCGGCTCAACTACGGCGGGCGACTGTTCGGCCGGCAGGCGAACGTGGGACTGAGCAGCGCATACGGAACGCTCACGCTCGGCAGGCAAATGAACATGACGGCCCATGCGCTGGCCAACGCCGACGTGATCGGGCCGTCCATTCATTCGCCGAGCAACTTCGACGCCTATCTGCCGAATGCGCGCAGCGACAACGCGATCGGTTACCTGGGCAAGTTCCGCGGGCTCACGATCGGCGGCACCTACAGCTTCGGCCGCGATGCCGCCGGGCCGGCCGGGCCTTCCGCGACCGGCTGCGCGGGGCAGGTGCCGGGCAATCCGCTCGCGTGCCGGCAATATACGGCGCTGGTCGCTTACGACGCGGCGCGCTTTGGCGTCGCGGTGTCCTACGACGTGAAGCGCGGCGGGGCGGGCGCATCGGCGCCGCTCGACAGCAGCGCCCATACGAGCACGCACGGCGTCGTCGGCGGCTACGCGGTGATGGGGCGCGCGAAGCTCGGTGCGGGATGGATCAGGAACAACGTCGCGGCGGCCGGCCATTTGCAGACCGATATTGTCTTCGCGGGCGTTGCCTATGCGCTGACGCCTGCGGTCACGTTCGATGCGCAAGGCACGCGTTATCTGCAACGCGGGCCCGCGAGCAATGCGAACGCGACGTTGCTGGCCGGGCGCGCCAACCATCAGCTGTCCAAGCGGACGCGCGTCTATACGTCGGTCGGCTACATGCTGAACAGCGCGAGCGCAGGCAAGGCGGTCGCCGCCGGTGGCACGGTCGAAACGGGGCAGAGCCAACTGGGGATCATGGCCGGGCTACAGCAGCGGTTCTGACGAGGCCGGGGCGTCAGAGCCGCCCATCCGCCGTGCGAACCGCCTCGGCGATCGCATCCGCGACACGCTGTACGCGCGGCGAGCGGCGCACGTCCGGGTGGACGACGAGCCAGATTTCGCGCTCGATATCGCAACGCGGCGCGGCGGTCAGTTCGACGAGCGGCGCACCGGCTTGCGCGGCCGGATCGTCGACGAGAAAGCGCGGCAGCAGCGCGACGCCGGCGCCCGCCGCGCACGCGCGATGCTGCGCAGCGAGGTCGTTCGCGATGAACGCGAAACGGCGCCCGGCCGCGAAACGCTCGAGCCACTGCTGCTGCGGCGTTTGCGCGAGCGCATCGTCGTAGCCGACGAACGGCCAGGTGTCGGGCGGCGCGCTCGCCCATTCCGGCGACGCGCACAGCGCGAAGCGCATCGTGCCGAGCCGCCGCGCCGCGAGCCCCGGCTCGGTCGGCCGCGACAGCCGCACCGCGAGATCGGCTTCGCGCGCGTACAGGTTCGCCGCGTGCATCTCGCCCATCAGGTCGATCCGCAGCGCCGGCCATGCGTGCTGCGCGCGGGCCAGGCGCGGCGCGAGGAAATGGCTGGCGAACACCGGCGACGCCGATACGCGTACCACGCCGTCGAGTGCAGCCGCACCCTGGGCGGCGCGCGCGAACGCATGCGCGTCCGCTTCGAGGCGTGCGGCGTGCTCGGCAAGGTGCAGCCCTTCGTCGGTGGGCGGCCAGCCGCGCGGCAGCCGGTCGAACAGCCGGATGCCGAGCGCGGATTCCAGCGCGTCGATGCGGCGCGCGACCGTCGAATGCTGAACCTGCAGCGTCCGCGCGGCCGCCGACAGGCTGCCGCCGCGCATCACCGCGAGGAAGTAGCGGATGTCGTCCCAGCTCATCGGCGGCGCGGCCGCGGGTGTGGATGCTTGATCGGTCGAATTTTGCACAGTAGATGGGCGATCAACGGGAATTTCGATCGATTATGCCCGATGGGATGATCGTGTCACTTCATTCGATTGCGAGGAACGTCATGACCCAAACCACGACCGCCATCCGGATCGGGATCGACCGCTACGGCGACGCCGGCGTGCTGCGCCGCGTCGATGCACCCGTCGCGCCGCCCGATGCCGGCGAGGTACGGATTCGCCAGACCGCGATCGGCGTGAATTTCGTCGACATCTATTTCAGGACGGGCGCGCATGCGTTGCCCGCGCTGCCGGACGCGCTCGGCGTCGAGGCGGCGGGTGTGATCGATGCGGTCGGGCCGGGCGTGACGGATCTCGTCCCCGGCCAGCGCGTCGCGTATGCGGGCATGCCGACCGGCAGCTATGCGAGCCTGCGCACGATGCCGGCCGAGCGCGTGGTGCCGATCCCCGACGGCTTGAGCGATGACGCAGCGGCCGCCGGGCTGCTGAAAGGGATCACCGTTTACATGCTGATGCATCGCGTCCGGCAGGTCGACGCGGGCGACACGGTGCTCGTGCACGCTGCCGCCGGCGGTGTAGGACTGCTGGCGACGCAATGGGCGCGTGCGCTCGGCGCGCGGGTGATCGGCACGGTCGGGTCGGCCGCGAAAGCCGCGCTCGTGCGCACGCATGGCGCCGAGGCGGTCGTCGATTATCGCGAGGAGGATTTCGTCGCGGCGGCGCGCGCGTTCGGCGGCGGCACCGGGGTCGATTACGCGATCGACGGGATCGGCGGCGACGTGCTGACGCGCACGCTCGGTGCAGTCCGTCCGTTCGGGATGGTCGCGAGCATCGGGCAGGTGGCCGCGATCGGCGCACGGCACACGTTCGATCTCGACGAACTGGGGCCGGCGCGCTCGATCGCGCTGGCGCGGCCGAGCGTGCTCGGCTTCATCGCGCGCGACGTCGACGGTTACCGGGAGGCTGCGCGCGCGACACTCGAACGGCTGGCGAGCGGGATGCACGTGGAGATCGGCGCGCGGCTGCCGCTCGAACAGGCGGCCGATGCGCACCGGCTGCTGGAGTCGCGCGCGACGACGGGCGGGGTCGTGCTGGTGCCGTAACGGCGGGTGGCGGCGAATCGCGAGGCGGCCCGGCGGCCGCATCGCGGTTCACCGGCAAGTCAGTTGTGCTTGCGCAACGGCGCATCCTCGACGAACCACGCGAGCACGAACGCGATCGCGATGACCGTCGCCGCCGCGAGATAGACGACGTGCAGCGAACCGGCGAACGCATGCAGGTACGCGTCGCGCACGGCATCCGGCAACTGCTGCACGGCGGCCGGGCCGAGCGCAGGCGGCAGCTCCGTGCCGGCCGGCAGCGCGGCCATCACCCGCGACTGCAGCCCGTGCGAGAACAGCGCGCCGAACGCCGCGACGCCGAGCGAGCCGCCGATCGAGCGGAACAGCGTCGCCCCCGACGTCGCGACGCCCATGTGCCGGAATTCGACCGTGTTCTGCACGGCGAGCGTGAGCACGGGCATCACCATGCCGAGCCCGATCCCGAGCAGCGCCATGTACGCATACATCGTTTGCAGCGGCGTATCGAGCGTCAGTGTGGACAGCAGCGCCATCGCGACGCCGCCGGTCAGCGTGCCCAGGATCGGAAACATCCGGTACGAGCCGAGCCGCGAGATCAGCCGGCCGCTGACGACCGACGTCACGAGCATCCCGCCCATCATCGGCAACAGCTGCATCCCGGCCTGCGACGGTGTCGAACCCTTCACGACCTGCAGGTAAAGCGGAATGAACGTGACCGAGCCGAACAGCGCGATGCCGACGACGAAGCCGATCAGGCTGACCAGCACGAAGGTGCGATGGCGGAACAGTTCGAGCGGCATGATCGGCTCGGCCGCGAGCCGTTCTTCGTAAATGAAGCCGCCGATCGCGACGACGCCGAGCACGAGCGTCATCCACAGCTGCGGCGACGTCCACGGCAGCAGCGAGCCGCCTTCGCTCGTGAACAGGATCACGCAGGTGAGGGCGGTGGCGAGGAACGCGGCGCCCATGTAGTCGATCCGGTGCTTCACGTGCGCGGCGTGCGGCCGGAACGCGACGCCGATCACCGCGAGCGCGAGAAAGCCGAGCGGCAGGTTGATCGTGAAGATCCAGCGCCACGACAGGTGCTCGACCAGGAAGCCGCCGAGCAGCGGGCCGACGATCGTCGCGAGGCCGTACACACCGCCGAACATCCCCTGATAGCGCGCGCGGCGGTCGGGCGGCACCAGATCGCCGATCGCGGCCATCGTCACGACCATCAGGCCGCCGCCGCCGAGCCCCTGCAGCGCACGCAGCACGATCAGCTGCGTCATGTCCTGCGCGACGCCGCACAGCGCGGAGCCGGCGAGGAACAGCACGATCGCGGCCTGCAGCACGATCTTGCGGCCGTACAGGTCGCCGAGCTTGCCGTACAACGGCAGCACGACGGTGGACGACAGCAGGTACGCGGTAACGACCCACGACAACTGGTCGAGCCCGCCGAGCTCGCCGACGATCGTCGGCAGCGCGGTCGACACGATCGTCTGGTCGAGCGCGGACAGCAGCATGACGAGCAGCAGCGCGGCGACGATCAGCCCGGTCGGCGCGTCGCGGCGGGCCGTTTCGGCGGCCGGCGGAGTGAGGAGGGTGTCGGTAGTCATCGATATATCTGCCATGGCAGGGAATTGGCTCGAACTATAGCGATGGATAGTTGACCAGTCAATTTCTGCCCGGGCTCGATTTGTTGCAACGGTAACAGTAGATTGCCGACGCGAAAAATTGACCGGGATCAGCCGGAAAGCAGGGCCGGACTCAAGTTTTTTGCAGGCAAACCGTAATACAGCGTGCTGCGGACCGATTGCCGCGGCACTTTTCACCGCTCACGTCCCGTCATGAACCTGAACGCCCTGTTTTCCCGTTTCTCGATCCGCACGCGGATCTTCTCCACGCTCGGCCTTGTCGCCGTGCTGCTCGTCGTGTCGGGGCTGATCGGCCTCGCCGGCATGCAGAGCTCGAACCGCGCGCTCGACGAGGCCTATACGCAGCAGCTGGCGGCGAAGACCGCGCTGTCGACGGCCAGTCTCAACCTGACGATCGTGCGCACGACGCTCGACCGCGCGCTGCTGCACCCGGAAGCGCCGGACGTGCCCGATCTCGTCAAGAAGGCCGAGAGTTATCTCGCGAAGGCCGACACCGCGTGGCGCGCCTACGCGTCGATGCCGCACGACGGCGACGAAGGCCCGCTCGCGAGCCGCCTCGATGCCGCGCGCCAGGCGCTGATCGGGCAGGCGCTGAGGCCGATGATCGACGCGGTCCGCGACGGCCGCCGCGACGAGGCCGACCGGCTGCTGATGTCGGTCGCGCCGCCGCTGTCGGTTGCGCTCACGCAGGCGACCGATGCGCTCGATGCGTACCAGGGCGCACGCGGCAAGGAGGTGTACGACACCGCGCAGACCTACTACGGCTGGATGCGTGCGGGCGCGATCGCGGGTATCGCGTTCGGCCTGGCCGCGTGCCTCGGCTGCGCGATCGGCCTGCATTACGCGATCACGCAGCCGGTGAACCGCCTGCTGTCGCATTTCCGCCGCCTGTCGGAAGGCGACCTGACGTCGGAAGTGCGCTGGTCGTCGCGCGACGAGATGGCCGAACTGGTCAACGGCGTGACCGGCATGCAGCGCAGCCTCGCGGACACCGTGCGCCAGGTCAGCCAGGGTTCCGAGGCGATTTCGACGGCGACGCACCAGATCGCGGCCGGCAACACCGACCTGTCGCAGCGTACCGAGGAACAGGCGTCCGCATTGCAGGAGACGGCCGCGAGCATGGAGCAGCTCACCGCGACCGTGAAGCAGAACGCGGACAACGCGGTGGAGGCGCAGGCCTGCGCGGACACCGCGAGCGAGATCGCCACGCGCGGCGCGACCGTGGTCGGCGAGGTGATCGGCACGATGAACGAGATCGACCAGAGCTCGCAGAAGGTTGCCGACATCATCGGCACGATCGAGGGGATCGCGTTCCAGACCAACATCCTCGCGCTGAATGCGGCGGTCGAAGCCGCGCGTGCCGGCGAGCAGGGCCGCGGCTTCGCGGTGGTCGCGGGCGAGGTGCGCACGCTTGCGCAACGCTCGGCGTCGGCGGCGAAGGAAATCCGCACGCTGATCGGCGAATCGGTCGAGCGCGTCGCGAACGGCTCGCGGCTCGTCGGCGTGGCCGGTACGACGATGCAGGACATCCAGCAGGCGATCGGCCGCGTGACGGGCATCATGACGGAGATCGCGGCCGCGTCGAACGAGCAGCGCGACGGGATCGAGCAGGTGAACCGCGCGGTGTCGCAGATGGACCAGGTCTCGCAGCAGAACGCGGCGCTCGTCGAGCAGGCTGCGGCTGCAGCGGCTTCGCTGGAGGAACAGGCGGACGGGTTGCGGCGCGCGGTGGGGGCGTTCCGGGTGGCTTGAGCGACGGTGGGCGGCGACACGACGGGCGCTTGCCCGCCGTCGCCTGCCGATTACGTCACGGTCGCGAGTTGCGCGGCCGCACGCGACGACGCGACGATCAGCAGTTTCATCGTCGCGCGCGTCGCACCGACGAACAGCTTGCGCGCGGCACGCGCGTCGAGCGTGTCGAAGTCGACCTCGGTGAGGATCACGCACGGCGCCGACTGGCCCTTGAAGCGGTAGATCGAATCGAGCAGCACGTCGCCTTCGCGATATTCCGGGTTGCCGAACAGGTCGTACTTGCCGGTGAAGCTCTTGAGCCGGTGCGGGCCGAGCTGGTCGAGCGGCGCGAGCACCGAGCCTTCGCGGCCGCGATACGACAGCACCGCGATGTCCTGCTTGCGAAAGCCAAGCGACAGCGCGTGCGTGATCGCCCGCTTGGTCGCGTCGACGCAGGCTTCGGCCAACGCGTCTTGCGACGCACCTTCTTCCCCGTACGCCGACACCGACGGATCCGAACCGTCGAACGGGCTGCCCGAGCGCAGCTCGGCCGCGAGCGGCTCGACCCTGCCGACGATGTCGCGCACGAATTCGAGCAGGTCGCGCGGGCTCCGGTAGTTCGTGAGCGCCTTCAGCGTGACCCAGCCCGGCAGCGCGACGGGCTCGCGCATGTACAGGTTCTGCAGCGGATCTTCCAGCCACCACCATGCGCCGTCCGGCACCAGCAGGCGCTCCAGCGCGGCCGCCCACGGCGCATGGAAATCCTGCCCTTCGTCGACGACCAGCACGTCGAAGCGCCAGCGTTCGGAAATGGGCGTTTGCGCGAAGCGTGCCTCGAGCCGTTCGAATTCGCCGGGCACCTGGAAGTCCGGCGTATAACCGCCGTCGCGCGCGACCCAGTCGCACAGCTGGTGGTAATTCGCGATCTTCGCGCCGGGCGGCGCGATGCGCGTGATGTAGTCGGCGAGCGGCCGGTTGAAACACACATAGAGCACACGCTTGCCGGCCGCGACGGCATCGCGCATTGCCTGCACCGCGAGCTGCGTCTTGCCCGAGCCGGCCGTGCCGGTGACGCGCAGCCGGAACGGCGCGAATTCGAGCTGGCGTGCCCATGCGGCGAGCCCGCCCGACAGCCGCGTGACAAGCGTGCCGGCCTGCCCGACGAGCGCGCTCGTATCGGGCGTGAGCGCGAGCTCGTCCGCGAGGAAATGGTGGAGTTTCGGCGCGTTCGGAAAGTGCTCGTCGTCCTCGGGCAGGATTCGCAGGATCACCTGTGCGAGCTGCGCCTTGCGCGACGCATCGACGATGCGGTCGGCCGCGACGCCGGCGATCGACGCGTCGCGGATCGAGTAGTCGGGGCAGTACAGCAGCGCCTCGACACCATAGACACCCGCGCCGAGCGCGGCCGTCAGGCGCCGGTGCAGCGTTTCCTGCGTGCGCGCGAGCTGGATCGGGACGTTGCGTTCCTTCTGCAGATAGACCTTCACGAGCCCCTTCGGCGTTTCGCGCAGGAAGCCGGCTTTCTGCTCGATCAGCAGCACGCGGCCGGCCGGGCTCACGACGACGAACGCGGCCTCGCCGAACACCGAGAACGCCTGGTCGGCGCGCGTCCAGTGCACGCCGTGATACACGGTGTAGCCGTCGGGCAGCGCGTGTTCGAGGGCGGCGAGCGTTTCGCGCTCGCGTTCGGCCGCGCCGGTCGCGGCGAGGCTTTTCCAGTCGTCGGGGATGAGGCGGGCCATGGCGTCGGGCGGCGGATGTCGGCGTGGGCGTGAACGGGTGCGGCTATTGTACTGATCCACGACCCTGTTCACGACCGCTGTGCCGCGCGGACGATGGCCGTCCGGACGGGGAACGGCCCGCGGACGTTACCCGCGTGCGAGCCGTTTCGCGAGATCGGCGCTGAGGATCGCCATGCGCGCGGGTTTTTCGTAACAGACGACGTCGAACGCGCGGATCACTTCGCTGATGTCGGCCTCGCTCGCGCGGCCGGTGAGCAGGTCGCCCGTCAGCACGAAGATCGGCGCGCCCGGGTTGTCGGACGTGCGCACGGCCTTGATCGCGGTGGCGGCCGTGCTGTCGTCGAACAGCCATTCGGTCAGGACCGCGTCGAACGCCTGGCCCTGCAGCGCGTCGACGAACGGCGCGAGGCCGTCGAATGCGGCCGTCGCGAAACCCTGGCGTTCGAGATAGCGGCACAGCTCGGTCGCGCTGACGCGATCGGGGTCGATCACCGCGACGACGAGCTTGTCGCTCTCCGCGCGGCGCGGATAGATCTCGATCTTGTGCACGTCGTACGCGTTCTGGTACAGCACGCCGGTGTGGCGCAGCACGCGCCAGCGGCCGTTCTGTTCGTACGCGACGAATTCGGGGCGCGCGCCGGCCTCGAGCGGCGCGCCGATCCATGCGGTGCACGGAATCTCGGCGACGCCCGCATAAAGTACGGCCTCCTGCGAATAGGCGCCGACCATGCCGGGGTCGAGCGTTTGCGCGCCGAACAGCTGGGCGGCGGGTTCGCCGTACGCTTCGGCGACTTTCTTGATCTGCGCGAGCGTCCAGGGGCTGCTGCCGCGCAGCTTACGATGGCCTTGCGAAAAGCTCAGGTCGAGGATGCGGCATAGCTCGGTGGTCTGCTGGCGCTTGCCGATGCCGTTGCGGGTCATCAGCTCGCGCACGCGCTCGGCAACCGCGAGGGAATCCGTGGTGATTGCTTCAGTGGTCATGCTACGGGAACGGATCGTGACGTTCAGAACGACGCCTTGCGGCAGTCTCGACGGACAGTCTTCGTGACGTCCAGGGGCGAGCCGACCGGCCACGCGCGGAAAAGATAACTTTACCGCAAAATGGTCGTTATTCAGCGTCGTGAAAGGTGCGTTTGTGTGAAAGGTGTGTCACGACGTTACCACCGCCGCCCGTATCCGGATGCATTAACCCCTGACAGGAAACAATGACGACCACCTATCCGCTGCACGATGCCCTGACCCTGGGCGATACGCCATTCCCGGCCGACGCCGACGTCGTGATCGCCGGCGCCGGCATCATGGGCTGCGCAGCCGCGTATTACCTGGGTCTGCGCGGCCTGAAGGCCGTCGTGCTCGACAAGTCGCGTATCGCCGGGCAGCAGTCGACACGGGCGTGGGGCTTCGTGCGGCAGCAGGGCCGGGAAGCTGCCGAGGTGCCGCTGATGATGGCCGGCATGCGGATCTGGGAAACGTTAGAGGAAACCCTCGGTTTCGATCTCGAATGGCGGCAGGGCGGCTGTCTTTATATTGCGGACAACGAAACGGACTGGGCGTCGTTCAACGCGTGGCTCGCGGTCGCGCGCGAGCACGGACTCGACACGCGCACGCTGACGCGCGCGCAGATCGACGAGCGCGTCAGCGGCCTTTCGCCGCAGGCACGCACGCTCGGCGGGCTGTATACGGCGACCGACGGGCAGGCCGAGCCGCGCCGGGTGGCTGCCGCGTTCGCCGCGCGTGCCGTCGAGGCCGGCGCGCGCTTCTTCGAAGGCTGCGGCGTGACCGCGATCGAGACGGCCGGCGGCGCGGTGGTCGGCGTCGTGACCGAGCGCGGCACGATCCGCACGCGGCGCGTGATCTGCGCGGCGGGCGCGACCAGCTTCCGGCTGCTCGACGGCGTCGGCATCCGGCTGCCGCAGCAGGCCGTCCGCGGTACCTGCATGCGCACCAATGTGGTGCCGCCGGTGTCGGCGTCGACGGTGTGGGGGCACGGCCTCGGCATCCGGCAGCGCAAGAACGGCGCGATCAATCTCGCCGACGACATGCAGGTCGACGTCGACCTGACGCTCGGCCACCTGCGCGGGTTGAGCCTGTTCTGGCCGGAGTTCTGGTCGCAGCGCGACAAATTCCGGCTGCACGTGAACGGGGCTGCCTGGCGCGATGCGCTTGCGCGCATCAACGGTGCGACCGGGCCGATCGAGCCGCGCGATCCGCAGCCGCAGCCGAATCGCGCGCATGCGCCGCGTGCACTCGCGAAACTCAAGACGATCTTTCCCGCGCTGAAGGACGCGCAGATCGTCGAGGCCTGGGCGGGCCTGATCGACGTGCTGCCCGACGGCATTCCGGTGATCGACGCGCCGGGCACGCCGTCCGGGCTCGCGATTGCGACGGGGTTCTGCGGCCACGGTTTCGCGATGGGGCCGATCGTCGGGCGGCTGCTTGCCGAATGGATCGACACCGGCGCGCCGTCGCTCGACCTGTCGGCGTTTCGCGCGCAGCGCTTCGTCGACGGGTCGATGGTGCGGCCGCGCAGCATGTTGTAGCGGACGAATCGATGCGATGGCGTCGGCCGGTCGCGGCCGACCCATCGTAGAATCGAGCCCGCATCCTTCAGGAGATTCCCCGTTGGCATCGCCCTCCGCCCAGCGCCGCTCGTTGCGCTCACGCCTGCGCCGCGCGCGCAACCCGTGGCAGGCGCCGCGCGCGCGCACGCTGTTCACGCGTCGCGCGACGTCGCCGCGCCGCACACTGTTGTTCCGTCTCGGCGCGGTCGCGCTGCTGTGCACGCTCGCGTTCCTCGTGCTGTATCTCGATCGCGACGGATTGCGCGATTCGACCAAGAGCACGCCGATGACCGTCGCCGATCTCGTGTACTTCACGATGGTCACGGTCGCGACGGTCGGCTACGGCGACATCGTGCCCGTCACCGCACGGGCGCGTCTCATCGATGCGTTCTTCATCGTGCCGATCCGCATCGTCATCTGGTTCATTTTCCTGGGCACGGCCTATCAGTTCGTGATCCAGCGCGTCGTCGAGGAATTCCGCATGAAACGCCTGCAAAAGCAATTGTCCGATCACATCGTCGTATGCGGTTATGGCCTGTCGGGCTCGATCGCGGTGCGCGAATTGCTCGAGAGCGGCGTCGATCCGGCGACGGTCATCGTGATCGATTCGCAGCAGCAGGCGCTCGAGGCCGCGACGTCGCTCGGCGTGACCGGGCTGCTCGGCGATCCCGCGCACGAGGATCTGCTGCAGCAGGCGCAGGTGCGTTCGGCGAAGGCGGTGATCATTTCGGTGACCGACGATCCGACCGCGATCCTGCTGACGCTGTCGGTGCGCAGCATCGCGCCCGATACGAAGATCGTCGTCCGGATCCAGGAGAACCTGTACCAGCGGCAACTGCGGCAGGCGGGTGCCGACGTGATCGTGTCGTCGACGAAGATCGGCGCGCTGCTGCTCGCGGACGCCGTGCATAGCCGCTATATCGTGCCGTTCGTGAACGACATGCTGTCGACGCGCGGACGCGCGACGCTGCTGGAGCGCGAAGCGATGCCGCAAGAGGTCGGCTGCATGACGAACGTCGTGCCGGGTGCGATCGTCGTCGGGCTCGATCGGTGCGGGAAGATTTTTTCGTTCTACGAGGACCCGCCTTGCAGGATCGAGGCCGGGGACACGCTGGTTGTGATTCAGTCGGCGCGGATTCCGGATCCGGATGTTTGATGCTTGGTTGTTCTTGTAAAACCAATTAGTTCAATGATTTATGGCTGATTTCCATTGAACAAGGCCGGGTGTGCGTTGGGTCATGCCAAAACGCACGACTCGCGGGCACGCCCGATTCACGGCCATCAAGACAGGCTTTGCCCTTCCTTGCGCAAAGACCCCGTCAGGTGACGCAATTCGTCCAGCAGCTTGACGGCGGGCGCGGGTAGCGTGCCTCGCCGGCGCCGGAATGCCGTCAGGGTGCGTTGCGCATCCAGGCCTTCGATATCCAGGGCGTCGATGACGCCCGCTTTGCTTTCGGTGTCGTACATCGGTTCGGCCATCCACGAGACAAAGCCACATCGCGCTACGAGGCTTTTGAGCACGGTGACCGAACGGGTCTCGACCGCGATGGCCGGCATTGGCAGGCCGCGGGCCCTGAAGGTTTCCTGCATGTGGGCATAAGGTCCGGTTCCCTTGGGCGTGAGTGCCCACCGTTGTGTCAAGGTGTCGTCGAGTCGAAGGCCGCGCTTCGCCCGCAACGGATGATCGAGTGCCGCGACCACGAAACTCCTGTCGGTCCATGAACAATCGGAGATCGCAGCGACATCCTCGGTTTCGATTCCCGATGTGCAAAGCGCCAAATCGATTTCATAAGCGAGCAGGCCCTCGACGAGACGATCCCACACGCCTTCGATCACCTCGACGCGCAGATTGGGCCATTTCTCCAGCACACACGCGATGGCCATCGGCAAGACGAGGCTCGCTATGCTGCCCACCGCGCCGACCTTGATCACGCCTTTCGCCAGGCCGCGCATTGCGTCCAGTTCCTCGCGCGCCTGTTCGGCTTCCCTTTGCAGCGACATCGCATGCGGCATCAATGCTTCGCCCAGCGCGGTCAGCTGCATCCCTTTGGTGTGACGCTCGAAAAGCGCCCCCCCGACGGACTCCTCGAGCCGCTTGATCGATCTGCTCAGCGCCGGCTGGGTCATGTTCAGCATGGCCGCGGCTCGTCCCAGGCTACCTGCGGAGACGATCGTGGTGAATATCATCAACTGCTGCAGATTGAAACTCATCGTGTCGAACCAGATTGAAAGGGGGGAAAGGGGCGAACGAGATTCCGGGTCGCCCGGCGCTAGCTAGGTGTCTTCCCTGCAAGGGCTCGCGGTGCCCGCTCATTGCGACCACCGCCGAGCCCCCGATGACGGCGAACAGCCTTTTCCGACAAGGCATCCGGGCGGAATTGGCCGATCCGGCATTCCGATAGACGCATGCCAAAATGTAATGACTTTGAGCTTTTTTGGCAATTTTCAAACAAGGTGCCGAATCCCATACTGCGGCTCATCCCATCACCGCCAGCCTGAGTGGCGAACCGCAGAGGATTCGAGATGCAACGAAATACAAGTGGGCAGCCGACCGTTCGCGATGCCGTCGTGGACTTGATGCGGCGCCTCGAATTGACGTCCGTGTTTGCCAATCCCGGCTCGACCGAGCTACCGATGTTCCGCGACTTCCCGGAGGACTTCCGGTACGTGCTCGGATTGCAGGAAGCAGTGGTGGTCGGTATGGCGGACGGGTATGCCCAAGCCACCGGCAATGCCGCGCTGGTCAACCTGCATTCGGCAGCCGGTGTCGGCAACGCGATGGGCAACGTCTTCACGGCTTTCAAGAACCGGACGCCCCTGATCATCACGGCCGGCCAGCAGGCCCGTTCGATTCTGCCGTTCGATCCGTTTCTGTCGGCATCGCAAGCCACCGAGCTGCCGCGGCCCTATGTGAAATGGAGCATTGAACCGGCTCGTGCCGCGGATGTTCCGCTGGCCCTCGCCCGTGCTTACCACGTGGCGATGCAGGAGCCGCGTGGTCCGGTGTTCGTGTCCGTTCCGGTCGACGACTGGGATCAGCCGGCCGACTTCGTCGAGGCGACCCGGATCAGCACCCGGTTCCGCCCCGATCCGGTACGGATCGCGGAGATCGGCGACGCGCTGGACGACTGCGAACGGCCGGCCCTCGTCGTCGGCGCGGAACTCGATCGTGCCGATGCGTGGAGCGAGGCCATCCAGCTGGCCGAGCGCCACAACGCGCGGGTTTATGTTGCGCCGATGTCGTCACGCTGCAGCTTCCCGGAAGATCATCGACTTTTCGCCGGCTTCCTGCCGGCGATGCGCGAAAAAATCGTTCGGATGCTGAACGGGCATGACCTGATCTTCGTCGTCGGGGCGCCGGCTTTTGCGTATCACGTCGAAGGCAGTGGCCCGCATGTGCCCGATGGCGCGGCGTTGTACCAGCTCATCGACGATCCGGCTACCGCTGCCTGGACCCCGGTCGGCACGTCGGTGGTGGCGAACATTCGCCTGGGGCTGGTGGACCTGCTCGCCCGGCCGGCACCGCGAGGCCGGCCCCTGCCGGCGCCGCGCGAGGCGGTCGAGCGAGCCGAGCCCACGGCAGTGATGTCGGTCGCTTACGCGTTGCAGACGCTGTCCGAAGTCCGCAACGCAGCCGATATCGTGGTCGAGGAGGCGCCCAGTTCGCGCCCCGTCATGCAACGTTATCTCCCGTTCACGCGCAGTCAGACGTTCTACACGATGGCAAGCGGCGGTCTGGGCTACGGCATGCCCGCCGCGGTGGGCGTCGCTTTGGCCAGACCCGGCAGCCGCGTGATCGGCCTCATCGGCGACGGCTCGGCGATGTATTCGCCGCAAGCGATCTATAGCGCGGTCCAGCTCGATCTTCCGATCACATTCGTGATCCTGAATAACTCGCGCTACGCCGCCTTGCAGGAATTCGCGCCCGTGTTCGGCTTCGCCGCGTCGGATCCGGTACAGGGCACCGACCTGCCAGGGCTGGATTTCGTTTCCCTGGCCAACAGCATGGGGTGCGAAGGCATTCGAGTGAGCGACGCGCTGTCGCTGAAGCCCGCGCTGGAAGACGCGTTGTCTTCGGGAAAAACACGCGTCGTCGAAATTGTCGTGGCCTGACCGCGAGTCGGTGATTCGGCAGGCCGGTTTTTCAAGAATATTCCAGGAGACGGTAATGAATCAGGTAACGATGTTGATCAACGGCGAGCGTGCGATGGCTCGCGACGGCGCGACATTCGAGCGCCGTAATCCGCTCGATGACACGGTTGCCTCTACGGCGCCGGCCGCGACTGTCGCCGATGCACAAGCGGCGGTGCATGCGGCGGCCGCCGCGTTTCCCGCATGGTCGGCGATGGGCCCCGGCGAGCGACGCGCTCTACTGAATCGGGCCGCGGATGCGCTCGAAGAAAAAGGCGACGCTTTCGCGCTGGCAATGGCAACCGAAACGGGCGCGTCCCGCCTGTGGGCGGATTTCAACGTCAAGCTTGCGGCCGACGGGTTGCGCGAAGCGGCTGCGATGATCACGCAGATCTCCGGCGAGGTGATTCCGTCGGACGTGCCGGGCAGTCTTGCGCTCGGCGTGAGGCAGGCCGCCGGCGTCGTGCTCGGGATCGCACCGTGGAACGCGCCCGTCATCCTCGGCGTGCGTGCCATCGCGTTGCCGCTGGCGTGCGGCAATACCGTCGTGCTCAAAGGTTCCGAAACCTGCCCCGCGACCCACGGCCTCATCATCGAAGCGTTACAGGACGCCGGACTGCCACGCGGCGTCGTGAACTTCGTCACGAACGCGCCGGCGAATGCGGGCGACATCGTCGAAGCGATCATTGCCGAACCGGCGGTCAGGCGGGTGAACTTCACGGGTTCGACGCGCGTCGGCCGCATCGTCGCGACCCAGTGCGCGAAATATCTGAAGCCTTCGGTACTCGAACTCGGCGGAAAGGCGCCGTTCCTGGTGCTTCACGATGCCGATATCGAAGCGGCGGTTCAAGGCGCGGCATTCGGGGCGTTCGCCAATTCCGGCCAGATCTGCATGTCGACCGAACGCATCGTCGTCGACACGAAGATCGCCGATGAATTCGTCGCGCGACTGGCGGAAAAGGCACGGAGCCTGCCGCTTGGCGATCCGAGAAAGGGGCCGACCGTGCTCGGCTCCGTCGTGGACATGGCGACGGTCAGGAGATGCAACGACCTGATCGACGACGCGCTGGCGAAAGGTGCGACCCTGGTATGCGGAGGGAAATCCGAGACCACGCTCATGCCGGCCACGTTGCTCGATCACGTGACGGCGGACATGCATATCTACCGGGAGGAGTCGTTCGGGCCCGTCAAGGCGATCGTTCGCGTCAATGGCGACGAAGAGGCCATCGCCTGTGCCAACGACAACGAATATGGCCTGTCGGCGGCAGTCTTCAGCCGTGACGTCGCGCGGGCGTTGACGGTCGCGAAGCGTATCGAGTCCGGGCTTTGCCACGTCAATGGCCCGACGGTTCACGACGAGGCCCAAATGCCGTTTGGCGGGATGAAGTCCAGTGGTTTCGGGCATTTCGGCGGCAAGGCCGGGATCGCGGAATTTACGGATTTGCGCTGGATCACCGTGCAAACGACGCCTCGTCACTATCCGTTCTGATCGTTGCCGCGGTCATGGCACGTGTTTCTCACCATGGACGCGATGGGCTTCCGGATGGTGGGCACGAACACAATAACAACCCGATATCGTTGAGACGCCTTCGCTCCTGAAACGACGAGCGACCGGCTTAAGGAGACTGCAATGCCCGTCATCAATTTCGAGTCGTCGCTCGATCGCGCCCGGTTGGAGTCCGACCGTCGCGTCGGAAAACGAATTACGCAGGACTGCGATTCAGACTTCGCCGGTCTGTCCGGGAGAGCGAAATGAACGATCGTAATCCGCCTCTGCTGACCGTAGACATCGGCCGTGCCCTCGATGACGGACCGTTCTCGGCGTTCCAGCGAACGGTCGTCCTGCTCGCCGCGCTTGCGATCGTGATGGATGGCTTCGATGGGCAGCTCATCGGGTTCGCCATTCCCAGCTTGATCAAGGAATGGGGCATCACGCGCAACGCATTTGCGCCCGCCGTTGCGGCCGGCCTCGTCGGCATGGGTATAGGGAGCGCGTTCGCCGGGCTGTTCGCGGACAGGTTCGGTCGGCGCTGGGCAATCATCGGCAGCGTGCTGGTATTCGGCTTGGCGACGAGTTCGATTGCGCTGTCGCCGGACGTGATGACCATTGCCATCCTGCGCTTCTTCGCGGGACTGGGTATCGGCGGCGCACTGCCGAGCGCGACGACCATGACGGCGGAATTTACGCCGGCTCGCCGGCGGACGCTCGCGGTGACCGCAACCATCGTTTGCGTACCGCTGGGGGGCATGCTTGCGGGGCTATTCGCGAGTGTCGTGCTTCCGCATTACGGCTGGCGCGGGCTCTTTCTGATTGGCGGCACGCTTCCCGTCGCACTGGCGCTCCTGCTGTATTTCGTCATGCCGGAATCGCCACGTTATCTTGTGCGTCATCAGGAACGCTGGAATGAACTGCGTCACCTGCTGTCCCGCATGTCCCGCTCGATTCAGCCGCACGCCGTATTCGCCGATCAGAAGGAGCAGAAAGCGGGGCAGCGCCCAGGCTTTCGCGCGTTGTTCGCGGACCATCAAGGCCGCGACACGCTCGCAATCTGGGTCGCTTTCTTCATGAACCTCGTCGCGGTCTACAGCGCATTCAGCTGGCTGCCGACGATGCTGGCAGGCGAGGGACTCAGCGCTTCGGTGGCGGGTTCAGGTCTTACCGCCTACAACCTCGGCGGCGTACTCGGCGCAATGGGCTGCGCAGTAGCGATCGGTCGGTTCGGGTCGCGCTGGCCTTTGCTCGTATGCTGCCTGATGGCGTCCGCGAGCGCGCTTTTCCTGCGCGGTCTCGACGTCTCTGCCCACACGACGTTGCTCGTGTTCGGAATCGGGTTGCACGGCCTCTTCGTGAACGCGGTTCAGTCGACGATGTATGCCCTTTGCGCGTACGTCTATCCCACCGAGATTCGCGCGACCGGGACCGCATCCGCGCTCGCGTTCGGGCGGCTCGGCGCGATTCTCAGCGCGTTCGCGGGGGCCTTCGTGATCACGCAGGGCGGAGCGTCTGCGTACCTGGGCATGCTGGGCGCCGCGATGGCGATGGTTTTTATCTGCATGATGATCGTGCGTCGTCATATTCCGCCCATCAAGGGCGCTTGAGATCAAGATCAGTGTCGAGGGCGACGTTTGTCACGTGCTCCGCGCAGGGCACGTAACGATGTCGCTCATGTTGAACCGAATGACGGAAAACGTCTGACAGTACCTTCAGTTGGAGATGGCATGCGCACTCAAGTAGGCATTATTGGCGCCGGTCCTGCCGGCCTCCTTCTTTCTCATCTTTTGCATCTGAAGGGTATCGAGTCTGTCGTGCTCGAAACCCGCCGACGCGAGCAGATCGAATCGACGATCAGGGCGGGTGTACTCGAGCAGGGGACGATGGACCTGCTTGAAGCGTCCGGTGTCGGTGAGCGTATGAAGGCAGAAGGAGCGTTGCATCACGGCTTTGAACTCGCCTTCGACGGAAAGCGGCGGCGCATCGACCTCAAGGCATTGACCGGGCGGGCCATCACCGTCTATGCGCAACACGAAGTCATCAAGGATCTGGTGGCGGCTCGGGTTGCTGCAGGCGGCTCTATCCTGTTTGATGTCGCGGATGTCTCGATTCACAACATCGACACGTCGGCCCCGTCGATACGGTTCGTGCATCAAGGGCAATCACATACGCTGGACTGTGATTTCGTGATCGGATGCGACGGTTCGCAAGGGGTGTCCCGTTCGGCGATTCCCGAGAGCGTTCGCCGCGATTTCGAGCGCGTCTATCCGTTCGGTTGGTTCGGCATTCTGGTCGAAGGTGCGCCGTCCGCAGACGAGCTGATCTATGCACGTCATGATCGCGGTTTTGCCTTGGTCAGTACCCGTTCGCCGACGGTTCAGCGCATGTATTTCCAGTGCGACCCGAAAGATTCGGTCGACAACTGGTCCGACGACCGGATCTGGGCCGAAATGCACGCGCGCGTCGACTCCGCCGATGGTCAGTGCGTTGTCGACGGGAAGATCTTTCAGAAGAATATCGTCGGCATGAGGAGCTTCGTCTCGACAACGATGCAGCACGGCCGACTGTTTCTTGCCGGCGACGCCGCTCATATCGTTCCTCCTACCGGAGCAAAAGGTCTCAACCTGGCAGTCTCCGACGTACGAATCCTGAGCAGTGGACTCGACGCGTATTACCGGACCGGCGATGAAGCGCAACTCGCTTCGTACAGCGAGCTTGCGCTGAAACGGATCTGGCGCGCCGAGCATTTCTCCTACTGGATGACCCGAATGATGCATCGTCTCGACGATGCCTCGCCGTTCGAACAGCAGTTGCAGGTTGCCGAGCTCGAGCATGTGACTACGTCCGAGACTGCGGCGAGGTCCATGGCGGAAAACTATGTTGGGAGCGTTGCCGTCTAGCTTTCGACTTTGCGTCGTTACTCGGTCGTCTTCCGCCTCGAATGATGGAGGAAGACGCGCGAAACCGGCGTGCAGCGCGTCTCGTGCTTTTCGCATCACGATTTACTCTGACAGTACCCCGATCATGACAACAGGATTTCCCGGCATTTTCTCCGTCAGCGACTATCGTGACGAAGCCAGACGGCGGTTGCCACGCATGGTGTTCGACTATCTGGAAGGCGCGGCGGACGACGAATCGGGATTGACGCATAACCGTTCGGCGTTCGACAGGTTGCAGTTGTTGCCGCGCCGGCTGTCGGATGTCAGCACGCGAGAGCAGTCGGTGCCGCTTTTCGGGCGGCTGATTCCATTACCGCTGGTGATCGCGCCGACGGGCCTCAATAGCGCGTTCTGGCCGAAGGGCGACCTCGCACTTGCGCGCGCAGCGGGCAAGGCCGGTATTCCGTTTGCGCTATCGACGGCTTCCAACATGTCCATCGAAGAGGTGGCAAAAGGGGCCGACGGAGACCTGTGGTTTCAACTGTACGTCGTTCATCGCAACCTCGCGAAGAGTCTGGTCAATCGTGCCCGTTCGGCTCGCTATTCGACCTTGATCCTCACCGTCGATGTCGCGGTGAACGGCTTTCGCCGACGCGATCTTCGCAATGGCTTTGCCATGCCGTTCAAGGCAAGTGCACGTGCGGCCGTCGACGGACTGTCGCACCCGCGCTGGCTTTGGTCCTATCTGATGAACGGCATGCCGGAGTTGAAGAATTTCGCCACGGACGATGCATCGGACACCGCCTCCCAGGCGGCGATTCTTCGCCGGCAGATGGATGCGAGCTTCAGTTGGGACGACCTGCGCCGTTTGCGGGACGAATGGCCGGGCAAACTCCTCGTCAAGGGCATCGTGACGGCCGACGATGCCGCGCGGTGCGTCGCGCTCGGCGCGGACGGCGTCATCGTTTCGAACCACGGCGGCAGGCAACTCGCCGACCTGCCCGCGACGGCCGACGTGCTGCCGGATATCGTCGAGCGCACCTCAGGCACGACGGTCATTCTCGACAGCGGCATCCGGACGGGGGCCGACGTCGTCAAGGCGGTCGCGCTGGGGGCCCACGCCGTGATGCTGGGGCGGGCCACCTTGTACGGGCTGGCTGCCAGAGGGGAAACCGGCGTGAGCGACGTCATCGACATGATCAAACGGGAAACTGACCGGACGCTCGCCCTCATCGGTTGTCGCTCGGTGGGCGAACTCGATCGCAGCTATGTTTCGAAGCGGCCGTCATAGGCAACTGCGCATTGACGGCGGATTCTGGATGCGCAATTGTTCGGGGTGACGCTCCCGCGTATTTGCCGCCGGAACCTTGTGCCATGAATCAAGTGACGACCACGGATCATTACCATCGCGACGACCGGCTTTTGGCATGGGCGGATCAGGTTCGGGCCAGTTGCGTCCCCATGGTTTTCAGGACCGAATCCGATCAGGGATTTCGTGGCGAGATTTCCAGCGTGAACACGGGCGGAGTGTGTGTGTCGCGGATCTCGGCGGTCGATCACGTCGCGGCTCACGACTGGGACGACGTGCGGCGCACGGCGGACGACTACCTGCTCGTGTCGATACAGATCGAGGGGCGAGGTGCACTCGAGCAGGATGCCCGCACCGCGTTCGTCGACCCTACCGACATGGTGCTGTTCGACTCGTCGCGCTATTTCGTCTGGCATTTTTCCGGACAGCACTACACGATCCGCTTTCCCCGCCAGGCGCTGGAGAAATTGGTGCCGTGCGGCCGGCAGCACACCGCGGTGCGCATTCCTGCGGCCACCGGGATACGTCGTATCGCCGCGGACCATATCGCGTCGCTGCACCGAGTGCTTTCGTCAGACGAAGGCGCGATGACCGCTTGCGAGAGGCTTGGCGATGTGTCCGCCAACCTGGTCGCGCTGGCGTTGGCGGATTATTTCAACACGGTGCCGCTGCCCAGATCCAACGTGAAAGAGATGCATTTGCTGCGGGCGCGCGCGTTGATCAAGGACAGGATTCACGACCCGGAACTGGGACCCGAACTGATCGCCGATGAACTGGGGGTTTCCAGCCGTTACCTCTATCGCCTGTTCGCCGAGGCCGGGGAGTCGATCGGCGAGACCATCTGTACGGCCAGACTCAACGGGTGCAGCGAGTGGCTTCAGCAACGCGCGTACGCTAACCGCTCGATTACCGATATCGCGATGGCTTGGGGTTTCAATAATGCATCGCATTTCAGTCGCACGTTTCGACGTCACTTTGGCGTGTCTGCGCGCGACTACCGTGCGAAGCATCGCGACGTTAGTTGAATCGCCCCTGAGCGGGCTGCGCGGTAATCCCGCCGGCTGGCAGCATAAGTAAAAATCCTGTTCTGTCAGAGTCAAGCGTCCGCCATATTGTCCCCGGACACTTCCTCTACAACGTTGCGGGCGTCCCGTCCCGCGAGTCGTGGAGGAGTATCTTGGCTCTCAACCATCCCCAATATAAGGCGGCTGTCGTGCAGGCCGCCCCGGCGTTCCTTGATCTTCAAGCCGGAATCGAAAAGTCCATACGCCTGATTGAAGAGGCGGCGCAGGCCGGCGCCGCCCTGATCGCGTTCCCTGAAGTGTGGCTGCCGGGCTACCCGTTCTACATCTGGCTGGGTACACCGGCCTGGTATATGAGCAAAGGCTATGTTCAGCGATATTTCGACAACTCGCTGAGCTACGACAGTCCGGAAGCCGATGCACTGAGGGCCGCGGCCAGAAAAAACCGCATCACGGTGGTGATGGGACTCTCGGAGCGCAAGGGACATTCGTTATATATCTCCCAATGGATCATCGGCCCCGACGGAGAAACCCTCCTGCAACGACAGAAGCTCAAGCCTACCCATCTCGAGCGGACGGTCTTCGGTGACGGGGAGGGCAGTGGCCTGACCGTAATCGACAGTCCGTTGGGAAAGCTCGGCGGGCTTTGTTGTGCCGAACACGTGCAGCCTTTGACCAAGGCCGCAATGTATGCGCAAGGCGAACAGGTCCACGTTGCGGCCTGGCCGAGCTTCTCGCTCTATGAATTTGCCAGCGCATTGAGCCACCAGGTGAACAACGCGGTTTCGCGGACGTATGCCGTCGAAGGAGGTTGCTTCGTCCTCGCGCCTTCGACAGTCGTCACCGAGGAAATGGTCGAGAGCCTTTGCGACACCGAGGACAAACGTCAGCTGTTGCGGGCAGGCGGTGGCCACAGCGTCGGATACGGGCCCGACGGGGCGGAACTGTTCGACAAGATCGACGAAACCGCGGAAGGCCTGCTCTACGCCGATATCGACCTCGGCATGCAATCGCTTTCGAAGTGCGTTTTCGATCCCGTGGGGCATTACTCGCGGCCTGACGTTCTGCGGTTGCTGATCGACCGGCGACCGCGCCCCCCGGTCACCGAGATCCTCGATGGCCCCGCCGGGGAGACGGTCGCCGATGATCAAACATCGTCGGACAACGGTTGCTCGCCGGAGCTCGCGAGAAGTGGCGGAGATCGGTAGCGGCCTGTCGGGCTCGCCATGCGATTCCGTGGCGAGCCGGACGGAGGTTTTCGTGTCGCTGCCGTATTGGCTCGATACCGATTGAAGCGGGATGGTTTTCTTTGAAAAAGCAGCCATTCAATCACGACGATATATTTAGGATATCGATATGAACTACAAACAAAATCGAGAATACGAATGGAAGATGGTCATCTTTCTTGCGGTGCTGTTCGGCATCGTTGGACTCGATCGCCTGGTCATCGTGTATCTGTTTCCGGTTCTTCTGCCGGAGCTCAAACTGAACAACACGCAGGCGGGCGCAATCGCGTCGGTTCTCGCGTTGACCTGGGCCATTTCGACATGGGTGCTCGGGAGTCTGTCCGATCGCCATGGGCGTCGCAAGATTCTGCTGGGGTCTTCGATCTTCTTCTCGGTGATGACCTCCTTTACCGGCGTCGCCAAGTCGTTCCACAGCATGCTGCTCGTGCGAGGCCTCCTTGGCGTGGGCGAGGGCGGCGTCTTCAGCGCCAGCGTCGCGACGATCGACGAAATATCGACGCCGAGCCGGCGCGGCTTGAATCTGGGCATTCATCAATCGTTTTTCCCGCTTCTGGGTATCGGCCTTGGACCGATCATCGCTACCCAGCTCGTGATGCACATGCGCTGGGAGTGGGTGTTTTTCGTGCTCGGTATTCCGGGGCTTTTGCTGACGTTCCTGATCGGCAGGACCATGCGAAAGACGGAAGCCGGTCGCGACAGGCAAGTCCGGGTGGCCTCGGGCGGCCCGTTGACCGTGCTGAGATACAAGAACATCTGGTTGACCACGGTCATCGGATCGCTCTTCCAGACGGGCCTGTTCGTGTTCTCGACGTTCGTCGCGCTCTATCTGACCAAAGTCGCGGGCCTCAGCCTCGGCACGGTCGGTTTGATCATTTCCGGATGGGGTTTCGGCGGGTTCATCGGAATGGTCGCCGTTCCGGCGATATCGGATCGGCTCGGGCGGCGCATCGTGCTCGTCGTCTCGGCGGCTTGCTATGGCATCCTGATGTTGGCGTTCGTTCTTTGTCACGCTTCTCCGATCGTGATGTTCATCAACCTCTTTGCTGCCGGGATTTGCGGCTTCGGCATCGCACCTCTCTTTCTTGCCGTGATTCCTTGCGAATCCGTACCGTCCACGCTGACCGGTTCGGCCGTAGGCGTTCCGACCGCTGTCAGTGAACTCATTGGCGGGGTCCTGATGCCCGTGGTTGCAGGCGGGCTTGCCGACACGTTCGGTCTGGGTTATCCGATGCTGATCGTCGGGGGCGTGTCGTTGGTGAGCGCGCTCGTGGGGATGTTCCTCGATGAAACGGTGCCCGCTGCGACGTCGAAGCATTCCGTCTCGAACATCGACGCGGCCTGAACGTCCGTCGAAGCGCAGGCGGATTTCAGATCGTTGCGCGGACTCGCGCGATCGAGGCCGCCTGCGTCGGCCGCGGGCGGTACCCGCGGCGATGAGTGGCGCTGCCAGGGTTGGCTACGCCATCGTCATTTCTGACGATGCGCTACAAAAAAGCCGACGCGCAATCTACGAAGACCGAAATGCACGAGAGACGTAGATGCCAACCCTGCCGCAGCTTTCAGTCGTCGACGCAAAAGGCGCGATCGATCGACGCGAAATCGCCTGGCTGGAATACGTTCAGGCGCTGGTGGATCAACACGCCAAAACCGAGTCGCTGAACGGGTTCGTGTTTTTCGACCGTGACGCGCTGTTGCAAGCGGCGCGGGAACACGATGAATCGCTCGTAGCCCGAACGGGCCGGTTGCCGCTTTCCGGCATTCCATTGGCCATCAAGGACAACATCGACTGCGCGGGCATGCCGACCGCCGCGGGAACGGCAGCGCTCCGCGACGCCGTACCTCGAGCTAACGCACCCGTCGTGGCACGCGTGATCGACGCGGGAGCGTTGGCCGCCGGCAAAGCCAACATGCACGAACTCGCTTTCGGCTGCACCAACGACAACGGATTTTTCGGCCCGGCCCGCAACCCGTATGACCCGTCCAGAATTCCAGGCGGAAGCAGCGGCGGGTCTGCCGTGCTGGTGGCGAGTGGTGCGGTGCCGGCGGCGCTCGGCACCGACACGGGCGGATCGGTGCGCATACTGGCGGCGCTGTGTGGATTGGTCGGCTTTCGTCCGACGCACGGACGCTATCCGTCCGGAGGTGTCGTGCCGATATCGCCCACGCGTGACACGGTCGGCCCGATCGCCCGCACCGTCGCCGACGTGATGTTGCTGGACGAGATCTTGTCCGGAAACGGTTCAGCGCTTCCCGCGGTCGACGATACACGTGGCTTTCGCCTGGCAGCTCCCTATTCGACGTTGTGGGAGGGGCTGTCACCCGACGCCCGGCCGGTACTCGAACGTGCGCTGCATGCAAGTGCCGCGGTGGGCGTTGGAGGGGCTCGTGCCGGCATCGGTACGAAACCGTATTGGCGGTTTAGTCTCTTGTATCGGACGATTTGTCGCGTCGCGCGTACGTGGCCGTCGACCGCGCCGTTCGATCGTCATGACGGCGGGGACGTTCCGGCCGCAGCGACGGAGGCAGCAAGCTCCGCGCGGTTGGAGAATCCCTTCTTGTCCATGATCCGCCGCAAATGGGTGCGCACGGTCGACAGGCTGATGCAGAGAAGACGGCCGATATCCTGATCGGTACAACCCTTTGCGACCAGCTGGGCGATTTCGTTCTCACGGTCCGTGAGCCCTGTCGCGCTGCCTGTCCGGCGTTTGATCGCGCGGCAAAGGAACGGCTCGATCGCATCGAGCACGAGTTTGTCGCGCATCTCGAACTCAGGCCGATTCCTCGTTCGCCAGATTCTCAGGTCGCTGAGCTGGCGTTCGCCGTCGAAGACAAACACGTTGATTCCGTGATGCAACCCATCCTGCGCGAGAAACTCGTTGTAGAACTCGCTTTTCTCCAGTGCAGGCCGGTCCATCACTTCTTCCACCAACGTGGCCCTGCGCCGCTTGCAGAGTTGCGCCGTCATCGGGTCATTGTGCTGGTACCAGCTCGTGTAGCGACGCACGTGATCCGAGTCGACGTTGACTGCAATCGGGTCGGCGTACATCCCTTTTTCGGCATCCCAGTTGTAGGAGACGCAGAAATCGGATCGCAGCAGCCGGGTCAGGTCTGACAAAACGACGCGCCTGACATCCACGATCGGCCCGAGCTCCTCGAGCCGCCCGATGATGTCACCGAAAAGTCGGAGTTCGTCGAGCGTGAGATCGTGAACTTGTGGCTTCAAGGGTGCCTCATCGGTAGGTGGAATCGGGAGACAGCATGCGCAACAGCCTCGAAAGACTGGTTCGCATTACACATCAAGCATAGCAAGGCAAAAAATCCCGATCAGCAACGAACTTCACTGCCGTTGCCTGTCCGTTGTATTCATGCCGCAGTCAGGTCCACTGCCTATTGCAGATCGGAAGGGATGTTCGCGAGGGCGCCTGAATTTCTTGAGCGCGGGCTCAGGCCGAGTTTCCCCTGTCGATATTTCTAACGATGGGGCTCAAAAAACGGTGCTCATAGAGTAGATGCGCAGTGGGAAGCGGACGTGCCGAGACTGTTCGTTGTAGCGAGGCAAGCTGGAGGATTACCCGGAGACGCCTGCCCATTGACCAAACGATTCCGATGCATTTCCAGCGGGACGTTTTCCTCAGTCATTTTCGTCAACGAAAGCTACGCATAAAATTAGGAAAGCGATATGGATACGGTCATCAAGCGAAGCATGGTGGTGTGCGCCGCGGTCGGATGCGGCGTGGCACATGCACAGTCCTCAGTGACGCTGTACGGGCTGGTGGATGCGGGTATTACGTACACGAACAATGCGACATCGAGCACCGGACATGGCGCGCTCGTGCAGTTTGCATCCGGGTCTTCGCAGGGAGATCGCTGGGGGCTGACGGGTAAAGAGGACCTGGGTGGCGGACTCAAGGCGATCTTCACGCTCGAAAGCGGCTTTCAACTTTCCAACGGGGCCTTGGCGCAGAGCGGGCTTTTGTTCAATCGCGCAGCCTTCGTCGGCCTTGACGGACGCTTCGGCACGCTGACGCTCGGGCGGCAATACGACTTCATCGGCGATATCTTTCCGGCGTACTCGATTGCGGGAAATACGGCAGCGGGCATCCTGGGGTGGGGAATCCCGGCGTATGCGGCTGGCGGATATACGCTCGATAACCGACTGTGGGGCGATAACGTCAACAACTCGGTGAAGTATCTTTCGCCGACGATTTCGGGTTTCAGCGTCGGCGCCATGTATGGTTTCGGCAACGTCGCCGGCTCGTTGGGCACCAACAGCTCGATGAATTTTCTGCTGAACTACAGCCAAGGCGGGCTCGCCGCATCGCTGTCGTATTTCAAGCAGCATAACGCGACGTCTTCCGCGAATTTGACCGAATACGCCGGCGGTGCAACCTACAGCCTGGGGAAAGCGCAGATTTTTGGTGTCGTGACCGATGTTCAGTTGAGCAGCGGCACCCGGGCTCGGGCGCTGACCTACGACGGTGGCATGACTTACTTCGTCAAGCCCGATATTTCGCTTGGAGCAGGGTTCCAGTTTCAACAGCGCAACAACGGCGTCGGCAGCGCGAACCAGGTGACCATCGGGGCGGATTACTTCATTTCCAAGCGAACGGACGTGTATTTCGTTGGCGCGCTCGCGCATGATCATGCACACGGCGCGCAAATCGAAGCAGCGCTCGGATCGCCGTCCAGCTCGAGTTTTCAGACTGCGGCACGGATCGGCATTCGCCACAAGTTCTGACGGTCGCGGGTCGAGCGCGATGGCGAACCGGGGGGGCGCCTATTTGTCTTCGACGCGGTATCGGCCGCTACATCGCCGCACCATAAAGATGATGCGCGTCGGTCAGTGCATCCGCGACGAGTTCCAGGCCGTCCCGGCACTGCTCCCGATCCTGCGGCCCGCCAAGGCAGATACGGATCGCCGCCGGCGGGTCGCCGTCCGTCGAAAATGCCGCGCTCGCCACGGCGGCGACGTTTCGACTCCGCAGATGCTGCGCCAGATCCGGTGCGGTCCATAGGCACTCGCCCGGAATCGGCAACCAGAGATGGAAACCGTCGGGGTGGGCATCGAAAGGCCATGCGCCGAGAATCCGGCCCGCGATCGCCTGCCGTGCATGCGCCTCCGATCGAATTGCGGCCAGCATCTCGCTTGCCGTGCCGTCATTGATCCACTGGGTAGACAGCAGCATCGTGAACGGGCTCGGCATCACGGTCGTGGCGCGCAGTGCGCCGGCGATCCGCTGTGCTTCGCGCACCGTCGGCGCGAGCAGGTAAGCGATGCGCAACCCGGCGCCGAAGTTCTTCGACATGCCGGTCACGTAGTAGGTCAGTTCTGGCGCCAGCAGCGCCAGCGGGGGCGGCGCGCTCTGCGGCAGCATCGCATAGGCATCGTCCTCGATGATGGGCACGTTGTAGCGTGTGGCGATATCGGCCAACGCTTCGCGGCGCCGGAACGGTATCGTGAGCGTGCTCGGGTTCTGTAGGGTCGGGTTGCAGTACAGTGCAGCGGGCTGTCCGCTTCGGCAGAGCGATTCGAAGGCGTGCGGCAACGGCCCGTCGTCGTCCCGCGGCAGCGGCTGTAACCGCACGCCCAGTTGCGATGCGATGGCCTTGATGCCGGGGTAAGCGAGCGAATCGAGGCAGATCGAGTCGCCGCGGCTTGCAAGCCGGGAAACGAGCGCGACGAGGGCGCTGTGGATTCCCGGGCAAACGAGCACGGTATCGCTGCTGCAGCCGGGCAGGCGATTGGCCAGCCATGCGCGGCCGGCGGCGCGATCCGCCGGTGTGCCGCCGAAATCCTGATATCGCATCAATTGGTAAGGGTCCGCCGCGGCGAACAATGCGGCAGCCGATTCCTGCAGTCGCCCGGCCATCTCGGGCGGCTCCGGTGGCATGTTCATCGACATCTCGATGCTGCTCCCGCCCGACAGCGGGATCGTCCGGGTTGGGCCGCGCACGAACGTACCGCTTCCTGCCCGTGTATCGAGCAAGCCGCGCCTGCGGGCTTCAGCATACGCGCGGGCCACCGTCGTGTAGTTCAGGTTCAGCGCACCGGCGAGATCGCGCAGCCCGGGTAGGCGGTCGCGTGGTTTCAGCCGGCCCGCCGCCAGGTCTTCCTCGATCAGGTCGGGGATCAGCAGGTACGCCGGCTTCCTGCTTTCCAGGAGTCGCTTCGACCAATGATGGATTATGTAATCCATACCTGTTTCCATTTGATGATTCATCAAAACGTTAGCATGGCGCATTAATCGGAAATATCTATATCGCCATTCTGAAGCCAGATGATTGCATTGATCGCATCATGTATCGGATTGATGCATGGATGCACGCTCGATGCGCACGCATGCTTGCTGGTTGCTTCACACGGGTGCGCGCCGTCGCCCGGACGGGACACTTCCTGTCCGAACCGCATTCGGTCACGCAAGGATCGGACCGGCTGCATCGGCATTTATCGATTGAATGATCGGAGAGTGATCGCATCAGGTCGGTGCCTGGTTGGCATATGCGTTGCGTTAATGAGATTGCCCGGACTCGAAAGTGTTCGGGAATATCACTGAACTCATTATCAAACGGAGCGTGCCATGCCCGCAGTCAATCAGCCGTTGCACAAGAAGGGAGATTTCCTCGTCGATTACGAGGAAAAGGTGTTCGAAGACGTCAAGGCGGAACCGGGCGAGAAAGCGCTCGTGACGTTCCACACGGTTGCGTTCGAGGGATCGATCGGCTTCGTGAACCTGCTGCAGGCGACTCGCCTGCAACGCAAGGGATTCGAGACGTCGGTGCTGCTCTATGGCCCCGGCGTGACGCTCGGCCTCCAGCGCGGGTTTCCGACGCTCGGCGACGAGGCGTTTCCCGGTCATCTGAACTTCAACAAGCAACTCGTCAAGTTCATGGAAGAAGGCGGGAAAGTCTACGCGTGCCGTTTTGCGCTGCAGGCGCTCTACGGGCATGGCGAAGCGTCGCTGATCGAGGGCATTCGACCGATCAATCCGCTCGACGTGCTGGATATCCAGCTGCTTCACCGCAAGGAGAACGCGCTGGTTATCCATACCTGGACCGTTTGATCGAATGACGGGTGCCATCATGTCCGACAAACGCATCGTCCGGGCGGCAGCCGTCCAGATCGCTCCCGATCTGGAACGCGCCGGCGGCACGCTCGACAAGGTCTGCGCGGCGATCGACGAGGCCGCCGGCAAGGGCGTCCAGCTGATCGTCTTTCCCGAAACATTCGTGCCGTATTACCCGTACTTCTCGTTCGTGCGGACGCCGGTCGCATCCGGCGCCGATCACATGCGGCTGTACGAGCAGGCCGTGGCGGTGCCGGGCCCCGTGACGCATGCCGTTGCGGAGCGCGCGCGTCTGCACGGGATGGTGGTCGTGCTCGGCGTGAACGAGCGCGACCACGGCAGCCTGTACAACACGCAGCTGATCTTCGACGTCGACGGGCGCCTCGCGGTGAAGCGCCGCAAGATCACGCCGACGTTTCATGAGCGGATGATCTGGGGGCAGGGCGACGCGGCCGGACTCAAGGTTGCGCAGACCGGTGTCGGACGGGTCGGTGCGCTCGCGTGCTGGGAGCACTACAACCCGCTCGCCCGTTATGCGCTGATGACCCAGCACGAGGAAATTCATTGCAGTCAGTTTCCCGGCTCGCTGGTCGGCCCGATCTTTGCGGAACAGATCGAAGTCACGATCCGCCACCATGCGCTGGAAGCGGGCTGCTTCGTCGTCAATGCGACCGGCTGGCTGACGGACGCCCAGATCGAGTCGATCACGGGCGATCCGAATCTGCAGAAGGCCCTGCGCGGCGGATGCAATACCGCGATCGTGTCACCGGAGGGGCAGCATCTGGCCGAGCCCTTGCGGGAGGGCGAAGGGATGGTGATCGCCGACCTGGACATGTCGCTGATCACCAAGCGCAAGCGAATGATGGATTCGGTCGGCCACTATGCACGGCCGGAACTGCTGAGTCTTGCCATCAACGATCGGCCGGCGACGACGGTGACCCCGATGGGGATCGGCGTGCGGGCCGCACGCGACTTCGAGGGACATTGCCATGAGCGCGAACGCGAAACCGTCGGTGCAGAGCCGGCAATTGATGACTGAACTGCAGTCGGTCGGGCTGCGCCTCGCGGATCCGCGGGTGGGCGCCGCGAGCCGGCGCGGCGGCGCCGGGCCGTCCGATCACAAGGCCGTGACGGTCGACGGCGTGACCATCATGGTGCCGGTGCACACGAGTACCGCGTGGGATTCGCCGTTCGTCGCGGCGGCGCCCGATGCGGCGGGCGTCAGCCTGCTCTCGCGCGGCACCATCCCGATCGCGAGCATCAGCTTTCCGTCGAGCCCGCGCTTCTACGCGTTGCAGACACTGGAGGGCGTGCCGTATTCGCACATCGCGACGCTGCATGGCGCCGACGTGCTGGCGACCACGGTGCTGCAGACCTGCATTCGCTACGAGAGCCGGCGCAAGACCTGCCAGTTCTGCTCGATCGGCCAGTCGCTCGCGGCCGGCCGGACGATCGCCCGCAAGACGCCGGAACAGCTCGCCGAGGTTGCGCGCGCGGCGGTCCTGCTCGACGGCGTCAAGCACATGGTGTTGACGACCGGCACACCACCGACGCCGGATCGCGGTGCGCGCGTGCTGTGCGAAAGCGCGTTCGCGATCAAGGCGGCCGTCGATCTCCCGATCCAGGCGCAATGCGAGCCGCCGGACGACGACAGCTGGTTCGACCGGATGAAGGCAAGCGGGATCGATACGTTGGGCATGCATCTGGAAGCCGTGACGCCGGCGGTGCGCGAACGGATCATGCCGGGCAAGGCGAGCGTGCCGCTGTCCCGATACATGGCGGCATTCCGCGCGGCCGTCGGCGTGTTCGGCCGCGGCCAGGTCAGCACCTACATCCTTGCCGGGCTCGGCGACAGCGCGGCCGCGATCCTCGACATGTCGCGTGAACTGATCGGGTTGGGCGTGTATCCGTTCGTCGTGCCGTTCGTCCCGATCAGCGGCACGCCGCTGGAGAGTCATCCGGCGCCGTCGCCGGAGTTCATGCGGGCGGTGCTCGAACCGCTCGGCGCCATGCTGCGCGACGCCGGCATGCGCTCCGCCGACATCAAGGCAGGCTGCGGAAAGTGCGGTGCCTGCTCGTCGCTTTCGACCTACGAGGGGTGAGCATGTACTGCGCAGAGATGGGACTGGCCGACTGCCGCGACACCTACCGGCCCGCCGAATACCGGATCAAATGGGCGGCGCTTCCGTGGGAAATCGACGAAGCGTACAAACTGCGCCTGGCGGTGTTCTGCATCGAGCAGGGGATCTTCGCCGGCGACGATCGCGACGATATCGATCGCCACGCGCAACTGCTGGTCGCAGTCAGCTGCTGCGCGGGGCTGCCCGAGCAGGTGGTCGGCACGGTGCGGATTCATGAAACCGTGCCCGGAACCTGGATGGGCTCGCGGCTGGCGGTGCATCCGGCATTTCGCAGGCAGGGCAGGATCGGCTCGATGCTGATCGCACTTGCCGTCAGCAGCGCGCATGCCGAAGGTTGCCGGACCTTCGTCGCACACGTGCAATCGCAGAACGTGCCGCTGTTTCGTCGGCTTCACTGGGATGCGCTCGGCGAGGAAACGTTGTTCGGACGTCCTCATCAACTGATGCAGGCCCGGCTTGCGCACTATCCGCCGTGCGGCACGCCGTTCGAGGGTTTCGTCCTGCGCTCGGAGGGGCGGCCATGAGTGTCGACGATCGCATCGCGACGCTGCGCGCAAGTCGCGGCTTCCAGCACAAGCACGACATCTCCGGCGTGGTCGCATCGCTCGCGGCGTCATTGCCGAACGGCGAGCGGGATCTTGCACAGGCGGTGGCACTCGGCGACGACTGCGCGGCGATTCCCGACGCGGACGGTTACCTGCTGTTCGCGATCGAGGGCATGGTCGGCGATTTCGTCGAGTCGATGCCGTGGTTCGCGGGGTACAGCGGCGTGATGGCGAACATCAGCGACATCTACGCGATGGGCGGGCGGCCGATCGCCGTCGTCGATGCATTGTGGAGCGACGGAATCGACGCCGCGCGGCCGGTGCTCGCCGGGATGGCCGCGGCTGCGTCGGCGTATGGCGTGCCGATCGTCGGCGGCCACAGCAACACGCGCAGCGCGCAGGGGCAGCTTGCGGTATCGATCCTGGGCCGGGCCCGCGCGCTGCTGTCGAGCTTCAGCGCGCGGCCGGGCGATCGCCTGATGATGGCGGTCGACCTGCGTGGCGCATTCGAGGATCCGTATCCGTTCTGGAATGCGTCGGTCGGCGCGCCGCCGGCCCGGCTGCGCGGCGATCTCGAGATCCTGCCGGCGTTGGCTGAAGACGGGCTGTGCGATGCCGCGAAGGATATCTCGATGGCGGGCGTGCTCGGTACGGCGCTGATGCTCGTCGAATGCTCGCGCGTCGGCGCGCGCATCGAACTCGACGCGATCCCGCGTCCGCCCGGCGTCGATTTCGATCGCTGGCTGATGGCCTTTCCGAGCTACGGGTTCCTGATGTCGGTCCGGCCGGCGCATGCCGACGCGATCGTGGAGCGCTTCGCGGCGCGCGGGCTCGCGTGCGCCGTGATCGGTGATATCGACGCAACGCGCGAGGTCGTCGTCGAAGAAGCGGGCGAAACGGCGGTGCTGTGGGATTTCCGGATCGAACCGTTCATGACCGGCGGCGGAGGTGTCCGATGAGTGGCGATGCGTTGCGCATCGCGCTGCTGACCCATTCGGTGAATCCGCGCGGCGGTGTCGTGCACGCACTTGAACTCGCCAGTGCGCTGCACGAAGCGGGAAGCGACGTCACCGTGTTCGCGCCGGCCGCGCCGGGCGAGGCGATGTTCCGCGATGTCCCGTGCCGCGTCGTGCTGGCGCGTGTCGATGGCCGCCCTGGCAGCATCGCGGAAATGGTGTCCGCGCGGATTGCCGCGATCAGGCGCGCGTTGCTGGAGCACGAGGCGGGCGGGTTCGACGTTCTGCATGCACAGGACAGCATCACGGGCAATGCGCTGGCCGAGTTGCGGCAGGCAGGCGCAATAGACGGCTTCGTACGGACCGTGCATCACCTCGACGTATTCGACGACCCGCAGCTCGAGCGCTGGCAGGAACGTGCGTGGCGCGCGGCGGACCAGGTGCTGTGCGTGAGCGCCGTGTGGGCGGCCACGATGCGCAAGACGTTCGGGGTCGACGCAAGCGTGGTGCCCAACGGCGTGGACGTCGCCCGGTTCGCTCGTACGGACCAGGCGGACATGCAGGCGGTGCGGCAGCGGTACGGCCTGCACGGCGGCCCGATTGTCCTGGCGATCGGCGGGATCGAGGAGCGGAAAAACTCGATCGCGTTGCTCGAGGCGTTCGCCCGATTGCGCGGCACGATGCCCGATGCACGGCTCGTGATCGCGGGCGGCGCGAGCCTGCTCGATCACGACGCATACGCGCGCCGCTTCGTCGCGCGCGCCGCTGCCCTCGGGCTGGGGATCGGCGTCGACGAACCCGTCGTGTCGACGGGGCCGCTCGACGACGCGGCGCTGGTCGCGCTGATGCACTGTGCCGACGTGGTGTCGATGGTGTCGGTCCGAGAGGGATTCGGTCTGGTCGTGCTCGAGGGGCTTGCTTGCGGAAAGCCCGTCGTCGTGTCCGAAATCGAACCCTTTACCGAGTATCTGGACGAGCACGCGTGCGTGTGGGCCGATCCCGGCGATGTGGATTCGATCGCCGACGCGCTGCGCGACGCGCTCTCGGGACGGCGTGTTCCCGATTTCGCACATGCCGTCCCCGCTGTGCTGAACCGCTACTCATGGGAAGCGAGTGCGCGAAGGCATCTGGATATCTACCGGGCCCGGCTGGCGCAGCGTGCGCGAGTCGTGTCCACTGAATGAGGAGGAATCATGCCGGTCATGCATTTTCGGGTTCGTTGGCCCGATCAGTCGGAAACAAATTGCTATTCGCCTTCGACCGTCGTGTCGGAATTCTTCACGCCCGAGACGCAGTACGCGCTCGACGACTTCGTCGAGCGAGCCCGACGCGCGCTGGGTATCGCGTCCGATCGCGTCCGCGAGAAATACGGATTCGCGTGCTCGGCCGCGATGGACGAGCTGGCACGGATCGAAGCGAACGCGGAACGATTCGCGCCGCAGGGCGACGCGACCGTGACCGTCATCGAACTCGTTTGAGGCGTAAGGCACGCAGGAATCCACTGTCCTCTTCAACACACATTCAGGACTGCATCATGTCAAGCGAACCCGTTGTTTCATCCAGCCTCCCGGAATCCGATTCCCATCTGCGCGTAGCCGTCATCGGCGGCGGGCAGGCGGGGTTGTCGATCAGCTACTACCTGAAGCAGGCTGGTATCGATCATCTCGTATTCGAAAAGGAGACCGTGACGCACACGTGGCGCAAGCAGCGCTGGGACGCGTTCTGTCTCGTGACGCCGAACTGGCAGTGTGCGCTGCCGGGCTATCCGTATCGCGGTGCCGACCCGCACGGCTTCATGACGAAGGACGAGATCGTCGAGTATCTCGACGGATTCATCCGCAGCGTCGATGCACCGGTGCTGGAACATACCGCCGTCGAGCGTGTGACGCGCGACGCGGACGGACGTTATCGCATCGCGACGTCGCGCGGCGCGTACACGGCGGATCAGGTCGTCGTTGCATCGGGCGGCTACCATCGGCCGATTGTGCCGCGGATGGCCGAGCGGTTGCCGGCAACGATCGTGCAGATCCAGTCGTCGGAATACCGGAATCCGGCCGCATTGCCGGACGGACCGGTTCTCGTGGTCGGATCGGGGCAGTCGGGCGCGCAGATCGCGGAAGACCTCCACCTCGCCGGGCGAAAAGTGTTCCTCGCGGTGGGCGATGCACCGCGCTGTGCGCGTTTTTACCGGGGCAGGGACGTCGTCGACTGGCTGGCCGACATGCAGTACTACGACATGCCGGTCGATGCGCATCCGCTGCGCGAAGGCGTGCGCGACAATACCAACCACTATGTGACCGGCCGCGATGGCGGGCGCGATATCGATCTGCGCCGCTTTGCGGCCGAAGGGATGGAACTGTACGGCCGGCTGGAGGATTTCGCGGGCGGGCAGTTGCGCTTCTCCGCGGATCTGTCGGCGCAGCTCGACAGCGCCGACGATACGTACAACCGGATCAATGCCGGCATCGATGCCCATATCGAGAAGAACGGGATCGCGGCGCCGCCGGCGACGCGCTACGAGCCCGTGTGGCGTCCGGCCGGCGAGCGCACGGCGCTCGATCTCGCGGCCAGCGGCATCGCATCGGTCGTCTGGTGCATCGGCTTCACTCCGGATTTCAGCTGGCTGGATGCGCCGGTATTCAACGGCCGCGGTTATCCCGCGCACCGGCGCGGCGTGACGCCGGTTCCGGGGCTCTACTTCGTCGGGCTGCCCTGGCTATATACGTGGGGTTCCGGGCGATTCTCCGGGGTGGCGCGCGATGCCGCCCATATCGTCGACCAGATCCAGGCCGGGACGACGGCCGCGCGGCGCTCGGCCGAAAGCCTGGCCGCCTGACGCCGATGCATACCGCCATCCATCGCTATCGGGCCGGCATGCCGCAACTCGCGCACACGGGGCTCGCGGAGAACTGGCTGCTCAAGGAGTGCGGGCAGCGTCACTGGGACGCGCTGGCCGCGCACGGCGGCCGCGACGTCCCCGAGTTCTTCGACGACGAGGGGCGGCGTGCCTATGCGTCGTTCGTTGCGGTGCACGTCGACATGAACCGCCGTCACGCGATTCGCGAGAACGACACGTTCGCGCTTCATGTCGCGCTTCGCAGGGTCGGCCCGATTCGCCATTTCAGCGAGCAGCGGATCCGGCGCGGCGACGACGAAGCCGGCATCGTGCGGATGATGTCGACGTTCGTGACGCGCGAACACGCCGGCAGCAACCGCTCGGTGGCGAAGGCGCGCATGACCGGCATCGACGGCAGCACCGGACCGGTTCCGGCCGATGCGCTGGCGATGGCGGAACGTGCGAAGAAGTTGCGCGTGCGGGATGCGTCGATCGTGCCGGCGCTCGCCGGCCTCGCGGAGGGCGACGGCGCAAGCGTCTCGTTTCTGCCGTGCCCGAACATGGATTTCAATGGCGCGGACCTGCTTTACTTCGCCAGCTTCCAGGCATTCGTCGACCGCGCGGAATGGCAGCATTACCGCTTCGAGCAAGCCCCCGTGCTGGCGGCGCGTCAACTGTACTTTCATGGAAATCTCGACATCGGCGATTCGTTGACCGTGCGTTTCGCGCGTGCTCGATCGGATGCGGATGGCCTGTTGCACTGGAGCGAAATCGTGCGCGACGGCGACGGGACGAAGATTGCCGATGTGATCACGCAAAAGCGCTGGAGTCGGGCATGAACGAAGCGGCATGCATGGAGCCGGGCACCGGCGTGGAGAACGTCGCGCGGAACGATCGAGGCGCGCGCGCGGTGCCGCTGCGGAAACTCTACACGCGCAGCGATCTCGACGCCGTCGCGCATCTCGACGGCATGCCCGGAGCGTGGCCCTATGTGCGCGGGCCGTACGCGTCGATGTATACCGATCGCCCATGGACGATCCGGCAATACACGGGGCATGCCGACGCCGCGGATTCCAATCTCGCGTTTCGCACGGCACTCGAGCAGGGCGCGCAGGGGTTGTCCGTGGCATTCGACCTGGCAACGCAGCGGGGCTACGACTCGGACTGCGCCGAGGCGCGGGCCGACGTCGGCTTGGCCGGCGTCGCGATCGATACGGTCGAGGACATGGTGCGGCTGTTCGACGGCATTGCGCTCGACGCGACGACCGTGTCGATGACGATGAATGGCGCGGTCCTGCCGATCATGGCGGCGTTCGTCGTGGCCGCCGAGGAGCAGGGCGTGCCGCCCGAGCGGATCGGCGGGACGATTCAGAACGACATCCTGAAGGAGTACATGGTCCGCAATACGTGGATCTTCGAGCCGGAGCCGTCGATGCGGATCGTCGCCGACGTCGCGTTGTGGCTCGCGCGGCATGCACCGCGCTTCAATGCGCTGTCGGTGTCGGGGTATCACTTCCAGGAAGCCGGCGCCGATGCCGTGCTCGAGCTCGCGCTGACGCTGTCGAACGCGCGCGCGTACGTCGACACGCTGGCCGCACGCGGCATGCCTGCCGATGAAGCCTGCTCCCGTTTGAGCTTTTTCTTCGGCGTCGGCAGCGATTTCTATACGGAAATCGCCAAGCTGCGCGCGGCGCGCCTGCTGTGGGCGGAGATCGCACACGCGTGCGGCGCGCGTTCGCCCCGGGCGTGCGCACTGCGCATGCACTGCCAGACGTCGGGCTGGTCGTTGACGGCACAGGAGCCGGAAAACAACATCGTTCGCGTGACGGCGCAGGCGATGGCCGCGGCGTTCGGCGGCACGCAGTCGCTGCACACGAATGCGTACGATGAAGCGCTTGCGCTGCCTTCCGCGGCGGCGGCGCGCCTCGCGCGCAATACGCAGCTGATTCTGCAGCATGAAACGGGACTGTGCGACACGGTCGATCCGTGGGCCGGCTCGTACATGATGGAGTCGCTGACGGACGACATCGCGACGCGCGTGCGCGCCGAGCTGGCCGCCATCGACGCGCAGGGCGGCGTGATCGCCGCGATCGAGTCCGGCTGGGTCAAGCGGCGCTTGCTGCGCGCCGCGGCCGCGACGCAGGCGCAGGTCGATTCGGGGCGCCGGACCGTGGTTGGCGTGAACCGTTTCGTCGCGGACGAACCGACTGGCGAATTCATGGTGTGCGAGATCGACGGCCGTCATGTGCGTGCCGGGCAGGCGCGGCGAATCGCAGCCGTCAAGGCCGCGCGCGATCCGGCGCGGGTTGCGACGGCGTTGCAGCGGCTGGCCGACGCCGCGCGCGACGGCACCGGAAACCTGCTGGCACTGGCGATCGACTGCATGCGGGCACGTGCGACCGTCGGGGAGTGTACGCGCGCGCTGGAATCGGTATGGCCGCGGCATGTCGTGGCGGTGGAAGCGGACGGCAAGGGCGTCTACGGCGAACATCGGCGAGACGACGCTGCATGGCGGGCGGCGAAGGGCTGCGTCGACCGGCTGGCGAAACGCGTGGGACGCAGGCCGCGCATCATGATCGCCAAGCTCGGCCAGGACGGGCACGACCGCGGTGCGGCCGTCGTCGCAACTGCGCTCGAGGACGCCGGATTCGACGTCCTGCGCCTGCCGCTGTTTCAGCAGCCGGCATGTGTGGCGGCAGCCGCGCAGGCGTATGGCGCCGACATCGTGGGCATTTCGTCGTTGTCGGGTGCCCACCTCGAACTGGTCGAAGGGCTACTCGGTGCACTGGCGTCGTATGACGCCGCGATTCAGGTGGTGTTGGGCGGAATCTTTCCCGTGGCGGATGCGCGACACCTGAAGATGAAGGGTGTCGCGGCGACGTTCGGGCCCGGCGCACCGATCGACGCTATCGCCGAAGCGCTGTGCGCATGTATCGAGCGGGCTCGGTGTGGACACCTGGCGGCGGGCGCCAGCTGACGCTTCCTCGTGCGCCGCAACAAGTCCGTGATGGAACGCGTGCGCGATTTCGGCGCGCAACTGCATACGGTATTGCTCGCCGGCGTCGTATGCGCGAGCAGCGATCTTTATCACCGCAGCAGATAAACGTATCCGAATCGCTTCGTTGACGCACGCCGGCACGCCCTCGTAGATTCGCGTTTTGACCGAATCAGGGCCATGCCGTGACGACTACCGCCATTCGCGACGCCGCAACGCTATCCGCTGGACATCCTGCCTTGCGGCCGGACGGCGCGGCGCAGCATTTCGACATCGTGCCGTTCGACGCGCCGCTCGGCGCCGAAGTGATCGGCCTCGACCTGTCGCAACCGCTCGACGCCGGCGACTTCGCGCGCGTCCATCGCGCGCATCTCGATCACCACGTGCTGGTGTTTCGCGACCAGCGCATCACGCCGGACGAGCACATCGCGTTCAGCCGCCGCTTCGGCCCGCTGCAGATTCACGTGCTGCACCAGTTCGCGCTGGCCGGCCACCCGGAAGTGCTGATCGTGTCGAACATCGTCGAGAACGGCAAACCGGTCGGGCTCGGCGATGCCGGCCATTTCTGGCACTCCGACCTGTCGTACAAGGAAAAACCGAGCCTCGGCTCGCTGCTGCACGCGCAGGAACTGCCGGCGGAAGGCGGCGATACGCTGTTCGCGAACATGCATCTCGCGTGGGACACGCTGCCCGCGCACCTGCGCCGCGCAGTCGAAGGGCGGCACGCCGAGCATACGTATCTCGCGCGCTATGCGGAACTGCAGGCGCGCAGCCCGTGGCGGCCCAACCTGTCGCCCGAGCAGATCGCGCAGGTCGAGGCGGTCGTTCATCCGGTCGTGCGCACCCATCCTGAAACCGGCCGAAAGGCACTGTTCGTCAGCGAGCATTTCACGACGCGCATCATCGGCTTGCCCGACGACGAAAGCCGCGCGCTGCTCGACGAACTGTTCGCGCACAGCGTGCGCGCCGAGCACCTGTATCGGCATGCGTGGCGCGACCACGACCTCGTGTTCTGGGACAACCGTTCGCTGATGCATCTCGCCGCCGGCACGCCCGACCACCTGCGCCGCAAGCTGTACCGCACGACGATCGAGGGCGATGCGCCTTTCTGAGCCACGCGCCGCGTCATTCATTCCTGCCCCTTCCTGACCGGAGTTCCGATGTCGTTTTCGTTCTTGCCGGCGCGTCGCGCGCTGGCGGCCACGCTCACCGCCGCACTCGCCTTCGCGGGTGCGATCATCCCGCAAGCCGCGCACGCGGAGGGCCGCATCCGCATCGCCGAGCAGTTCGGCGTCGTCTACCTGATGCTGAACGTCGCGCGCGACCAGCAACTGATCGAGAAGGAAGGGCGCAAGGCTGGCCTCGACATCAAGGTCGACTGGGTGCGGCTGTCGGGCGGCGCGGCCGTGAACGACGCGCTGCTGTCCGGCGCGGTCGACGTCGCGGGCGCGGGCGTCGGTCCGCTCTTGACCGTGTGGGATCGCACGCGCGGCCGGCAGAACGTGAAGGGTGTCGCGTCGCTCGGCAATTTTCCGTACTACCTCGTGAGCAGCAACCCCAACGTGAAGACGATCGCCGACCTGAGCGCGAAGGACCGCATTGCGGTGCCGGCGGTCGGCGTGTCGGTGCAGTCGCGCGTGCTGCAGTACGCGGCCGCGAAGCAGTGGGGCGACAAGCAGTTCGACAAGCTCGACGCGCTGACGCAGGCGATTCCGCATCCGGATGCGACGGCCGCGATTCTCGCGAACAGCAACGTGATTACCGGTCACTTCGGCAATCCGCCGTTCCAGGAGCAGGAACTCGCCGGCAACCCGAACGCGCACATCGTGCTGAATTCGTATGACGTGCTCGGCGGCCCGAGTTCCGCGACGGTGCTGTACGCGACCGAGAAATTCCGCGACGACAACCCGAAGACCTACCGTGCGTTCGTCGCCGCACTGGCAGACGCCGCACGGCAGATCACGGCCGATCCGGAGCGCGCGGCCGACACCTATATTCGCGTGAACGGTTCGAAGATCGATCGCGCGCTGCTGCTGAAGATCCTGCGCAATCCGCAGGTGCAGTTCAAGACCGCGCCGCAGAATACGCTGCCGCTCGCGCAGTTCATGCATCGCACCGGCGCGATCCGCAACGAACCGAAGTCGTGGCGCGATTATTTCTTCGACGATCCGGCGACGACTGGCGGCAGTTGAACGGCGCCGATGCTGTGACGCCGCGATCGACGCTTATGCGTCGGCGCGGTTTCGATATGCGCAATCGATGGTTGGTCCACACGGTGCCCGGCCGTATGTTGACGCTTTTCCCGCAAGAGATTCGATCGTGAACGCCACTTCTCCCCGAACCTGGTTGCCGCCGTATGCGGCACGTGGCGGCGCGTCGCCGGCCACGTCTGCCGTGCCCGATACGCGTGCCGACGATCGCCCGGCCGCGAACGCCGCGCAGGCCGCCACGCACAGCGAACGCCTGCTGGCGATCGACCAGGTCAGCCTCGAATACCGCAGCGGCGCGCGGATCGTTCGCGCGACGCATCAGGTGAGCTTCGACGTGTACGGCAGCGACCGCTTCGTGCTGCTCGGCCCGTCGGGGTGCGGGAAGTCGACGTTGCTGAAGGCGATCGCCGGCTTCATCGAGCCCGTCTCGGGTTCGATCGCGCTCGACGGCCGGCCCGTAAGCGGGCCGGGGCCCGACCGCATCGTCGTGTTCCAGGAGTTCGATCAGTTGCCGCCGTGGAAGACGGTCGCCGAGAACGTCGCGTTTCCGTTGCGCGTCGCCGCGAAGCTGTCGCGCGTCGAAGCACGCGAGCGCGCGCTGCACTATCTCGACAAGGTCGGCCTCGGCGCGTTTGCCGATGCCTATCCGCATACGCTGTCGGGCGGCATGAAGCAGCGCGTCGCGATTGCGAGGGCGCTGGCGATGCAGCCGCGCGTGCTGCTGATGGATGAGCCGTTCGCGGCGCTCGATGCGCTCACGCGCCGCAAGATGCAGGAGGAACTGCTTCGGCTGTGGGACGAGTTCCGCTTCACGCTGCTGTTCGTCACGCACTCGATCGAGGAGGCGCTCGTGGTCGGCAACCGGATTCTGCTGCTGTCGCCGCATCCGGGCCGCGTGCGCGCGGAGCTCAACAGCCACGAGCATTCGCTCGACAACGTCGATACCGGCGACTTCCGCGACAACGTCGCCCGGATTCACCGCCTGCTGTTCGACACCGACGCACCGCACGTACCGACGACCGAGGACGCCGCATCATGAGTACGATCGATCCGGCCCTGCCGCCGCGGCCGCCCGTGCGCGACGAATACACGCGCACGCTCGACGCGCTGCCCGACGCCGAACGCGCGGCGCCCGCGCCGCTGCTGCGCCGCATCGCCGGCGCAGCGTGGTTTCGCCGCAGCGTCATCGCGCTCGTGCTGATCGCCGTCTGGGAGATCGTCGCGCGCATCGTCGCGAACGATCTGCTCGTCCCGACCTTCGGCGCGACGCTGGCTGCGTTCGTGCAGGGCATCGAGTCGGGCGAACTGCTCGTCAAGACGGGCATCTCGATGTCGGTTCTGCTCCGCGGCTATGCGCTGGGCGTGCTGCTGGCGTTCGCGCTGACGTCGCTCGCGGTATCGACGCGCATCGGTCGCGATCTGCTGACGATGCTCACGTCGATGTTCAATCCGCTGCCGTCCATTGCGTTGTTGCCGATCGCGCTGCTGTGGTTCGGGCTCGGCACCGGAAGCCTGCTGTTCGTGCTCGTGCATGCGGTGCTGTGGCCGCTCGCGCTGAGCATGTATACCGGCTTCGCCGGCGTACCCGTCACGCTGAAAATGGCCGGACGCAACTACGGGCTCACCGGCCTGCGCCAGATCGCGCTGATCCTCGTGCCTGCCGCGCTGCCGTCGATCCTGTCGGGGCTGCGCGTCGGCTGGGCATTCGCGTGGCGCACGCTGATCGCGGCCGAGCTCGTGTTCGGCGCGAGCGCGGGGCAGGGCGGGCTCGGCTGGTACATCTTCCAGAACCGCAACGAGCTGTACACGGATCGCGTGTTCGCGGGCCTCGCGGCCGTCATCGTGATCGGGCTGCTGGTCGAGAACCTCGTGTTCGATACGCTCGAACGCGCGACCGTGCGGCGCTGGGGCATTCAGCACTGACGCGTCGGGACGCGGTCAGTCCCGGCGCATGCGTGACGTAAGCTGAAATCGGCCCCTCACGCGGGGCGGGTAGGCCCCAATCCTTGCGGACGGCGCGTCACGTACGCCGCGTGACGGATACCGCGTCGCGCGCTGCCGCGACGTGCCCCGATCCACCGGAACAGGGGCCTGCCGAATGATTGCCCGTAGTGCCGTCGATCCGCGCGACGCATGGCGCGATGCGCGCGGATGGGCTACCTGATGCGGCCGATCCGGCGGCAAGCGGAGCGAGACGCATCATAGCTTGCCCGGCCTCGGGTCAGGCACGAAACCGTCGCGGTTCGGCATCTTCACGCGCGGCAGCGTGCGCGCGTCGAGCCGGGCGTCGCCGGGCACGATGCCGTTCAGGTGGAGGACGTACGCAGTGACCGCATAGACCGACGCATGGCGCGATGCGCGCGGATGGGCTACCTGATGCGGCCGATCCGGCGGCAAGCGGAGCGAGACGCATCATAGCTTGCCCGGCCTCGGGT